>NZ_JANMET010000374.1:0-6879 GCF_031377265.1 Tabrizicola sp. | reverse complement strand
CATCGACGGGCTGCCGATGAAATCGGCGACAAACAGTGTGGCGGGATGGTCGTAGATGTCTTGCGGGGTGCCGAACTGTTCGACAACGCCGTGGTTCATCACCACGATCTTGTCGCCCATCTGCATCGCCTCCAGCTGGTCATGCGTGACATAGACGGTGGTGGCCTTCATCCGGTCATGCAGGGCGCGCAGCTCTTCGGCCATATGCTCGCGGAATTCGGCATCTAGCGCGCCCAGGGGTTCGTCCATCATGAAAGCCTTGGGGTTACGCACGATGGCGCGGCCCAGCGCCACGCGCTGGCGGTCGCCGCCGGACAGGCCGCCGACGGGTCTGTTCAGGATATCTTCGATGCCAAGGATGCGCGCCACTTCGGCGACCTTGGCGGTGACCTGCGCGCGTGGCATGCCCTGACTGACCAGCGGATAGCTGATGTTCTTGCGCACGTTCATATGCGGATACAAGGCGAACATCTGGAACACCATGGCGATGTCGCGCTGGCTGGCGGGGCGCATCGAGACATCTTCGCCGTCGATCAGAATCTCGCCCGAGGTCGGCAGTTCCAGCCCGGCGATCATCCGCAGGGTGGTGGTCTTGCCGCAGCCCGAGGGGCCGAGCAGCATGAAAAACTCGCCGTCCCTGATGGTGAAGGAGGACCCCTTCACTGCCGTGAACGCGCCGAATTCCTTGCGCAGGTTGCGAATGACGATCTCGGCCATGATTATTCCGGGAAGTGGCTGGTGATGATGAACATCACGGTGCCGATCAGGGTGACGATGAAGCTGTAGGTGTAAAGCCACAGCGCGAAGGGTTGCATCAGCATCACCACACCCAGCGCGATGAGGACGGTGGCGAGGTTCTCCCACGGGCCGCGGCGGAGGCGGAGCAGGCCGGTCAGAAAGTTGCTCATGGTCTGGCCCTTTCATCTGTCTCTAAATATCCCCGCCGGAGGCATCCCCGGCCGGCGGCAGAAGCCTCCGGCGGGGATATTTGCGGACGGATGAAATCGCGGGGGGTCATTTGCGCACCGCCCCGAAGGTGATCCCGCGCAACAGGTGTTTGCGCAGAAGGATGGTGAAGATCATCACCGGCAAGAGGAACAGCGTGGCCCCGGCGGCGACGGCGGGCCAGTCCTGGCCGCCGACCCCGATGATGGTGGGGATGAAGGGGGGGGCGGTCTGGGCGGTGGCGGTGGTCAGCAGCACGGCGAAGGCATATTCGTTCCAGGCAAAGATCAGGCAGAAGATCGCGGTTGAGGCGATGCCGGTGGCGGCCTGCGGCAGCACGACTTTGCGGAAGGCCTGAAAGCGGGTGTAGCCGTCGATCAGCGCCGCTTCCTCGTATTCGCGCGGGATCTCGTCGATGAAGCCTTTCAACAGCCAGACCGCGAGCGAGATGTTGACGGCCGTATAGAGCAGGATCATGCCCAGATGCGTGTCGCTCAGGCCAAGCTGGCGGTACATGAGGAAGATCGGGATGGCCACGGCGATCGGCGGCATCATCCGGGTGGACAGGATGAAGAACAGAAGGTCATCCTTCAGCGGCACCTTGAAGCGGCTGAAGGCATAGGCGGCCAGCGTGCCGAGGATGATCGACAGGAAGGTCGAGCCAAAGCCGATGATGACAGAGTTCATGAACCGCTCGCCGAACTTCGACGGGCCGACGATGACCATGCCAAGATCGCGGACGATTTCCTCGGCAAAGCCGTCGGGCGGCGGCAGTTTCGCCAGTTCCTCTTCGGTCACCCGGGTGCGGGTGGTAAAGAGGTTGACGTAGCCTTCAAGGCTTGGCTGGAAGATCACCTTCGGGGGATAGCTGATGCTGTCCGGCGGGGTCTTGAAGCCGGTCATGATGATCCAGACCAGCGGCAGAAGTGTGATGATCGCGTAGGTCACGACCAGCACGCCTGCGACCGATTTCGACAGCTTCGAGGGTTCGGTGATGGAATAGGCGCTCATCTTTCTTTGACCTTGTTCAGGGCCTTCACGTAGATGCTGGCAAGGCCGAACACCGTGACGAACAGGATGATCGCGTAGGCCGAGGAATAGCCGGTGCGCCACTTCTCGAAGGCTTCGCGCTTGAGGTTGATCGAGGCCAGTTCGGTGACCGAGCCGGGGCCGCCGCCGGTAAGCTGCACCACCAGATCGAACATCTTGAAGTTCTCGATGCCGCGAAACAGCACCGCCAGCATCAGGAACGGCAGCACCATCGGGATGGTGATGGTCCAGAACTGCCGCCATTTCGAAGCGCGGTCGACCTCGGCCGCCTCATAGATGTAGTCAGGGATGGACCGCAGGCCCGCAAGGCAGATCAGCATCACGAAGGGCGTCCACATCCAGGTGTCGACAATGACGATCGCCCAGGGAGCGAGGGTGACGGAACCCAGCATCTCGAAGCTGGAGGAGGGGGTGCCGGTGAAGAACTCGATATAATTGAACAGGCCGATCTGCGGCTGGTAGAGGAAGGTCCAGAAATTGCCGACCACGGCGGGCGACAGCATCATCGGGATCACGATCAGCGTGGTCAAAAGGTCGTTGCCCTTGAACTTGCGGTTGATCAGCCAGGCGAGGGTGAAGCCGATCAGCACCTGAAGGAGGATGGTCCAGAACAGGAAATGCGCGGTGGCCTGCATGTTGCCCCAGATCCCGTCATCGGTGAGGATCTTCTGGTAATTCTCCAGCCCTACCCATTTCACCTCGGCGTTGGGGCGGTTCGAGCGGTAGTTGGTGAACGACAGCCGGATCGTCCAGATCAGCGGGAAGATGTTGACCGCCAGCAGCAGAAGGATCGTCGGGGTGACGAAGATCCAGGCGATGGTTCGGTCGGACAAGCCCTTGGCGCGGCGCGCAAGGGATGACGGGGTGGCCCGCGCCAGTCGGTCGATGGGGGTCTCGGTCATGTCAGGGATCCTCGGGCCGTTGGACGGCGGGGGTGGGGCGCGCTGGTCGCGCGCCCCGTTGGTGTCAGAGCTATCAGATCAGAGCTTGCCTTCTTCCTTGAAGACTTCGGTCCAGTCGGCGATCAGACCGTCAAGCGCCTCTTGCGCGGTGCCTTTGTCGGCGACGACGTAATCATGCATCCGTTCCTGCATCGCCAGCAGCAGCGAGGCATAGGCCGGCTCCTGCCAGAAATCCTTGACGTTCTGCATCGCGATCAGGAAGTCACCGGCGAAGGGAGCGGAGTCCTTGAACGACGGGTTGTTGACCACGGCGTTCGAGGCCGAATAGCCGCCAAGCTTCCACCATTTCGCCTGAACATCGGGCTGGGCGAACCACTTGATGTATTCCAGGGCCGCGTCCTGCTTTTCGGAGTAGCTGATCACCGAAATGCCCTGGCCGCCAAGGGTGGAGCCTTCGACGTTCTGCTTGGGGTTCACGAAGAAGTCGATCTTGTCGCCGCCGGTGTTCGGGTCGGCATAGAGGCCGGGGAAGAACGCGAACCAGTTCATCGCCATGGCAACCTGACCGGATTTGAAGGCGTCGAGGCTTTCGGTCATGTAGCTGTTGGTGTAGCCGGGCGGTGTGGCGGTCTTGTACAGGTTCTTGTAGAATTCCAGCCCTGCGACAGCTTCGGGCGAGTTGACCGCACCCTCCATGTCATATTTGCCCGGCGTCATTTCGTACTTGAAGCCGAACGGGTAAAGCGCGGAGGTGATCCCCATGGTGATGCCTTCGGAGCCGCGTTCGGTGAAGATTGCGGCACCATAGACGGTCTTGCCGTCAATCTCGCGGCCCTGGAAGAACTGCGCGATTTCGAGGAGTTCCTGCTGCGTGGTCGGTTCGGCCAGATCGCGACCGTACTTTTCCTTGAACGCGGCCTGGATGTCGGGCATCGCGAACCAGTCCTTGCGGTAGAACCAGCCGTTGGCATCGGCCATCGCGGGCAGGGCGTAGTAGTTGGGCGTGCCCTTGGGCCAGGTGGAATAGGCATAGACGGTGGCAGGCATGAAATCGTCCATGCTGATGCCTTCTTTGTCGAAGAAGTCGTTCAGCTTGACGTAGTGACCATTCTCGGCGCCGCCGCCGATCCACTGGCTGTCGCCGATCAACAGGTCGCACAGCTTGCCGCCGGCGTTCAGTTCGGTGAGCATCCGGTCGGCGAAGTTCGGCCACGGGGTGAACTCGAAGTTCATCTTGTGGCCGGATTGCGCCTCGAAATCCTTGGAAAGTTCGACGAGTGCGTTTGCCGGGTCCCAAGCGGCCCAGCAGAGGGTGAGGTCTTCGGCCTGGGCAGTGGTACCCGCAACAAGCGCAATTGCCGCTGTGGCGGCAAGATATCTGGCTTTCATGTAGTCCTCCCGGTTGATGTGGATGGACCCGTGCACCTGCCGGGTCTTCTTTGGATTGCCGTTACGATAAGCGCGGTTCGTTGCTGCTGTAAAGTGTTTTTGAGGGACGTACCTCATTTTTCTGCAAGAGCCCTTCCCAAAGCGATTTGAGGCCCGCTTCAGGCCGCGGCTTGCGGCGTGGAAAGAGCCGAATCGGTTGATGGCGGCAGGTTTTCCCGGATCACGATTTCGATGCGAATCTGTTCCTGACCTTCGTCAAGGGGCGCCCGGTCGGCCTTGGCCCGCAACACGCGGAGGGCCGAGCGGGCAAGATGGCCGACGTCCTGGGCGATGACGGCGTCGATGCTGCCGTCCTCCAGGCCGCCGCGCGTGTGGGCGGTCAGCTCGTGCGCGACGACGACCAGATGATCCGGGAGGCCCGCCCGGCGGACCGCTTCGTTCACGCCGCGCGTCCCGGCACCTGCAACGTAGATCGCCACCACGTTGTCATGCGCCGCAAGGCAAGCGGCGGTGATCTGGGCAGTCAGGTCGCGGTCGTCATGGCCTTCGAGCGAGGGAAGAGACTGAAGATGCGGAAAGCGTTCGGCGAGCACCTCGTCGAATCCGAGGCGTCGGTCAACCATGTCGCGGGCGAGCATCGAGCTGACGACGACGGCCACTTTCCCCGGCTTCTGCCCAGCGAAGCGGCCGAGAAGTACCGCCGCAGTGCGCCCGGCGGCCCGGTTGTCGATGCCGACGAAATGGTCGCGCGGGGCCCTGGGCTGGTCGGTGATCAGGGTGACGACGGTGGTGCCCTCAGCCTTCAGCCGGATGATGAGGTCGCGCACATCCGGAGTTTCATGCGCCATGATCGCGCAGCCGTCGATCGGCTGGTCGCCATGATCATCAAGCACGGTCACGATTGCATGCGGGTCGCGTTGCGGGACGGTGGCGATGACGACATCGCTTGCTTCGGCCAGGGGGCCACGCGCCGCGTCATGGATCGCGGCCTGAAGGGCACGGAGGAACTGCGTCTCGACTGCAGGCAGGATGAAGAGAAAGCGGTAGCGGCGCTGGCGGGCAAGGTTGGCGGCCGCCACGTTGCGGACATAGCCCAGCTTGGCAATCGCATCGTTGACCGCGCGGATGGTCTTGTCACGCACGCCGGGCCGTTCGTTCAGGACCCGGTCCACCGTGGCCAGACTTACCCCGGCTTCGCGCGCGATATCATTGACGGTTGGCCGCAAGACAGACCCCTTTCTGTGTGCAACCGACTATCTGCGCCGAAAAGATGTACGTCAATCAGAACCGTAAACCAGTTGACGCGCGCGCCGCCGCCCGTGCCAATGGCGCAAGATGAGGAGACTCCCAGATGCGCACCTTGCTTTTGTTCGGCGACAGCAACACCCATGGCACGATGCCGGCGCCCTATCTGGGCTTCGCCGGCCGGTTTTCGCGTGACGAGCGCTGGGCGGGGCGGCTTGCGCGGCTGTTGCCGGATTGGGAGGTGATCAACGAAGGTCATCCCGGCCGCACCACCGTGCATGACGACCCGATCGAGGGCGCGCATCGCAACGGGCTGCGGGTGCTGCCGGCGCTGCTGGAAACGCACCGGCCGATTGACGTGATCCTGATCATGCTGGGCACCAATGATCTGAAGCTGCGCTTGTCGGTGAATGCGGGCGATATCGCGCTGGGGCTGGAGCGGTTGATCCAGGAGATCCGCGCCTATGCGGCGGGGCCGGAGGGGGCGATGCCCGGCATCCTGCTGGTCGCACCCCCGCCGATCCTTGAAGCCGGTTGTCTGGCCGAGATGTTCGAAGGTGGGGCCGCGAAATCCCACGGCCTCGCGTCGCGCATCGGCGCGCTGGCGGGCCGCCTCGGGCTGCCGTTTGTCGATGCGGGCGCGCTGGTCAGCGTGTCGCCGATTGACGGGGTGCATTACGATGCGCCCGCGAACGAGATTCTGGCCAATGCCTTTGCCAAGGCGATCCGTCAGCATTTCCCTTGAGCGCGCGCTGACGGATGCATTCGCACGATCCCGCTTTTGCATGCCGCGGAAATGTCGCAGACTGATCAGGTTGCACCCGAAAGGCCGCATGATGACCCGCCATGACCCGATCACCCCGCTTGCCGACCCATTTGCCGAACTGCGCGCCAGTGTGTCGGTGCCGTTCAATCAGGCGCGGGCGATGCCGAAGTCGGTCTACACCTCGCCCGACTTCGCCGAAGCGGAGATGACGCACATCTTCGCCAAGGACTGGCTTTGTGCGGGCCGGGCCGAAGCTTTGCCCAACCCCGGCGATTACCTGACAATGAAGATCGCGGGTGAGCCGATCATCATCCTGCGCGACCGTGAAGGCACATTGCGCGGAATGTCCAACGTCTGCCGCCACCGGATGAGCACCCTGCTGGAGGGCCGCGGTACCACCAAAAGCATCGTCTGCCCCTACCACGCCTGGACCTACAATCTGGACGGCACCCTGCGCGGCGCCCCGGCGATGGGGCTGAACGAGGCGTTTTGCAAGGACAAGATCGCGCTGCCGGGGATCCGGGTGGAAAACTGGCTGGGCTGGATCATGGTAACGCTGAACCAGTCCGCCCCGCACCCGGC
>NZ_JANMET010000368.1:0-17903 GCF_031377265.1 Tabrizicola sp. | reverse complement strand
AGCGCGCCAAGAAACAGGGCGCTTTCATCAGCATGGATCAGCGGGATGTTGTAGGTGTCGCGGAACATCGACACGACCTGTTCAGCCTCGCCCAGCCGCAACAAGCCGTGATCAACAAAGACGCAGGTCAGTTGCGCCCCGATCGCCTCATGGATCAGCACGGCGGCGACCGAGCTGTCGACGCCACCCGACAACCCGCAGATCACCTTGGCGTCGCCAACCTGCGCGCGGATTTTGGCGATGGCTTCCTCGCGGTAGGCCCCCATCGTCCAGTCGCCCTTGAAGCCGGCCAGCTTGACGAAGTTCTCGTACAGGCGTGCACCTTTCGGGGTGTGATGCACCTCGGGGTGGAATTGCACCGCATAGAAATGTCGCGCGGGGTCGGCAGTGATGGCGAACGGCGCGTTGGGGGAGGTGCCGTAGACAGCAAAACCTGGCGCGATTTCAGAGACATGATCGCCATGGCTCATCCACACCTGCTCGCGCGCAAGGGGGCCGTCTTCGGGCCGGAACCAGCCGGCGAGGATAGGGTGCGTCAGATCGGTCGGCGTGACGTAAGCGCGGCCGAATTCCGCCGTGCCATGGCCGCGTTCCACCTTGCCGCCAAGGCAGTGCATCATCACCTGTTGACCATAACAGATGCCGAGAATCGGCACGCCCGCCGTAAACGCACCGGCAGGCGGCATTGGTGCACCGTCGGCAAAGACCGACGCGGGGCCGCCGGAAAAGATTATGGCCTTGGGCGCAAACGCCTTCAGGAACGCATCATCGACACGGTTGAAGGGATGGATTTCACAATAGACGTTCAGCTCGCGCAGCCGACGCGCAATCAGCTGCGTCACCTGAGAGCCGAAGTCGATGATCAGAAGGCGGTCATGCTGGGGTTGTGTCATGGCCTCGCGTACCGTCTGAAATTGCGTTTCGCAAGAGGCGGCAACGGCAGAAGCGGGGGTTACACACCCCCGCACCCCCGTGGGATACTTGGGGAAGAGGAAAGCGCGTCGTTTTTGGCCATGGCCGGTGTCGCTTTTTGCGCGCAAGCGCCGCAATCGGGGATCAGGCCGGACGGTTTTGTCGCCATAAGGACTGCAAAGCTTAGGAGGATCGGATGAACGAAGTTGCAGGGCGCAGGGCACGGGGTGGCGGCGGGCAGGCGCGGCGGGCAGAGCGCACGGCGGTAAGCCTTGAGACCGCGCGCTTCATCACCCGCAACATCCCGAACTTCGAGATTCTGAACGAAGAAGCGCTGCAGATCATTGAATGGAACGCGGATACTGTTCTGGAAGAAATCGGCGTAAACTTCATCGACAACCCCGGCGCACTTGACCTGTGGCGCGCAGCCGGGGCCGATGTGAAGGGCGAACGGGTGCGTATCCCACGCGGTCTGGCCCGTAAACTTTGCGCCACGGCCCCATCCGCTTTTACCCAGCACGCCCGCAACCCCGAACGCAAAGTCGAGGTCGGTGGCCGCAATCTGGTGCTGGCGCCGGTCTACGGCCCCCCGTTCGTGCGCGATATCGAAGGTGGTCGGCGCTATGCCACGATCGCCGATTTCCAGAACTTCGTGAAGCTGGGATACATGTCGAAATGGCTGCATCATTCCGGCGGCACGGTGTGCGAGCCAACCGACGTGCCGGTGAACAAGCGGCATCTCGACATGCTGCTGTCGCATATGGTGTTGAGCGACAAGCCCTACATGGGTTCGGTCACCGAACCCTCGCGCGCCGAAGATTCTGTGGCGATGTCCAAAATTCTGTTTGGCGACGATTTCGTTGATCAGAACACTGTGATGACCAGCCTGATCAACATCAACAGCCCGCTCACATTCGACGGCATCATGATGGGCGCGCTGGAAGTCTATGCCAAAGCCAATCAGGCGGCCATCATCAGCCCGTTCATCGTCGGCGGGGCGATGGCTCCGGTCACGGTGGCAGGTACTTTGACCCAGGTTCTGGCCGAGGTTTTGGCGGGCGTCGCCTATTCGCAACTGGTGCGCCCCGGCGCGCCGGTGATCTTTGGCGCATTTGTGACCAGCATCGACATGAACTCCGGCGCTCCAACCTTCGGTACACCTGAGGCTGCGCATATCACTTATGGCGCGGGGCAGCTGGCACGGCGTTTGAACCTGCCGTACCGATCTGGCGGCAGCTTCTGCGGCTCGAAACTGCCGGATGCGCAGGCGGCCTATGAAACGGCGAACAGCCTCAACATGGCGCTGCTGGCGGGCGTGAACTTCATGTTGCATGCCTGCGGCTGGCTGGAAGGCGGCCTGGTGTCGAGCTATGAGAAATTCGTGATGGATGCCGATCAGCTTGGCACCCTGCATCACCTTGCCCAAGGTGTGATCATGGACACCAACGGTCAGGCGATGGACGCCTTGCGAGAGGTCGGCCCTGGTGGGCACTTCCTTGGTTGCGAGCATACCCAGGCCAACTTCAAAAGTGCATTCTGGCGGTCTGATCTGTTCGACTACAAGCCGTTCGAAACCTGGGCCGAAGAGGGTGCGCGCGACACCCAGACGCTTGCCGCCGAACGGGTCAAGAAGCAGCTTGCCGACTATCAGCAACCCGCCCTGGACGAGGGTATTCACGAGGCGCTGAACGCCTATGTCGCCAAGCGCAAGTCCGAGATGCCGGACGCTTTCGTCTGATTGCCATCTCGTCGTGGTGTCAAAGGGGCGGGTGACCGCCCCTTTGCATTTGCGCTGGCGCGATCAGACGGCGCCTTGCCGTGGCAACAGCCGCGCTTCGGCCAAAAGCGCGATCAGCACGTCTATATGGCGTGCAACGGAGTAGGCCGCATCGCCGCGCACCCTCGTTGCCACAAGTTCCTCTTCCTGATCAAGCAGGTTCGGGACGGTCCTTTCCGGTGAATGTTCGCACCTGACCAGGCGGCGCAAATCCCGGTCCCTACGGTAGTCGCCAAGCCCAAAGCGTGCGGCATGCATCAGCAAACGCGGGCGGCGCAGATTGGCAAGGACAGTACGAAAATCCGACATTCAAGGCACTCCGTTTCTGGACGAGTGCACCATGCATCAGAACAATCGGGCGTTGCGTTTCACCATGATTCAGCGAACGGAGGTTACCAGATCCTTTAGCGAATTCCGACAATTGTTAACACAGACCAAAAGTTAACGATCAGGTAACCAATTCCACCCAAGGTTGCAGATGTCCAAGGCTGGACCAAGCGGCAACATGCGGGTGGATGCAAGAACGGGACGTTTGATTTGCCTGAACTGACCCACGCCCATCTGCCTGACTGGCTTCCCCCCGCTGTACGCCTTTACCTCGACCATACGGAGGATGGGCACTCTCTGCGGGCTCTTGCCCGACGCGAGGGGCGGCATGCGTCCACCATCATGCGGCAAGTGCGCCGCTATGAAAACCGCCGCGATGATCCATTGCTGGACGAGGCGCTTGCCGCTTTTTCCCGGATTACTGGCGCGGTTCAATCTGATCCAGCCCAAGAGGAAACCCCAAGCATGTCAATCCATCCGCGCCAGCCCAACGCCTCTGTCGACGAATCCGCCCTGGCCCGTGAAGGCCGGCGTATTCTGCGGCGTCTGGCCGAACCGGGGGCCGTGATGGCCATTGCACCAGAGATGGAAAAGGCAGTGGTCCTGCGTGAATTCCCGGATGGTCGCAACATGCGCACCGGGGTTCTTGACCGCGCCGTGGCACAGGCTTTCACGCTGAAGGACTGGATCGCCTGTCGTAAGGCCGGGCGTGTCTCGACCTACGAGATCACCTCAGTCGGGCGGGCTGCCCTTAAACGGATGATCGATGAGGAAGACAACCGTCGCCAGGGCATGTCCGAGGCAGCGACCCCCTTTGGCGACCAGCACCGCGTCTGGGGGGAACGCGATGTCATCGACGACGAAGGCCCGCGCCGGGTGCGCTACAACATGGCCGAAAGCCCGATCGGGGTGCTGGGTCGGCGGCGTGACAAGGACGGCAAACCGTTTCTGGAGCCAGACCTTGTGCACGCGGCTGAGCGGTTGCGCGAAGACTTTGAACTTGCCCAGATGGGGCCCCGCGTGGCGCAAAACTGGGACCGGTTTCTAACTGGTGGCGACCGTGGCGCGTTCCAGCCAGACGGTGGCATGGGCGAGGGTCCTGGGCAGGCGCGGGCCCGGGTGGCCGTGGCATTGCGTGATCTTGGCCCCGGTCTTGGTGACGTGGCACTGCGCTGCTGCTGCTTCCTCGAAGGGCTTGAGGTTGCGGAAAAACGCATGGGCTGGGCGGCACGTTCGGGCAAGATCGTGCTGCGTATCGCCCTGCAACGCCTGCGGCGGCACTACGACGAAACCTACGGCCGGTCGGGGCCACTGATCGGCTGATCGTCACCTTCAGGTCACAAGGCCGCGCAGCAACAGCGAGGCCGAAACGACCGCCAGCCAAACCGCGGCAACGCGGCGCAGCACTGGAATGGCGGTTCCGGTGCTGCGCATCACAGCAGCCCCTGCAGTGGCCCATCCGGCCGCGACCAGAATGACCAGGCCGACAAAAATCATGAGATTGATCTGCGCCGTTGGCCCCGGCAGCAGCACCAGTCCGAAAATAAACGCTTTTGGGTTCAAAAGCGTGGTGACAAACACGGCCCGCGCAGTGATCGCGGCTTGGGCACCCCCTGTCCCTGGCAACCGGAAAAGCCGCACCGCCAGCACCGCCACCCAAAGCGAGGCGACCAACATGATGCCTTGCCGTGCAAAGGGCACCCAAGCGATCAAAGCCGCCCCGACGAACATCAGCGGCACTACGGCGGCGAGGTAACCCGCCAGTTCAGCCGGGATCAGGCGCAATGCCCGGCCTGCGCCCCGTTCGCTGCCCGCAATGAACAACAACGTGTTGGTTGGCCCCGGCGTCACCAACAAGACAAGGATCGCGAGGCTGATTTCGGCAAGGGACATCGTCGGGACTTTCGCGCCAGGTCGTTGCGGCTGCTACCGCGCCGATCTAGCCGCCACCGTGATCTGGATCAAGCCGAGGTGGCGAAAAGGCGATACGCCGATCTGTCAGATCAGCACAAGAACCGCCCGCGCCATCACATGACAAGCCGTCCGTTCATGCGGCGCGCGTTACCCCGGCCTTGTAGACACGGCCTGCCACCAGCCCACCTGCCAATGGGGCCACGATGAACACCCAAAGCTGCGCCAGTGCAGTGCCGCCAACAAAGACTGCTGACCCGATCGATCGCGCCGGGTTCACTGACACACCCGTCACGTTGATGCCAACGAGGTGAATCGCCGCAAGCGTCAGCCCGATCGCAAGTCCGGCAAAGCCCGGGGCCGCCCCTGAACCGGTCGCGCCAAGAATGACCGTCACGAAGATAAAGGTCATCACCGCCTCGAACACCAGCGCAGCACTCAGCGAATACTCGCCAAGATAGCCGGCACCATAGCCGTTCTTTCCCAGACCTTTGGTCGCCAGCACATAATCCGCCTTGCCTGACGCAATCAGATACACCACGCCCACGCCGAGAATGGCACCAATGGTCTGCGCCACCGCATAGCCCAGGAACTCAGCCACCGACATGCGTCCGGCGGCCACAATGCCCAGCGAAACTGCCGGATTGAGATGCGCACCGGAAATCGCCCCAAGCCCGTAAGCCGCAGCGAAGATGGCCAGACCGAATGCAAGGCTGATCCCCAGCATCCCGATCTGTGCCCTCATCAGCACCGCCGAGCGGCAGCCGAACAGCACGAGGATGAAGGGCCCCAGAGCTTCGGCAGTCATTTTTTCGACATGATCTCTGCTGTTGTCTGGGCCTGATGTGTCACAGCCCACCACTATTGCGATGCCTGCCATGCGTCCACCGCCTGTCGCAATGGTTGCCTGGTTGGCCATATCGGCCTATGTCGGAGCAAGAGAGTGACTTAAGGGGAAAAATGGTGCGTGATCTCAGGATTCCCGAAGACCGGCACCCCGAAAAGGCACATCGGGCTGACAACTTGCAGCCAAAAAAGCCGGACTGGATCAGGGTCAAGGCCCCGACGTCAGAAGGATACAAACGCACCCGCGACATTCTGCGTGAGAAAAAGCTGGTGACAGTCTGCGAAGAGGCCGGCTGCCCCAACGTTGGCGAATGCTGGTCGCAGGGCCACGCCACGATGATGATCATGGGCGAAATCTGCACCCGCGGCTGCACCTTTTGCAACGTGGCGACCGGCAAGCCACAGACGCTGGATGCATTCGAGCCGGGGCGCGTGGCGCATGCGGTAGCCGAGCTTGGGCTGAACCATGTCGTCGTCACCAGCGTTGACCGCGACGATCTTGATGATGGCGGGGCCGATCACTTCGCGCAGACCATCCGCGCGATCCGGCATCGTGCGCCCAACACCACCATCGAAGTGCTGATCCCCGATTTCCTGAAATGCGGGCCGGATGCGCTTGAAGCTGTGGTCGCGGCGCGCCCTGACGTTCTGAACCACAATCTTGAAACCGTGCCCGGACTTTACCCCGAAGTGCGGCCGGGCGCGCGGTACTTTCACAGCCTGCGTCTGTTGCAGCGGGTGAAGGAGCTCGACCCCACGATGTTCACCAAATCCGGCATCATGGTTGGCCTTGGCGAAGATCGTCAATCGGTGCTGCAGGTGATGGATGACATGCGCGCGGCAGATGTCGATTTCCTGACCATCGGCCAGTATCTGCAACCCACCCCGAAACACCACCGGGTGGACCGGTTCGTCACGCCTGACGAATTCAAGGCTTATGAGGCGGCGGCTTACGGCAAAGGCTTCCTCATGGTGTCCGCCACGCCGCTGACGCGGTCGTCCTACCATGCGGGGGATGATTTCGCGCAGTTGCGTGCGGCGCGGCTGGCACGGCTCGGGCGAGGCTGACCCCGCCCGTTGCAAGGCGCTAGAACCGGAAACCGACGGCGGCGTCAAAGATCGCTTGGTCACTGCCCTGATCCGAATCGAATGCGCCCAGCCGGGCGTATCCACCCCTTCCGAACCCGTATTCACCGCTCACCCCATACAGCGTCGCGTCGATCGCGGTATCGATGCTGACGATCTGCACGCCCAGCGTCAGCGCATCGGTCACCTGATAGTCACCGAACAGCTTGATGGTCTGACCGTCGAACGGTGCACCGGAGCTGCTGATATCGCTTAGCGCCGCGCCGATGGAAAAGCGGTCGAAGTCGTGCGTCGCAGCCAGCAGCACCGTGGTTATGTCGTCAGAAGACCCAAGCGTGATCACTTCTGCGCCACCTTGAATCAGCGTGTTCCCAAGTCTGTAACTGCCAGCCACCTGGACGATGTCTGCATCCTCGCCTTCGACCTGGCTGTAATAGACCCCGTATCTCAGATCGCCAGCGGTGCCGATGAAGCTGATGCCATAGGC
This sequence comes from Tabrizicola sp., assembly GCF_031377265.1. GTDB lineage: Bacteria > Pseudomonadota > Alphaproteobacteria > Rhodobacterales > Rhodobacteraceae > JAUYQR01. Next base: position 10,557 of record NZ_JANMET010000368.1, on the reverse strand, counting down.
ATTGACGTCGGACTGTTTCACCAAATATGACGCCAAAGGTCCGCTGAACTGCTGTATCTGCAGGTCGTAGAGGGTACTGCCCCCCAGCTTTGGTGTATCATACAAGACATCCAACACAGGGCGGGGGGCACCTACAGTGAAGTCGCCCGCCGCAGTCGTGACGACGAGGCCACCCCAGAAAGCCGAGAACTCCTCACCGCTTTCCAGTTCCTTGGCGCCGTCGAGCGCCAGATCAAACCCGAAGCCAACAGCGCCGCCCGCCTGACTGCGCCAACCGAGGGTTGCGTCGACCCAGCCCAGGCTGAAGTCGTCACCGTCGCTGGCCAAGTATTCCAGTTCCACATTCCCGTTCAGGGAGAAACCGTTGCCGAAATCGAGCGCCAGAACCGGGCTTGATAGGCTGGCGAACAACAAGATCGCTGGGGTCGTGACACGCATTTGATTTTCCACAATGCCAAAGTGAACTTTAATGCTGCCACAATAGCACGTCAGGCCGCCAAGATCAGCGGTGCGTCACTTCATTCTGGAAAACTGTGTCCGATCGGTAGCTCATGGCATAGCGAACGCGACTGGTTTGCGGTCAGCAAGGCGACCGAGCACCGGGTTTTTGTGCGGCCCTGCCGACAATGAGGGCGGGGCCGCGAATTCCTCACTCTTCCGGCTGGCGATAGGCCTTGTGGCAAGCCGAGCAGGCCGCGCCCAGCTGCCCCATCCCGGCTTTCAGACCGTCCAGATCGGTTGCGGCGGCCAGCTTCAGCGCGCCCGCCGCGCTGTTCAGGTCGGCGATCTTTGCCAGAAAGTCGTCCGGCGTGGCCCAGATCGCAGGCAATGCATAGCTGTCGGTCGCTGCCTGATATTCCGACCCGGCGGGGAACTGGTCCATGCTGAGCACCGACGCGATTGCCGCAATGTTTGCGGCAGACCGGCTGGCTTTGCCAGCGTCATAGGCCAACTCGCCCTTGGCCATGCCACCAAGATTGGCGGCATCGGTGGCCATCTGCAGCATCAGCCCGTGGCGCATTTCCACTGCATCGGCAAATGAATCTTCGGCCTCCTGCGCCACCGCGCCAAACGCGAACAGGGCCGCGGCGGCTGCAAGCAAAATTGTATGTTTCATCGTCAATTCCTTCGAAGCGTTGGACCTCGGTGCTAGCCACCCTAACGACGCCAAGGCAATGGCATGGATCTGCAATTGGCGCCGCGTACGAGTTTCGCTTACAACCGAATTCGGACGCGCTGCCGTCGGTGGCAGACCTGCGTTGCAAAAGTATTTCCTCCACAAGCCCAATCAGCCCTTCACAGGCAACGGTCACCGGCGCTGCATCAGTAGATGGGCATATCGACATAAATTCAAAGGCTTAGATCTGGTATGGGGCTTGCAGCCGCACGCAGGGTCCGGTCCGTCTTAATAGAAAACGCCCGCCCTGCTGGGGCGGCGCGATCAGTCGTACAACTGCTCGATCATGCCGGTCTAACAAAGGGCTGCGAAATCTGCTGAAACACCGGCATGGCCTCACATGCCGCAGCATGAGCCGCCAGTGCCGGGGTGGACTTCGGGTCGATCAAGCCGGGATGCGCGTCACCAGCAAAGCGCAACGCGCAAGCCACCGCGATGTCGGCATGGCCGATCCGGGGCCCGAACCACCATGGGCCGGGCCGGGCGGCGCGGTCAGCCTCAAGTGCACCCAACACTGATACAATCTGTGCCCGGCAACGGTCTTCCCATGTGGCAGATGTCACGCTGTGCAAGGCGCGTTCGTAGAACAGGCTGACCGCCTTGTCGGCAAGCCCGGTCGCCAAAGCCGCCACCTTCAACGCGCGGTGACGATCCGGTTCCGTGCGTGGAAACATCGCGTCCCCCTCCGGCACCAGACTGTCGATGTAATCCAAGATCATGTGACTGTCGGTCAGCACAAATCCATCGTCCAGCACCAGAGCTGGCACCCGCATCAGCGGGTTCAGCGCCCGGACCGCATCTGCATCGCCAAAAACCGACAGCGGTTGATGTTCGAACGCCAGACCATACAGCGTCAGCGCAATGCCGACGCGGCGCACAAAGGGGCTGTCGTATTGTCCGATCAGGATCATTCTGCGGGCGCCACTCGCTTCAGGTACTCTGCCACCGCCACCCGGTCGCTTTCTGGCAGGCGCGCCAAGTTTTCAACGACATGCGCCATGAGTCCGCCCACCGAGTCATACTCTGGTGTGAAGCCCGTGGTCAGGTAGGCCACGATGTCGGCCTCCGGCCAGGTCAGCTTGGCCGGCGTGATATTGGGGATCCGCCCTTGGCCCGAGGGGTTCGGCGCACCGGCCAGCCAACGCGACCGGTCCAGCCCGCCCAAAAGGTTGCGCGGTGTGTGGCATTCGCCGCAATGCGCCATCGCCTCGGCGATGTAGCGGCCCCGGTCAGCGGTGGGCGTCAGATTGCCTGCCACCGCCCAATCCTTGTTCAGGAACAACAGCTTCCAAACCCCGACTGATTCCCGGAAAGAGAATGGAAACATCAATTCATGCGCGGCACTTGGTGTGGGATCGGCAGGCAGGGTCTTCAGGAAAGCGTACAAGTCAGCCACATCCTGCATCTGCATCTTGGAATAGGCTGCATAGGGCAGGGCAGGGAAGTAATGCTCGCCCTCAGGCGACACGCCCTTGGTGATGGCGTTGGCTAGGTTCAGAAGGCTCCAGCTGCCGATGCCATGGGTCGGGTCAGAGGATATGTTGGGTGCGACAAAAGTCCCGAAATCTGACGGAAACCGCTGCCCACCCGCCAACACCAGTTGCGCGTCGCCCTTGGCATCGGGTGCCATGTGGCAGGACGCACAGCCTGTCGCCCAGAACACAGCCTCACCCTTGGCCGCATCTCCGGTAAATCCCGCCACATCGCTTTCCGCCAACGGTGCCGGACGGGCCAGAAACCACAGTGCAGCCGCGCCAATCACCCCCAACACCACAAGCCAACGCAAAAATCGCATGATCAAACCCCAACTGTAAATCTGTGGCGACCCTATCGCGAAGGGTCCCGGTGTCCAATCACGGTTTCGTCTTCAGGTTGTCGACCACCAGCCATTCCGGCCAACCGAACACCCACTCGTACGCCACAATCAAAAGGCAGACGGCAACCACGCCGAACACCAGCTTCACCCGCCCCTCGGAAGGCGGATTTTGCGCCCAACGCTTGGCGCGCAGCAGCCAGCCCAGGTAATTCATGCGCCGCTCCCCAGTGGCTCCTGTCCGGCAAAGCGCACTTTGCCGATGTACGGCAGGTTGCGGTTTCGCTGTGCGTAGTCAATACCATAGCCGACGACAAATTCGTCGGGGATTTCAAAGCCGGTCCATGTGGCCCTGATCGGCACCTCGCGCCGGGACGGCTTGTCCAACAGCACACAGACCTCCAGCCGCTTTGGTTCGCGCGCTTCGAGCAGCCTTTTCACATGCTGCAGCGTAAACCCCGTATCGACGATATCTTCCACCACCAGCACATCGCGCCCGGCAATTTCGCCGCGCAAGTCCTTTAGAATTCGCACCTCGCGGCTGGAATGCAGCGCATCGCCGTAGGACGACGCTTCCAGAAAATCCACCTCTACCGGCAGATCAATTTCGCGCACCAGATCGGCGATGAACACGAAAGATCCCCGCAACAAGCCTACAACCACCAGCTTGTCGGTGCCTGCGAAATGCGTGGTGATCTCCCGCGCCAAAGCCTCTACCCGGGCGGCAATGGCCTTGGCACTGATCATCTGGTCAATCTGATAGGGGCGGTCGGGCATTCGGTATCCTTGCAGAAATTCAGGCTTGGGCGGTTGATGCCCACCGCCAGGCTGTCGATGTATAAGGAGAAGCATTTGAGCATGAAACACCTGGTCTTTACCATGTCCGTTCTAATGCCGACACTCTCGCCAGCGGCACAGCCCGAACCGGCCGCCGCCTGCAATCAGGCGGAAGCGTTACAACACAGGCTACGCGATACGTCGCGACAAGCCTCCCCTTGATCTTCTGCATCCGACACGCGACATGGGTGGCTCCGATCAGCCGCTCATGTATCCGCTTCATGCCTACGCACAATGAAACCAAGCGCCTGCCCTACACCGCCCAACAGATGTATGATCTGGTGGCCGACGTGGCGTCATACCCAAAGTTCCTGCCATGGAATTCGGCTGCACGCATCCGGTCCCGCGCGCCGATCGATGGCGGCCCAAGCGGCGCGGGCGAAGTGATGGAGGCCGATCTCGTGATCAGCTTCAAGGTATTCCGCGAACGCTTCGGCAGCCGCGTAACCCTCTGGCCGGAACCAAAGAGGATTGAAACCGAATATCTTGAAGGCCCGTTTCGCCACATGAAATCCACCTGGTCGTTCCGTGACATCGAAGGCGGCTGCGAAGTGGATTTCTACGTCGACTTCGAATTTCGCAATGCCCTGCTGCAAGGCATCATCGGTGTCGTGTTCAACGATGCGATGATCCGCGTCGTGCGCGCGTTCGAACGCCGGGCGGCCGAGCTTTACGGCCCAAAACTGATCTGACGCCTCGCCGGACGATGCTTGCGCACAGGCGCGCAAGACGCGACCAATTATCTGCAACAGGCAGAAATCTTTGCACTACCAAACTTCTGCGGCTTCTCGCCCGGCGCAACTGCGCATCAGGTCAGGGCATGCGCCAACAGCGCCAGTGCATGTTTGGTCGCGGCCTTGCGCACCTTGTCACGGCCAACCGCGCCAAACTCCACCGTTTCGGTCCAGGTCGGCATCCCGTGCTTGGCCAGCCCAAAGCATACCCGGCCCTCGGGCTTTGTCTCTGACCCGCCCGGTCCGGCAATGCCGGTGATGGATACCGCCAGCGTCGCGGCTGAATGCGCCAGCGCCCCGTCGGCCATTTCGCGGGCCACCGGTTCGGATACAGCACCATGTGCGGCCAGCGTCCCAACCCGCACGCCCAGCATGTCGGTCTTGGCGCCATTCGAATAGGTCACAAACCCCCGGTCGAACACGTCGGATGACCCCGCCACGTCGGTCAGCGCCGCCGCGACCATGCCGCCCGTGCAACTTTCCGCCGTGGCGATGCGCATTCCCCAGAACCGGGCCGCTTGCAACAACGCCGCCGCCGTCATCTCAGCAACACCCCATGTGCGATGCCTGCTGCCAGCATCACTGCAAACCCGGCAAAGACGCCTGCGATCAGGTCATCAAGCATAACCCCCGCCGCATCCTCGCGCCGGTCGGCCCAGCCGATGATCCACGGTTTCCAGATGTCGAACAACCGGAAAAACAGGAACGCCGCCACCCATCCGGGCCAGGCCACATAGGCCCAATCGTCAAGCCCTCGGTGCCAGAACGCAAACGCCGGGAACAGCAGCGCGATCCATTGCCCAGCCACCTCGTCGATCACGATCTCGCCGGGGTCGGCTCCGGGCCGGTCGCGCAGTTCCCGCCCGCAGGCCCAAAAGCCAAGGGCGGTGATCGCCACGGTCGCCCCCAGCAAGGCAAACACGCCAAAGGTCCGGTCGATCATCAGCCCCAGCAGGATTGCCGCCGCCGACCCCCAGGTGCCGGGGGCGGGGCGCATCAGCCCGACGCCGAAGAAGATGCTCAGCCAGCGGCTCATGTCCGCACCAGTGCTGCGGTCGCAATGGCGGCGATGCCTTCTTCACGCCCGGTGAAGCCCAGCCGCTCTGACGTGGTGGCCTTCACTGAAACCAGCCCCACATCCACAGCCATGATCCGCGCCAATTCCGTTTGCATGGCAATCGCATGCGGGCCGATCTTTGGGCGTTCGCACACCAGTGTCACATCGCAATTGGCCAGCCGGTATCCGCGCGCCGCCATCAAACCCGCCGCATGGGACAGAAAGATATGGCTGGCCGCCCCCTTCCACTGTGGGTCGCTGGGGGGGAAATGGCGGCCAATGTCCCCCTCGGCCAGCGCGCCGTAGATCGCGTCGGTCAGCGCATGCATGCCCACGTCGGCATCGGAATGGCCCAGCAACCCCTTGTGATGCGGTATCTTCACCCCACACAGCCAGACATGGTCGCCCTCGGTAAAGGCATGCACGTCATAGCCATTGCCCAGCCTCACATCCATCTGACGGCCCCGCAATATCGCCTCGGCCCGTGCGAAATCGCCGGGAAAGGTCAGTTTCAGGTTGGTTTCATCCCCCTCGACGATGGTGACGTCAAGGCCCGCCGCGCGCGCCACCTCGACGTCATCCGCCGCGCCACCGGGGTGGGCACGGTGCGCAGCAAGGATCGCATCAAAGCGAAAGCCCTGCGGCGTCTGCGCGCGGTGCAATCCCTGGCGGTCCTGCGTGCCCGCAACCAAGCCGTTGTCGCCGCGCCACAGCGCGTCGGTCACCGCCAGTGCGGGGGCCGCACCGGGGGCATTAGCCAGCGCCGCCCGCAGTCGCGCGATCAACGCCGCCGACGGAAAGGGCCGCGCCCCGTCATGGATCAGCACCTGCGTCACACCCTTGCCCACCAGCGCCTCCAGCGCCGCCCGCACCGATGCGTCGCGCGTCGCTCCGCCGTCGACCAGCAGTACGTCCGTGTCCAGCGCTTCGGCCCGCGCACGATCGTCCGGGTGGATCACCAGCACCCGCATCATCCCAGCAAACGCGGCCAGCGTGTGTGCCAGAACCGGCTGCCCGCCAAGCGGTTGCCATTGCTTGGGAACCGGGCCCCCTACGCGGCTGCCGCGCCCTGCGGCGACGATGATGACGGCTGTGGTCATGGCGATAGGTGCCCCGGCATTGCTGTGCCGCTTCTGTCTAGGTCACGACGCGGCGCATGACAATCTGGCACTGGATCGGGCAGGTTAGCCTAAAATTTGTGCATCGCACGTTTTTCCGTCATTATCTGCTTCGGTTGGCTTGGCCCCTTGGTGCGGGGCCACTAGCTGTGAACTCGTGCGCACAAGGATTAGGCAGTTGTCTCTCGCCCGTCTTCCCATAACCCTCGGATCGGTCTGCATCGACCCGCCGGTGCTGTTGGCACCGCTGGCCGGCATCACCGATCTGCCGTTTCGCCGTTTGGTCGCGCGCTTTGGGGCCGGACTCGTGGTCAGCGAAATGGTGGCATCCGAAGAGGTGGTCCGCGCCCGTCCCGAAGCCCGCGCCCGCGCCGAACTTGGGTTCGAGGATCAGGCGACTTCAGTGCAACTTGCCGGACGCGAACCCTACTGGATGGCCGAAGCCGCCCGCTTTGTCGAAGCGCAGGGTGCGCGGGTGATCGACATCAACATGGGCTGCCCGTCCAAGCGGGTGACAACCGGCCTGTGCGGATCGGCCTTGCTACGCGATCTCGATCTTGCGTTGAATCTGATCGAGGCTGTGGTGCAGGCGGTCAACGTGCCCGTCACGCTGAAAACCCGGCTGGGCTGGGATGACACCCTGCACAATGCCCCCATCCTTGCCGCGCGCGCCGAAGCCGCGGGCATCCAGATGATCACGATCCATGGTCGCACCCGCTGTCAGTTCTACAAGGGGGCTGCCAACTGGGCTGCCATCCGCGCGGTGAAAGACGCCGTTAGCATCCCCGTCATCGCCAACGGCGACATCGTCGACAGCTCCACCGCCACCACCGCGCTGCACCTTTCGGGTGCGGACGGCGTTATGATCGGGCGCGGGGTGCAAGGCGCACCATGGCGGCTGGCCGAGGTGGCGCATGAGCTTTACGGCACCCCCGCGCCGCGCATCCCCGAAGGTGCGGCTTTGGCCGATATGATCTTGCAGCACTATGACGACATGCTGGGCTTTTACGGCCGCGATCTTGGCCTGCGGATGGCCCGCAAACACCTCGGCTGGTATCTGGAGGAAGCGGGGCTGGACCACGCCCGCGAAGCCATCCTCACCGCGACTGACCCAACCGAAGTCACCAGGATGATCCGCGACACCTTCGCCGAGATGGAGCTTGCGGCATGACGCCCTACCGCTTGCCCTATCCGGTGCCGGGGGTGATCTGGGCCTCGCTGCCGATGCCCACATTGCTGATCGATGCCGCCAACCGCATTCTTGACGTCAATCCGGCGGCAGAAACCTTTCTCAACGCTTCTGACCGCGCCGTGCGGGGCCAGCCCGCCTTTGACCGGCTGTTGATCGACGCGCCGATGGAAGAGGCCCTTGCGCGGGCCCGCGCCAACCAGTCGCCACTCAACATCAACGATGTGGACGTGACCACTGGCGAACGCCCCCCCGTGCAATGCACCATCCATCTCGCGCCGATGCATGACAATCCTGACGTGGTGATGATCATCCTGTCGCCGCGCGAAATTGCGGATCGGATGGGCCGCTCCATGGGGGTTAAATCCGCCGCCCGCTCGGCCATCGGCATGGCCGAGATGCTGGCGCATGAAATCAAGAACCCGCTGGCGGGCATATCGGGGGCCGCACAGCTTTTGTCGATGGGCCTCACGCCCGAAGACCAGGAGTTGACCGACCTCATCGTCGAGGAAACCCGCCGCATCGTAAAGCTTCTGGAACAGGTGGAACAGTTCGGCAATATCCGCCCGCCGGACCGCAAGCCGGTCAATCTGCATGACGCGCTTGACCGGGCGCGCAAGTCGGCGCTCGTCGGTTTTGCCGCCCACATGACGATTGTCGAGGATTACGACCCCTCGCTGCCCTTCACCTTCGCCGACAAGGACCAGCTGATGCAGGTGTTCCTGAACCTGATCAAGAACGCGGCCGAGGCTTGCTCCAAGGGCGGCACGATCCGGCTGCACACCTTTTATGACCTTTCTCTGCGCTTGCGCCGCAAGGAAGGTGCCCCCGCCGCCCTGCCACTGCAGATCGAGATCATCGATGATGGCCCCGGCATTCCACCCGAAATCGCCGCCGAGATCTTCGAACCCTTCGTCTCAGGTCGCGAAAACGGCACCGGGCTCGGCCTCGCCCTCGTGTCCAAGATCATCACTGATCACGAGGGCTGGATATCGGTGGATTCTTCCCCCGGCCGCACCGCATTTCGGGTGTCGCTGCCGATGGCGCCAAAAGACAAGCTGAAACCCTTGAAGGAGGCCCCGTAATGGATGGAACGGTATTGGTTGCGGATGACGACCGCACGATCCGCACGGTGCTGACCCAGGCGCTGACGCGGGCAGGTTGCAAGGTTCATGCGACCAGCAGCCTGATGACGCTGATGCGCTGGATCGAAGAGGGCAAGGGCGATCTGGTGATCAGCGACGTGATCATGCCTGATGGCAATGGCCTTGATGCCTTGCCGCGCATCGCCAAGATGCGTCCAGGCCTCCCGGTGATCGTGATTTCCGCGCAAAACACCATCATGACCGCCATTCAGGCCGCCGAGGCCGAGGCCTTCGACTACCTGCCAAAGCCGTTCGATCTGCCCGATCTGATGAAACGCTCGGCCCGCGCGCTGGACCAAAAGCGCCGCTCGCCGAAAATCGTGGTGCCGCCGCGCGAAGCCGGCGACGATCTGCCGCTGGTCGGGCGAACGGCGGCGATGCAGTCGCTCTACCGGTTGGTGGCGCGGGTGATGAACACCGATCTTTCGGTTCTTGTCACCGGCGAATCCGGCACCGGCAAGTCGCTGATCGCGCGCGCCATCCACGACTTTTCCGACCGCCGCACCTTGCCCTACGTCGTCGCCCAGGCGGGCGATCTGCAAGGCATAGACGGCCCTTCCACCCTTTTGGCTCGCGCCCGCGGCGGCTCCATCGTGTTCGACGAGGTGGCCGATTACGACGATGACACCCAGGCCCGCGTGGTCAGGATGCTTGACCTTCTGGGCGATAACGCGCCGCGTGTGATGTCCACCAGCCAGATCGACCTTGCCAGCCGCATGGAAAGCGGCGCCTTCCGGTCGGACCTGTTCTACCGTCTTGGCGGTGTGGTGTTGCACGTCCCCTCGCTGCGTGAACGGGTGGACGACATCCCACTGCTGGCCGAACATTTCCTTGCCAAGGGCGAGCGTGACATGGGCGCCGTGCGGCGCCTGTCCAACGACGCGCGCGATCTGGTGCGCGCCTACAGCTGGCCCGGCAACGTCCGTCAGCTGGAAAACACCCTGCGTCGCCTGCTGGTGACGTCTTCCGAGGCCGAGATCGCCAAAGCCGAGGTTGAACAGGTGCTGGGCAATCAGCCCGCCGCCGAACCGCTGAAAGGCGGCGGCGAAGGTGAAAAGCTGTCGGCGTCCGTCGCCCGGCACCTGAAGCGCTACTTTGATCTGCACGGCGGCCAGCTGCCCCCGGCAGGTGTGTATCAACGCATCCTGCGCGAGGTGGAACTGCCGCTGATCGAGATCGCGCTGGATGCAACAGCCGGCAACCAGGCGAAATGCGCCGATCTGCTGGGCATCAACCGCAACACCCTGCGCAAGAAGATCACCGATCTCGACATCCGCGTCACCCGCCGCCGCAAGTTGATGTAGTCCTGCCACATAAAGCGTGTCTTTTGGGTTTCACCAAAGCCTGCATCAATATATAGTAGGGCAGGGGCACGCTGAGCCTCGCTGAATCGGGCGGAATCGGTGGATCGCGTACTGCGCAGGGACATTTGGACCGTGGTTTCGCGCCTGCGCCGTCAGCGCCGGGTGCAGACGGCTGTCACCCTT
>NZ_JANMET010000203.1:0-39838 GCF_031377265.1 Tabrizicola sp. | reverse complement strand
CCCGAACAGCGGTTCCGTGAAGGGGCGCGGATCTTCACCATTCTGGCGGTGACCGAACGCGATGCGGATGGCCGCTATCTGACATGCTTTGCCCGTGAGGAGGTGCCGAAATGAGCTACGGTGCAGCCGCTGCCCTGCAGTCGGCGGTGTTTCAGGCGTTGACCGGGTTTCCCGCGCTGTCGGGGGTCGCGATCTACGACGCGGTGCCGCCAAGCCCGGCGGCAACCTTCGTGCTGATCGGGCCGGAAGAAGCGCGCGACCAATCCGACAAGTCGGGCGCGGGGGCTGAACATCAGCTGGTGATCAGCGTGATCACCGACGCGACGGGGTTCTTGAGCATCAAGACCGTGGCCGCGGCGATTTCGGACGCGTTGATCGGAGTGCCGCTGACGCTGTCGCGTGGCCAGTTGGTGAGCCTTTACTTCCTGCGCGCCTCGGCCCGGCGGATCAGCGAAGGCGAGACACGACGGATCGATCTGACATTCAGGGCCCGCGTCCAGCTGTAGCCCCTTTGCCCACGGCCATATGGCCGGGGCTTTCCTTCACTCATAGTTTTTGGAGAACGGACATGGCTGTGCAAAGCGGCAAGGATCTTTTGATCAAGATAGACCAGACCGGGGACGGGCAGTTCCTGACCATCGCGGGGCTGCGGGCAACGCGGATCAGCTTCAACACAGAATCTGTGGATGTGACCAGCCTTGAAAGCCAGGGCGGCTGGCGCGAGCTTTTGGCCGGGGCCGGGGTCAAATCGGCCTCGATCTCGGGGTCGGGGGTGTTTCGCGACGCGAACACCGACGAGCGCGCCCGACAGATTTTCTTTGATGGGGAAATTCCTAAGTTTCAGATGGTTATCCCAAGTTTCGGGGTGATTGAGGGCCTGTTTCAGATCACCTCGATTGAGTACGCGGGCAGCCACAACGACGAGGCAAGCTATGAGATGTCGATGTCGTCGGCGGGGCCGCTGATCTTTACGGCGCTGTGATGGTCAACCCTTGGACGGGCGAGGTGGCGATCTGGCTGGATGGTCAGCGCCATGTCGCCAAGTTGACACTTGGGGCGCTGGCGGAACTGGAGACGGCGCTGGAGACCGGATCGCTGATCGACCTGGTGGAGCGGTTCGAGGGTGCGCGGTTCTCTACCCGTGATGTGCTGGCGCTGATCGTGGCGGGCCTGCGGGGCGGCGGCTGGCAAGGCACGGCTGCGGACCTGCGCACCGTGGAAATTGGCGGTGGACCGATGGAGGCGGCACGGGCGGCGGCGGAGCTTTTGGCCCGCGCCTTCGCCCTGCCTGGCGAGGGATGAACGGGATCGACTGGCGCGGCTTGCTGCAGGCGGGCCTGCATGGGCTGGGGCTGGAACCGGCAGTGTTCTGGCGGCTGACCCCGGTGGAGTTGAGGATCATGCTGGGGGCGGAGCATAGCGCGCCGCCCCTGACGCGGGCACGGCTGGCGGAACTTGCGGCGGCATTTCCGGATGTAGTGAAGGGGAAAAGCGATGGCAGATATCAATACGATGCAGGATCAGCTGACCGCACTTGAGGCGCAGCTTGGGTCATCGGCCTCGATGGTCGCGGCGTTCGATGGCGAGCTGTCGCGGATGCGGGAGACGATGATTTTCACCGGGCGTGAGGTCAACACGTTGTCGAGCGGTATCAGCGGCGGGCTACGCAAATCGTTCGACGGGCTGATCTTCGATGGGATGAAGCTGAATGATGCGCTGAAGGGCGTGGCGCGGACGATCGTGGACACGGTCTATTCGATTGCCATGAAGCCGGTGACCGGGGCGCTTGGCGGCCTGCTGGCGCAGGGCGTGTCGTCGGTGATGGGATCGTTCATGCCGTTTCAGAACGGCGGGGCGTTTTCGCAGGGCCGGGTGATGCCGTTTGCCAAGGGCGGCGTGGTGTCGTCGCCGTCCACGTTTCCGATGCGGGGCGGGCGTGGGTTGATGGGCGAGGCGGGGCCTGAGGCGATCATGCCGCTGGCGCGGGGCGCCGACGGTCGGCTGGGCGTGCAGGCAGGCGGCGGGCGGGCGGTCAATGTGGTGATGAACATCACCACGCCTGACGTACAGGGATTTCAGCGCAGCCAGGCCCAAGTGGCGGCACAGGTCAGCCGCGCGTTGGCGCGTGGCAACCGGAACCGGTGAGGACAAAATCATGGCATTTCACGAGATACGCTTTCCTGCGAACCTGAGCTTTGGGTCAGTCGGCGGGCCGGAGCGGCGCACCGAAGTGGTGACGCTGGCCAACGTCTTTGAAGAACGCAACACGCCCTGGGCGCATTCGCGCCGGCGCTATGATGCGGGGGTGGGGCTGCGGTCGCTTGATGACGTGGAGACGCTGATCGCGTTCTTCGAGGCCAGGGCCGGGCAGCTGCATGGGTTTCGCTGGAAAGACTGGTCCGACTACAAGTCTTGTCCTGCGTCCAAGGCTCCGGGTCCGGAAGACCAGTTGATCGGAACCGGTGATGGTGTTGCGAGGGTGTTCCGTTTGCAAAAGACCTATCGGTCTGGCGAGGAAAGCTACGTCCGTCCCATATTGAAGCCAGTGGTGGGGACGGTGGTGGTGGCGGTGTCGGGTGACGCCAAGATTGAAAGTCTGGAATTCACCGTGAACTACCAGACGGGTGAGATCACCTTTGCGGTGGCCCCGGATCTGGATACGCGGGTGACTGCGGGGTACGAGTTTGACGTGGCAGTGCGGTTTGACGTGGACAGCATCCAGACGTCGGTTTCATCGTTTCAGGCAGGCAACGTGCCGACAGTGCCGGTCGTGGAGATCAGGCTATGACTGCGGAAGCGCTGTATGCGCATCTGCAGAGCGGTGCTACAACAGTCTGTCGCGCCTGGATGGTGACGCGGGGCGATGGCATGGTTCTGGGGTTTACCGACCATGACCGCGATCTGACGATTGATGGTGTGGTCTGCCGGGCGGATACGGGAATGACCGCGCGCGCCTTGCAGCAGACGACGGGCCTGTCGGTAGACAATAGCGAGGCTGTGGGCGCGTTAAGCGACGCGTCGGTGACCGAGGCAGACTTGCTGGCCGGTCGGTTTGACGGCGGGGACGTGCGGGCCTGGCTGGTGAACTGGGTGAACCCGGAGGATCGTGTCGAGCAATTTCGCGGCTCGATCGGCGAGATTGTGCGGTCCGGCGGAAGTTTCAAGGCGGAACTGCGGGGCTTGAGCGACGCGCTGAACCGGCCGCAAGGCTTTGCCTATCAGCCGGCCTGCTCGGCGGTTCTTGGCGATGGGCGCTGCCGGTTTGCGCCGGTGCAGCCGGGCTACTATGCTGATCGCGCAGTCGAGACTGTCGAAGACGAACGATTGTTCATCTTTTCTACCTTTGCCGGCTTTGATGAACGATGGTTCGACTATGGCCGGTTTGAAGTGTTGTCCGGGGCAGCGAAAGGTCTGATCGGGGTCATCAAGTCGGACCGGACCGAAGCCAATGGCCGCCGGATCGATCTGTGGCAATCGCTTGGCGCAGAGGTCGTTCCCGGTGACATGGTCCGGATGATTGCGGGCTGCGACAAGGCACCGACAACCTGCCGCACAAAGTTTGCCAACTTTCTGAACTTTCGGGGGTTTCCGCACATTCCGGGTGAGGACTGATTGGCGTCTTATCCAGTGTCCGATCGACCAAAGACTGGTGGCAGCTTGTTTGGTGTCGCGGGCACTGCGGGCTTCTGATGGACGGCGAATGGATTGTGACCGAGGCCAGAAGCTGGATCGGGACGCCTTACCTGCATCAAGCCAGTGTAAAGGCGGCCGGGGCGGATTGCCTTGGCCTGCTGCGCGGCATCTGGCGCGCGGCTTACGGCGAAGAGCCGGAAGTGGTGCCGCCCTATACCGAGGATTGGGCGGAACCTGATAAGCGCGAGGTGTTGCTGGAGGCGGCGCATCGGCTGCTGATCGCAAAGCCGAAGTCGGATGCCGCGCGGGGCGATGTGCTGCTGTTCCGAATGCGTGAAGGCAGCATCGCCAAGCATCTTGGCATCCAGTCCGAGATCTGGCCATCAGCGCGATTTGTCCATGCCTATACCGATCATGGCGTGATCGAGAGCCCCTTGTCCCTGCCATGGGACCGGCGGATCGCGGCGCGTTTTGCTTTTCCCAAAGGAGCCGACTGAATGGCCACTCTTCTTCTTTCGGCGGCCGGGGCCGCGCTGGGCGCTGGCTTTGGCGGTGCAGTTCTTGGGCTTTCAGGGGCCGTCATCGGCCGCGCCATCGGGGCCACGCTTGGCAGGGTGATCGACCAGCGGCTGCTGGGTGCGGGATCGGACCCGGTAGATGTGGGCCGGTTGGACCGGCTGCGGCTGACCGGGGCAGGCGAGGGTGCTGCAATTTCGCAGCTTTGGGGCCGGATGCGGCTTCCTGGGCAGGTGATCTGGGCCACGCAGTTCACCGAAACGGTGCAACGCAGGCGCAGCGGCAAGGGGGCGCCGAAGCCAAAGGTGAACGAGTACAGCTATTCCGTCAGCCTGGCGATCGCATTGTGCGAAGGCGAGATCCTGCGGGTAGGGCGAGTCTGGGCGGACGGCAACGAAATCTCGCCGCGCGATCTGAACATGCGCGTCTATTCGGGCAGCGAGACCCAGTTGCCAGACCCCAAGATCGAGGCTGTTGAGGGGGCCGGCAAAGCGCCTGCCTATCGTGGGCTGGCTTATGTGGTGATCGAGGATCTAGAGCTATCGCCCTATGGCAACCGGGTTCCGCAGTTCAATTTCGAGGTTGTTCGCGCAGCACAGGGCCCTTTGGTCGACGCGGAAGGCACCCTAAATGCAGCCGTGCGGGCAGTTGCGCTGATCCCTGGAACCGGCGAATACGGACTGGCGACCACGCCTGTGCATTATGCGGACGGCCCGGGGAGAAACCGGACAGCGAACGTTCATTCACCGTCCGGCCTGACCGATTTCGCGACGAGCCTGGAGCAGTTGAACGAAGAATTGCCGGCCTGTGGTTCTGTGTCCTTAATCGTATCGTGGTTCGGGGATGATCTGCGCTGTGGGTCGTGCGAGATCAGGCCGAAAGTCGAACAGCGGTTGCGCGATGGCGTCGGAATGCCCTGGCGCGCGGGTGGCATCTCCAGAGCCGCCGCGCAAGAAGTTCCCACGGTTGATGGCAAGTCGATCTATGGCGGAACACCGACCGATGCCTCGGTGATCGAGGCGATCAGGGCGATCAAGGCCAAGGGGCAGGAGGTGATGTTCTATCCCTTCATCCTTATGGATCAGGTCCTCGGCAACACTTTGCTCGATCCCTGGACCGGGTCATCGACCCAGCCTGCCTTGCCTTGGCGCGGCAGGATCACGCTTTCTGTGGCCCCCGGAAATGCGGGAACGCCGGATCGGACTGCGGGTGCCGCAAGCGAAGTTGCGGCTTTCTTCGGCACCGCACAACCCGCACATTTCACGGTGTCGGGTCAGACCGCGTCGTACACCGGACCAAATGAGTGGAGCTACCGGCGGTTCATTTTGCACAACGCCAAGGTCTGTGCTTTGGCCGGTGGCGTGGATGCGTTCTGCATCGGGTCGGAAATGCGAAGCTTGACGCAAATCCGGGCGGCCGCCGACAGTTTTCCTGCTGTGCAGGCTCTACGGCAGCTGGCCGCCGATGTGCGCGCGATCCTTGGGCCGTCGACCAAGATCAGCTATGCGGCGGACTGGACGGAGTATTTTGGCTATCAGACGGGGTCGGATGTCTATTTCCATCTTGACCCGCTCTGGTCCGACGCGAACATCGATTTCATTGCTATCGACAATTACATGCCTGCGTCGGATTGGCGTGAGGGTGAGGAGCATGCTGACGCGCACTGGGGTGCCCTCTACAATCCGGAGTACCTGAAGGCCAACATCGCCGGGGGCGAGGGTTTTGACTGGTACTATGACAGCCCTGAAGGCGAGGCAGCGCAACGGCGTCTTCCGATTACGGATGGCGCTTATGGCGAACCGTGGGTCTTTCGCTATAAGGATCTGAAGTCTTGGTGGTCGAACCTGCATTTCGAACGCTCTGGTGGCGTGCGGGCGACCCAGCCAACCGGATGGGTGCCCGGCGCCAAGCCCTTCCGGTTTAGCGAATACGGCTGTGCCGCGGTTGACAAGGGCACGAACCAGCCGAACCGTTTCATTGATCTCAAATCCTCGGAGTCCGGCCTGCCGAAGTTTTCCAACGGGCGGCGGGACGATTTGATTCAGATGCAGTTCTTGCTGGCGATGTCTGATTACTGGGCTGACCCCCTGAACAATCCGCAATCGGCGCTTTACGGTGGACCGATGGTCGACATGGACCACGCGCATGTCTGAGCCTGGGACGCCCGGCCTTTCCCGGAGTTTCCGGCCCAGGTGGATGTCTGGAGCGACGGAGACAATTACTCGCGCGGGCACTGGCTGAACGGGCGGGCAACGAACCAGCCGCTGTCGGCGGTGATCCGCGAAATCTGTCAGCGGTCCGGGATTACCGCGGTCGACACGGGAACGCTGTTCGGCTTGTTGCGTGGCTATGTGCAAGCCGATGTGACCACTGCTCGTGCGGCATTGCAGCCCCTGATGCTGGCATTGGGCTTTGACGTCGTGGAACGTGACGGTGAGCTCTTGTTCAGAAATCGCGACGGTCGGGTTGTTGCCGAACTGACCGATGATTGTTTTGCGATCGTGTCCGATCTGGACGGGACCTTTGAAACAGCGCGGGGATCGGAGGCGGAAACGGCAGGACAAGTCCGGCTCGGCTACGTGGATGCACAGTCGAGCTATGAGGTCCGCGCCGTAGAGGTGCGGTTCCCCGACGAAGAGGCGCGCGGCGTGTCGCAGACTGAAGTCTCGATTGCGATGACAAAGGCTGAAGGCCGGGCCACGGTGGAACGGTGGCTTGCGGAATCGCGTGTTGCGCGGGACAGCGCCCGTTTCGCGCTGCCCAAATCGCGATTGATGATCGGCGCAGGTGACGTTGTCCGCGCGAAAGGCCGCCGTTACCGGGTGGACCGGGTTGAACAGGCCGAAGCGCAGATCATCGATGCAGTCCGCGTAGAGCCGGGAATCTACCTTCCGTCCGACACTTCCGGCGAAAGCTTCGCGTTGCGCCAGTTTGTGGCGCCAGTGCCGGTGCTTCCGGTGTTTCTTGACCTGCCGTTGTTGACCGGGGACGAAGTAGAGCATGCGCCGCACATCGCAGTTGCAGCATCGCCTTGGCCAGGGTCGGTTGCGGTTTGGTCGTCAGCTGAAGACGCGGGCTATGAGATCAATCGGCTGGTTGCTGCGCCCGCTGTGGTAGGTGTCACTGAATCACCTTTGCTGGCCGCGAGGCCAGGTGTGTGGGATCGCGGCGCGCCATTGCGGATCAAGGTTTCGGGCGGAACGCTGAGCTCGGCTTCGCAGGTATCAACCCTGAATGGTGCCAATGCGATGGCGATTGGCGATGGGACGGCTGGCACCTGGGAAGTGTTCCAGTTTGCAAACGCGCAGATTGTGGCACCCGACACCTATGAAGTCTCGGTTCGCCTGCGAGGCCAGCAAGGGACGGACGGCATCATGCCGCCAGTTTGGCCCATTGGCAGCACGGTGGTTCTGATAGATCTGGCACTGACGCAGATAGACCTGCCGCTTTCTGCACGCGGTTTGGCCAGATACTATCGGATCGGCGGCACATCGCGCGGTTACGAAGACCCGAATGTCGTGCTGAAAGTGGAAGCTTTTGACGGCATCGGACTGCGACCATATCCGGTTTCACATTTGCGGGCCACGACCAGTTCCGGAGAGGTCCACTTAGCCTGGAAGCGAAGGACGCGGATCGAAGGGGACAACTGGCAGGTTGCCGAGGTCCCGTTGGGTGAGACCAGCGAGGGCTATATTGTGCGGATTGTCCAAGCCTCGGAAATCCTGGCCGAATACGCCGCAACATTGTCAGCGTTCACCTATTCCACAGCTTCGCAGACCCAGGATGGAGTGGCGGGCTCCTTCGAGATTCAGGTGGCGCAGCTGTCATCTCGATTCGGCCCCGGTCCATTTCGCAGCGTTACAATCGCGCCATAGCATGCGGACGCCGACGGCTGTGGAGCTTGTTTTGCTTGCCAGAGTTCTGATGCTGCTTCCCGGTACCGGGCGCAGGAGTGCTGCGGATGCTATGATGTGCGAGGTCGAAGTGGCATATGCCCATTTCCAGCGGTATCAACGGATCCATCCAGCTTTTGGCGACGGCAGCCTGATGTCGCGGGCTTTGTCTTTGGAGCCGGGTCCCGAGCCACTTGCGAATGACCCCGAGTTCTTGCAATCGATCAAGATCGCGGCGGAAGCATTGGACCATCATTTCACAATGTGATCGAGATCTTCACAACTTTGAGTGTCACTGCTGACCAAAGTCGTGCTAAAGAAAATCTCTGCAGGGAGACTTCGTCATGGCTGAGATCAAACCGAAAATGACGACCATCGACCCCGTCTGGCAGCGGGTCTGCGAAGAGGCGGTCGATGCGATCAGGGCCGAACCGCTGCTCGGCGGCTTGATTCATTCTGGTCTTTTACATCATTCTACAATGGAGCGGGCCCTAGCCTACCGCTTTTCGATGAAGCTTGCATCAGGCGAGATGAGCGAACAGATTCTGCGAGAAATCGCGGATGAGGCCTACGACAGTGATCCGGAACTCGGCGCTGCCGCCAGATCGGATCTTATGGCAGTTTACGAGCGCGATCCTGCTTGCCATCGCGTCCTGCAGCCAATTCTCTTCTTCAAAGGTTATCAGGCGGTTCAGGCTTATCGTGTTGGCCACTGGCTGTGGCGAACGGGCCGGATCGATCTGGCGTATTTTGTTCAGATGCGAGTGTCAGAAGCGTTCGGAGTCGATATTCACCCGGCAGCGAAGATCGGCAAGGGCATCATGATTGACCATGCTCATTCCATCGTCATCGGAGAAACGGCCGTCGTTGGGGACAACGTCTCCATGTTGCATTCAGTCACGCTCGGCGGCACCGGCAAGGAAGATGATGACCGGCATCCGAAAATCGGGGATGGCGTTCTGATCGGGGCAGGGGCCAAGGTCTTGGGTAACATTAAGGTCGGTCATTGCTCTCGAATTGCGGCAGGGTCGGTCGTGTTGGAGGATGTACCTCATAATACGACCGTTGCCGGTGTTCCGGCCAGAGTGGTTGGAAAGGCGGGTTGTGCCCAGCCTGCACTGACCATGGATCAGATCCTGAAGTCGAAATGACACCGTTGGTATGACTCTCGGCGCAAGATCCTTTGCGGCGAGAGTGATGGGCGAAGCGATCTCTCTCTTTGCCCGCTTCATAACCGCACCGCGCGCAATCTGGCAGGGTATGGCGCCTGTTCCCGGCCAGCGTGTGTATTTTGCCAACCATAGTTCTAACGGGGACTTCGTCCTGATCTGGACGGTTCTTCCAGCGCCCCTACGTCGCCAGACACGCCCGGTGGCCGCACTCGACTACTGGCTCACGTCGCCGTTGCGGGCCTTTATCGGGCGTGACGTCTTCAAGGCCGTTCTCATCGATCGGCGGCCGGAAGCGCGGACTGCGGATCCGGTTGAGCAGATGGTCGAGGCGCTTGATCACGGCTCATCCCTGATTATCTTTCCGGAAGGCAAGCGCAACAATTCCGATGACAGGCTTCTGGCTTTCAAGTCAGGGCTTTATCACCTTGCCTGCTGCCGTCCTGCAGTTGATCTTGTTCCTGTCTGGATCGCAAATCTCAACAAAGTCATGCCGAAAGGCGAAATCATTCCGGTTCCCCTGATCTGCACACTCACCTTCGGGGCACCGCTGCATCTGTTGCCGGATGAGCCGAAGGATGCCTTTCTTGCCCGCGCTTCAACTGCGTTGTTCGCCTTGTCGCATGAGCCGAAAGGATGAGCAGCCCGCACCTCGTCTGGCTGCTTGGCGGCGTGGCTGTCATTCTGGTTCTGGCTTCGATTGTCGGAGCGGTGCTGAGGCTTCGCCTCTCGCCAGACGGCACCAATGCGGTGATCGAAAACCTGAATGCCCGGATCAACGCCTGGTGGGCGATGGTGATCCTGCTTGGGCTTGCGTTTCTTGCAGGAAAGACCGGCGTGATAATGCTGTTCGCGCTCTGCTCATTTGCCGCGCTGCGCGAGTTCCTCACCCTGACCACCCATTCGCGCGAAGATCACTGGTCGCTGGTGGCCAGCTTTTTCATGGTCTTGCCGTTCCAATATTATCTTATCGCCATCGATTGGTATGGCCTCTATTCCGTTTACGTTCCGGTTTACGTCTTCCTCCTGTTGCCAGTCGTTTCCGCCCTGCGCGGCAACCCAAAAAATTTCCTTGTCCGCGTGTCGGAAACGCAATGGGCGCTGATGATCTGCGTGTTCTGCGTGAGTCATGTGCCTGCCCTTCTCAGCCTGCAGATTCCGGGCTTTGAAGGTCGCAATGTCATTCTCATCGCCTACCTGATCTTTGTCGTGCAGCTATCGGACGTGATGCAATATGTTTGGGGCAAGTTGATCGGCCGCACAAAGATCGCGCCCACACTCTCGCCTTCCAAGACATGGGAGGGGCTGGTGGGTGGTGCCCTTACAGCCACATTCGTCGGCACCTCGCTTTGGTGGATGACGCCTTTCACCATGGGGCAGGCTGCATTGATGTGCCTTACCATCACCATCATGGGATTTTTTGGCGGTCTCGTGATGTCTGCGATCAAGCGCGACCGCGGGATAAAGGATTGGGGGCACCTCATTTCTGGGCATGGCGGGTTCTTGGACCGGCTTGACTCGGTGATCTTTGCTGCTCCCATATTCTTCCATATCACTCGGTACGGCTGGTCCCTGACATGAGCGACATGAACCAAGACCCAAGTGCCCCGACTGCCCGCCGCCCGCTTTCTTCGCGCAATGCGGGTTGGGCGAAATCGCTGGCCTCAAGGTTGGTTGCGGCCGAGGTCACGCCGAACCAGATTTCGCGTGCTTCAATTGGCTTTGCGGCCTTGGGAACCTTTCTCTTTGCCCTTGCGCCACTGGGGCCGGGCATTCTGGAGTGGCTGCTTCTTCTTCTCGCTGCCGGTGCAATTCAGGCGCGCTTGATCTGCAATCTTCTGGACGGGATGGTCGCTATCGAGGGCGGGCAGGCGGAAAGGGACGGACCGTTCTGGAACGAAGCACCAGACCGCGTCGCTGACCTGCTGCTGCTTGGCGGCGCGGGCATCGCGGCGGGTAACCCAGCCTTGGGCTTTCTGACTGCCGTCCTTGCAGTTACAACCGCTTACATCCGTGAACTTGGTCGGGCTGAAGGTCTTCCACCGGACTATTCCGGCCCAATGGCAAAGCCGCACCGGATGGCCGCACTTACCATTGGCACGGTCGTGGCAGCCTTCTCGCCATTTGGAACGACGGCGGAAGGGGTGCTCAGCCTGACGCTCTGGATCATTGTTGCCGGCACAGCAGCGACCATCGCGCGACGGTCGCTGCGGCTGATTGCGGCGCTGCAGGCGCGTTAGGCCAGCATCGCCATCGGGTTTTCCAGGTTTTCCACGATGGCCTTCAGGAACTCCGCTCCCAAGGCCCCGTCGATCACCCGATGATCCACCGACAGCGTCATCGACATCACCGTCGCCACGCCAATCGTGCCATCCCCCAGCACCACTGGCTTCTTGATCCCCGCACCCACTGCCAGAATTGACCCATGCGGCGGGTTGATCACTGCGTCGAAATTCTCCACCCCCATCATCCCGAGGTTGGAGATCGCGAAACTGCCGCCCTGATACTCCTGCGGTGCCAGCTTTTTCGTCTTCGCCCGCCCCGCCAGATCCTTCATCTCCGCCGACAGCGCGCTTAACGACTTCTTCTCGGCATCGCGCAGCACCGGCGTGAAAAGACCGCCCTCCACCGCCACCGCCACCGCCACGTCCGACGGCTTCAACCGCAGCATCCGGTCGCCCGCCCAGACGGCATTGGCATTCGGCACGGCTTGCAGCGCCATCGCGCAGGCCTTGATGATGAAATCGTTCAGGCTCAGCTTCACGCCGCGGCTTTCCAGCCCCTTGTTCAGCTGCTCGCGAAACGCCATCAGCGCGTCCAACCGCACCTCGCGCCGCAGATAGAAATGCGGGATCGTCTGCTTGGCTTCGGTCAGGCGCGCCGCAATCGTCCGGCGCATCCCGTCCAGCGGCACTTCCTCGTACTGGCGATCGGCGTACATCTTCAGCACGGTTTCCGTGGCCATGCCGGTCGGCATTCCCGCCGCCGGTTTCGCCGGTGCAGCGGCCGCCGCCGCTGCCGCGGCCGGAGCCGCCGCCACCGGCCTTGCCCCCTCGACATCCGCCTTCACGATCCGCCCATGCGGGCCGGAACCCGCGACCTTGGTCAGATCGAGGCCCTTCTCCGCCGCAATCCGCCGCGCCAAGGGCGAGGCAAACACTCTCGCGCCACCCGCCGCAACCGGCGCAGCTGGAGCCGCGACCGCCGCCGTCGCCGCAACAGCCGCCGCAACCGGAGCCGCCACAGCCTTCGCCGGGGCAGGCGCGGCACCGACGCTTTCGCCCTCTTCCAGCATCACCGCGATCGGGGCGTTGACCTTCACCCCCGCCGTGCCCTCAGCGACGAGCAGAGATCCGACGATCCCCTCGTCGACCGCCTCGAACTCCATCGTCGCTTTGTCAGTCTCGATCTCGGCAAGGATCTGGCCGGATTTGACCTTGTCCCCCGCCTTGACCAGCCATTTCGCCAGCGTCCCTTCCTCCATCGTGGGGGAAAGCGCCGGCATCAGAACTTGCGTAGCCATGGGTTCACCTCACCGGTAGCAAACGGATTTGACGGCGGCGACCACTTCGGCGGTCGTCGTCAGCGCAAGCTTTTCAAGGTTGGCCGCATAGGGCATCGGCACGTCCTTGCCGGTGCAGTTGATCACCGGCGCGTCCAGATGGTCGAACGCGCGCTGCATGATCACCGCCCCGATATGGTTGCCGATGGCCCCCACCGGGAAGCCCTCTTCCACCGTCACGCAGCGGTTGGTCTTCATCACGCTTGCCAGCACGGTATCGTAATCAATCGGGCGCAGCGTGCGCAGGTTGATCACCTCAGCCGAAATCCCCTCTTTCGCCAGCTCCTCCGCCGCCTGCAGGGCATAGGTCAGCCCGATGCTGAACGACACGATGGTCACATCGCTGCCTGCCCGCAGGATCGAGGCCTTGCCGAACGGCACCGTGAAATCAGGATCAGTAGGCACTTCGAACGAGCGTCCGTACAGAATCTCGTTCTCCAAGAAAATGACCGGGTTCGGATCGCGGATCGCCGTCTTCAACAGGCCCTTCGCGTCCGCTGCCGAATAGGGGATGCAAACCCGCAAGCCCGGGATCGCTGCATACCACGCCGAATAGTCCTGCGAATGCTGCGCCCCAACGCGCGCAGCAGCGCCGTTTGGCCCGCGGAACACTATGGGCGAGCCCATCTGGCCGCCCGACATATACAGCGTCTTCGCTGCGGAGTTAAGAATATGGTCAATGGCTTGCATCGCGAAGTTAAACGTCATGAACTCCAAGATCGGCTTGGTCCCGCCCCATGAGGCACCGATCGCAATCCCGGCAAAGCCCATCTCGGTGATCGGTGTGTCGACCACCCGCTTGGCCCCGAACTCGTCCAGCAGGCCCTGCGATATCTTGTAGGCCCCCTGATACTCGCCGACTTCCTCACCCATCAGGAACACCGTCGGATCGGCGCGCATTTCTTCGGCCATCGCCTCGCGCAGCGCCTCGCGCACCGTCATCGTCTTGGTCGGGCCTTCCGGCAGGTCCGCATGCGGCCAGCCTGACGCCGCCACCGGGGTAGGCGCCGCCGCAACCGCTGCCACCAGGGCCGCCGCAACTGCGGCAACCGGGGCCGCCGCAACCGGGGCCGCCGCAACCGCCGCGACCGGGGCCGCAACCGCTGCCTTCGGCGCATCCGACACCGTTTCCCCAGCCTCGACCATCACCATGATCGGCGTGTTCACCTTCACGCCACTGGTCCCCTCGGCCACCAGAATCCGGCCCACTGTGCCTTCATCCACCGCCTCGAATTCCATGGTGGCCTTGTCGGTCTCGATCTCGGCCAGGATCTGGCCGGACTTGACCACATCGCCTTCCTTCACCAGCCATTTTGCCAGCGTGCCCTCTTCCATCGTCGGCGACAGGGCGGGCATCAATACTTCAGTGGACATCTCATTCCCCCCCTTACGCGTAGATATCGGTCCAAAGCTCGCTCAGCGGCGGCTCCGGGCTGTCTTTGGCGAACTCGGCGCTCTCGTTCACGATCGCCTTGATGTCCTTGTCGATGGTCTTCAGATCCTCGTCCGACGCCAGCCCCGCCTGCAGCAGCAGGTCGCGCACATGTTCGATTGCGTCCTTTTCCGATCGCATCTTCTCCACCTCTTCGCGCGTGCGGTATTTCGCCGGGTCCGACATCGAATGCCCGCGATAGCGGTAGGTCATCATTTCCAGAATGTAGGGCCCCTTGCCGGCCCGGCAGTGCGCCACGGCCTTCTGCCCGGCAGCCTTCACTGCCAGCACATCCATCCCGTCAACCTGCTCACCCGGAATGCCATAGGCCAGCCCACGCCCGAAATAGGTGGTCGATTTGGTCGACCGCTTCACGCTCGTTCCCATTGCGTAACCGTTGTTTTCAATCACGAAAATCACCGGCAGGGCCCAAAGCTCAGCCATGTTGTAGGTCTCATAGACCTGGCCCTGGTTCGCAGCGCCGTCGCCGAAATAGGTGAAAGTCACATTGTCATTGCCAAGGTACTTGTCGGCGAATGCCAGCCCGGCGCCCAATGGCACCTGCGCGCCGACAATCCCGTGCCCGCCGTAGAAGTGTTTCTCCTTGGAGAACATGTGCATCGAGCCGCCCTTGCCCTTGGAGTAGCCCCCAATCCGCCCGGTCAGTTCCGCCATCACGCCCTTCGGGTCCATCCCGCAGGCCAGCATGTGCCCGTGGTCGCGGTAGCTGGTAACCCGCTTGTCACCCTCTTTCGCCGCCGCCTCCAGACCCACGACCACCGCTTCCTGCCCGATGTACAGATGGCAGAACCCGCCGATCAGCCCCATGCCGTACAGCTGCCCCGCCTTTTCCTCGAACCGACGGATCAGCAGCATGTCACGGTAATACTGCAGAAGTTCGTCTTTTGAGACATTGGGTCTTTCGGCTGGTTTCTTGGCCATCGGCGGCTCCCCCCGGAGAAGAATAGTTCAGTGTTAAACCATCTATAGCCTAACGAAAAAAACAGGGCAAAACAAAAGTTGTGGCAAGGCTGCTGTTGCTGAACGCAAGCATGATCTGCAATTGGATCAGGGCGCGAGGTCCGCGCCGCACAATGCAAAAGGCAGACAAAAAGCCTGCCCCATCCGATTCGCATTACATGGTTAACGCGGCTTTCTTCCAGCGTGCGTGTAGACGGAATGAAGACGCAAGGAAGACGAAAAGAAGATACCAAGAAGATCGCTAAAACTCAATAAAGCCAGAGGTTTAACTTGGCGCGCGGTGGTCTTGGCCAAGCCGCGAGAACACCCAAATCTACCGGATGACGATTTCATCCGAACGCACATAGCCAAGAATGTCGCGGGCTTGCTGGTCCAGAAGGTCGAGGTCCAGATAGCCATCTGACAGGCGTCGGGACAGGTTGCTCATCTCGGCCAATTCCAGCGCCAACTTGTCGCGCTCGACGGCCAGGGCTTCGGCTTCGGCCGTTATTTCAACACGGCGAAACACACCGTAGTCGCCTTGTACGGCCGCAAACGTGAAATAGGCGCCCAAGGTGAAGGACAGGGCAAGATAGATCAGCCCGCCCAAGCCTTGCCGTGTCTGGGATATCGTCATGCCAAGCCTCAGTCGCCCCTCTTGAACGGGAGCATCGCCGAATCATTGCACAATGATTCGGCTTTGTGAATCCTGAAAACGCTCAGGAGTCAAAGACTTGACCAGTCAGTTCACGCAATCGACGCGCGATAGATGCTGTCGATCGCTGCCCCCAGCGCCGCATCAAATTCCGCATCCGACTGTTGGGCGGACAGGCCCTCGGTCAGCGCGCGGCTGAAGCTGGCGATGATGCCGTGGTTCTGCGCCAGGATCGCGTTGGCCGCAGCGCGGGAATGCCCGCCCGACAGTGCCACTACCTTGAGCACTTTCGGGTGCTGGACCAGCGGCTTGTAGAAACCTGCCACCGTCGGCAGTGACAGCTTCAGCATCACCTGCCGACCTTGCGGCAAATGATCCAGCGCCAGCAGGATCTCTTCCTGCAGCATCGCTTCGGCCTTTTCCTTGTCTGCGATAGAAATCGTCACTTCCGGTTCAAGGATCGGCATCAATCCATGCGCTGCCACCTGGTCGCCGACCGCGAACTGCTGCGCCACGATGGCCGCAATGCCCTTGCGGTTCGCAGCATTCACCACCGAACGTTCCTTGGTGCCAAAGACCCCCGCCTTCGCTGCACGCGCCAGCAACCCGTCCAGCCCCGGCATTGGTTTCATCAGCTGCACGCCATCAGCTTCGGCCTCCAACCCCTTGTCTATCTTCAGAAAAGGTACGACATGCCGATTTTCCCACAGGTAGGTCGCGGTCGGTACCCCGTCGATATCGCGGTCCATCGTCTGTTCGAAAAGGATCGCGCCCACCACCTTGTCGCCAGTAAACGCGGGGCTCTTGATGATCCGCGACCGCATCGCGTGGATCATGTCGTACATTGCGACTTCACCTGAATAGGCACTCTCGTCGACGCCATACAGCTTCAGCGCCTTGGGCGTTGATCCCCCGCTCTGGTCAAGTGCTGCGATGAAGCCTTTGCCGCTGCGCACCTGTTCGGTCATCTTGGCGTTGGTCATGTCCGTCTCCCCTTGGTCCCATACAGGCATAGCCCGGAGCTTCTTCCGTCTCAACCCATCAGCGCGGCGACACCGGGCAATTCCTTGCCCTCCATCCATTCCAGGAACGCGCCGCCCGCAGTGGAGATGAAGGTGAAATCGTCTGCCGCCCCAGCCTTGTTTAGTGCGGCCACCGTATCACCGCCGCCTGCGACCGAGATCAAGTTGCCCGCCTTGGTCAGCCGCGCGGCCACCCGCGCCGCCGCATTGGTGGCCGCATCGAACGGCTCGATCTCGAACGCCCCCAAAGGCCCGTTCCAGATCAGCGTCTTCGCCAGTTCGAACACCGCCTCCAGCGCCGCCACCGTCTTTGGCCCCGCGTCCAGGATCATTGCGTCGGGCGGGCAGTCGCGCACGCCCACCACTTCGGATGCCGCCCCCGCCTTGAACTCCCGCGCTATCACCACATCGACCGGCAGATGGATCGAACAGCCTGACTTCTGCGCCTTGCGGAAGATCTCGCGCGCCGTTTCGGCCATTTCCCGCTCGGCCAGCGACCGGCCGACTTCGACGCCTTCGGCAACAAGGAACGTGTTGGCCATGCCACCCCCGATGACTAGATGATC
Source organism: Tabrizicola sp. (assembly GCF_031377265.1). Lineage (GTDB taxonomy): Bacteria > Pseudomonadota > Alphaproteobacteria > Rhodobacterales > Rhodobacteraceae > JAUYQR01. Next base: position 22,430 of record NZ_JANMET010000203.1, on the reverse strand, counting down.
GACCTTGGTCACCAGATTGGCCAGCAGTTCGATCTTTGTTGAAACTTTCGCGCCGCCGACCACCGCCACCACGGGCCGCTGCGGGTGGCCCAGCGCCGCCTCAAGCGCCCGCAACTCCTCCTCCATCAATCGCCCGGCACAGCTCGGCAAAAGCCGCGCCACCCCTTCGGTCGACGCATGCGCCCGGTGGGCTGCCGAAAACGCGTCGTTGCAGAAAATGTCGCCGAGCGAGGCCAAGACCTTCGCCATTTCGGGGTCGTTCGCTTCTTCCATTGGGGAAAATCGTGTGTTTTCAACCAATACCACCGCATCCTTCGGCAGCACGTCGATCGCTTCCCGGCTTGGGCGCTCCATGAACGTGACGCTGCGTCCCAGCGCCGCCTCCAGCGCAGGTTGCACCAGCTTCAGGCTCATTTCCGGCACCACCTTACCCTTCGGCCGCCCGAAATGCGCTAGCAGCACCACCTTGCCACCCTTGGCCAAAATGTCTTGTACAGTCGGCACGATCTTCTCGATCCGCGTTGCGTCCGTTACCACGCTGCCTTCCATCGGCACATTGATGTCGACGCGGGTCAGCACGACCTTGCCGGCCACTTCCATGTCATCGAGCGTCTTCCACGGCATCGCAAATCTCCTAATCGGTTCAACCCGCTTTTGCCGCGCATATCACGGCTCCGTCAACCGATCACGACGGTTTGCCCTTCCCTTGGCCGGAACCCGCCATTACGGTCCCGCCGACGAAAACCCCGGAGGTGCCAAATGGCCGACATCACAGACCCCGAAAACACCATCATCCTGACGCTGAAGGACGGCGAAGTGGTGATCGCCCTGCTGCCCGACGTGGCCCCGAAGCACACGGAGAGGATGAAAGCCCTCGCCCGCGCCAAGGCCTATGACAACGTCTGTTTTCACCGCGTGATCGAAGGCTTCATGGCCCAGACCGGCGATGTGGAAAACGGCAACATGGAAAACAACTTCAACCTGCGCCGCGCCGGTACCGGTGGCTCAGCGCATCCTGATCTGCCGGCCGAGTTTTCCAAACTACCGCATGATCGTGGCAGCATAGGTGCGGCCCGCTCGCAGAACCCGAATTCGGCCAACAGCCAGTTCTTCATCAACTTCAAGGACAACAGTTTTCTGAACGGCCAGTACACCGTTTATGGCCGGGTTATTTCCGGCATGGAACACATCGACAAGATCGCGCGCGGCGAGCCGCCAGCGAACCCCGACCGCATGATCACAGTCAGGGTGGCAGCCGATGTCCAAGCGTAATCTCGCCCTCGCGGCAGCCCTCGCTGCCTTCGCCACCTCGGCTGCCGCACAGGCCGTCGACGGCCCCGGCCCGAACCTGGTGATCGAGGTGTCGGGGGCCGCCAATGGCACTGTGGTCATCGACCTGCTGCCAGACGTGGCACCAAAGCACGTCGCGCAGATCACCGCGCTTGCCGCCTCAGGTGCCTACGATAACGTGGTTTTCCACCGTGTTATCGACGGTTTCATGGCGCAAACCGGTGATGTCCGGTACGGCAAGGCCGGAAGCGATTTGTCCATGGCAGGTACCGGCGACAGCGATCTGCCGAACATCCCGGCCGAGTTCACGACGGACCTTTCGTTCCAGCGCGGTGTGGTCGGCATGGCCCGCGCACAAGACCCGGACAGCGCGAACAGCCAGTTCTTCATCATGTTCGCGCCGGGTGAATTTCTCGATGGCCAATACACCATCGTCGGCAACGTGATCTCCGGGATGGAAGTGGTTGATGCCATCCAGCGCGGCGAACCGCCTGGCACGCCGGACGTAATGACCAAAGTAACCGTCGCACCTTGATCATCTGACAGAAGCGGGGGGTTTCACACCCCCCGCACCCCCCTGGGATATTTGGCGAAGAGGAAGCCTGTCAGTCCAGGATCACCAGCGCATGGCGCTTCTTGCCCGCCGTCAGCTTTACCGGTTCCGCCAGATCGCCCGCGCCCAACCGCATCGCCGCATCTGTCACCAGATCATCATTCATGCGGGCACCGCCCTCTGCAATCAGCCGCTTGGCATCCTTGCCCGATCCCGCAAGCCCTGCACGCACCAGAAGTTGCACGATCCCAAGACCTTCGGCGACCTCAGAGGCGGAGACGCGCACGGTGGGCAGATCATCTCCGATGCCACCCTTTTCGAACACTTCCCGCGCCGTCGTCTCTGCCGCCGTTGCCGCCCCGGCCCCGTGCAACAGCGCCGTCACCGCATTGGCCAGCACGATCTTGCCCGCATTGATCTCAGACCCGCCAAGGGCCCCCAGCCGGTCGCATTCTGCCAAGGGAAGCTCGGTATACAGCTTCAGGAACCTGCCCACGTCGGCATCCGTCGTATTGCGCCAGTATTGCCAGAACTCATAGGGGCTGGTCAGATCGCCGTTCAGCCAAACCGCGCCGCTGGCAGATTTCCCCATTTTGCGCCCGTCGCTCGTGGTCAGAAGATGCGAGGTCAGCCCATAGACTTCATGCTCGATCACCCGGCGCGTCAGGTCCACGCCGTTGACGATATTGCCCCACTGGTCCGATCCGCCCATCTGCAACAAACAGCCATAGCGGCGGTTCAGCTCAAGGAAATCATATGCTTGCAGGATCATGTAGTTGAACTCAAGGAACGACAGCGATTGTTCCCGGTCCAGCCGCGACTTCACGCTTTCGAAACTCAGCATCCGGTTGACGCTGAAATGCCGCCCGATGTCGCGCAAGAAACCAATGTAGTTCAGCTTATCCAGCCACGTCGCGTTATTCACCATTACCGCATCGGTGCTGCCCCCGCCAAACGTCACATACGGCGTAAACGCCTGTTTTATGCCTTCGATGTTGGCGTCGATCTGCGCATCCGTCAGCAGCGGCCGTTCTTCCGCGCGGAAGGATGGGTCGCCGATCTTCGTGGTTCCCCCGCCCATCAACACGATCGGCTTGCCGCCGCATTTCTGCAACCAGCGCAGCATCATGATCTGGATCAGCGATCCGACATGCAGGCTTGTCGCCGTCGCGTCGAACCCGATGTAGCCGGGCACCACCCCCTTGACGAAGGCCTCGTCCAGCGCCTGATAATCCGTGCAATCGGCCAGAAAGCCACGGGTCATCATCACACGCAGAAACTCGGATTTCGGATGGTAGGTCATGGCCGCCCCGTGCTTTAAGGTGGGCAGGGTATAGCTGTGGGAAAAGGCCAAGGGAAGATGCGGAAAGACGACGTGGTCTGGGCTCTTGGTGCAATGTCCGGCACGTCGCTTGACGGGGTCGATGCGGCGATGATCCAGACGGACGGCCACAAGATACTCGCCCTTGGTCCGCACGCGTACCGCCCCTACACCGAAGTGGAGCGCGCCACGATCCGCAAGTCGCTTGGCCAATGGCCGGGGGACCCGGACGTCGCCGCCGCGGCCGAAGTGGTTGAAGCCGCCCATGCCGAAATCCTGTCGCGCTTCGACGGGGCCCAGGTGCTTGGGTTCCACGGCCAGACGCTTGCGCATGATCCCGCTGCAAGGGGAACCCACCAATGCGGAAACGGCGCCCTTCTGGCTGAAACGCTGGGCCTTACGACTGTCTGGGATTTTCGGTCGTCCGATGTACGGCTTGGCGGGCAGGGTGCCCCGCTTGCGCCCTTCTACCACTTTGCATGCGCAGAGTATTCGGGCCAGACAGGCGCGGTAGCCTTATTGAACCTTGGTGGCGTTGGTAACTTGACTTGGGTTGATACGACAGCCCCCGGGCCGGAAACACCGGGTGCGCTCTTTGCATTTGATACCGGTCCTGCGAATGCGCCGATCAACGACCTCATGCAAACGCGTCTAGGCCTGCCGCAAGACGAAGGTGGGGCGCTTGCCAACACCGGCATCGCCGACGACACAATAGTCGCTGCTTTTCTGGCGTCGCCATACTTCCTGAAGATGCCGCCGAAATCTCTGGATCGAAATGATTTTCAATCCCTTACAGCGGCTGTTCAGACCCTTGGCGATGCAGACGCCGCAGCAACCCTGACCGCCGCCGCTGCCGCAGCCGTGGTCGAGGGCATCCGCCACTGTCCTGCCCCCATCAGCCGTCTGTTGGTCACTGGCGGCGGGCGGCATAACACGACATTGATGACCGAACTGCGGCTGCGCCTGCCATGCCCGGTTGAACCCGTGGAAGCCGTTGGTCTCAACGGCGACATGCTTGAGGCTCAGGCCTTCGCGTTTCTCGCGGTCCGGGTTCTTTATGGCCTGCCCACGTCAGGCCCCGGCACCACCGGGGTTTCCGCCTTTGTTGGTGGCGGTCAGATCTCGCGACCGTCGGTCAGCGCGCCGGTCGATTCCTGATCATCGAGACGGTGTAGACAATCAGGGCCAGCCAGATCAAGGCGAACGCAGCCAGTCTGGCCATGCTGAACGCCTCATTAAATACAAAGACTGCCGTCAGAAAAATTAGCGTAGGTGCAATGTATTGCATGATCGCTATGGTCGACAGACGGAGCCGCTTGGCACCGTTGGCGTAGATCATTAGCGGCCCCGCCGTCACCAGGCCACACCCCAGCAGCAGCATGGAATCCCACGGCACGCCCGCCATGAAATGCCCGGTGCCGGAAAGGCCCAGCCACACCGCATAGAGGCTGGCGAATGGCAGCAGGATCAGGACTTCCAACGCAAATCCCTGATTTGGTCCGATTGGAAGCGATTTTTTGAAGAATGCATAAAGCCCCCAGGTCACTGTCAGTCCCAACGCAACGATTGGCAGCCGTCCGGTTTCCCAAGTCAGCAGGCCAACGGCAACTGCCGCCAGTGCCACCGCCGCAACCTGTGCCGGGCGCAACCGTTCGCGCAGAAACACGGCCCCGAGGAAGATCGAGAACAGCGGGTTGATGTAATAGCCCAAAGCAGCGTCGAGCGCGTGTCCAGACCCTATGGCCCAAACATAAATCCCCCAGTTAACGGAAATCAGCGCGGCCGTCACCACCGCCATCCCCAGCATTCTGGGGCTGCGTAACGCCGTACGCAGATCGGCCGTTCGACCCAGGCTGACGATAACAAGAACGGCAATAGGAACTGACCAGATCACCCGGTGCACGATGACTTCCAGCGGCGAGATATGCGCCAGAGCCTTCATGTACAGCGGCAAGAACCCCCAAAGCAGATATGCCGTCAGGGCGAACAGGAACCCATTCAGGCTGTCTTCATTTGGTTGCAGCGGGCGGTCGTTTTCCATGCCACTGCCTAACCTCGGCATCTGCGCGCCACCATGTCAAACTTGTGCCGGACACAATCGCCGTTTGCCATACCCATCGGGCAGGCGTCAAACCCGGATCGGGTCCGCCTTGGCAAGGCGGTCAAAGTCCATCAGGCTGCCGATCAGTGCCCGCATTTGATCCAGCGGTATCATGTTCGGGCCATCAGATGGCGCGGTGTCAGGGGCCTCGTGGGTTTCGATGAACACCCCGGCGATGCCGAGTGACACTGCTGCCCGCGCCATTACCGGCGCAAATTCTCGTTGCCCGCCAGAGGAATTGCCTTGCCCGCCGGGCTGCTGCACCGAGTGTGTGGCATCCATGATGACCGGATAGCCGGTTCGGGCCAGGATCGGCAGGCTGCGCATATCCGCTACCAGGGTGTTGTACCCAAAGCTGGAACCGCGCTCGGTTAGCAGGATCTTGGTGTTGCCGGTTGAGGCGACCTTTTCGGCGACATTTGCCATATCCCACGGCGCCAGAAACTGGCCCTTCTTGATGTTGACGACAGCCCCGGTTTCGCCTGCCGCCAGCAACAGGTCCGTCTGGCGGCACAGGAAAGCCGGAATCTGGATCACGTCGACAAAAGTCGCCGCCTCGCGCGCCTGCCCGATGTCGTGGACATCTGTTAGCACCGGCAAGCCGATGGCGCGGATCGCGGACAGCACGTTTAGCCCGGCCTCCATTCCCATGCCACGGCGGCCCTTCAGCGAGGTTCGGTTGGCCTTGTCGTAGCTGGCCTTGAAGATGTACTGGGCTCCGGCTGCTGCACAGACTTCGGCCATTGTCCCTGCGATCATCTGCGCGTGGTCAAGGCTTTCCAACTGACACGGTCCGGCAATCACCAAAAGCGGGCGGTCGTTACCGACAACGAGGCCGCCAACATTCACATCTTTCATCTCAACCTCGAAATCTGATTAAGCTGTAACCTGTTCACGCAGGATCGCAGCGGTCATCGAGACCATGAGGTATATGCCAAGCAGGATCAACATCGCGACCAACGTATTCTCGAAAGCGCGCGGATAGGCTGGTTCATCAGTCACCGTGGGGCTTACCGAAACCGATAGATATCGCACCTGCCGATTTGCTTCTGTTCTGGCCGTTTCCATCGATTGGAGCGATTGGGCAAGCATCACCTGACGCGTTTGCACATCTGCCTGCGCGACCAGCAACTCGCCTTGGACCCTCGCCAGACTTTCGCCGCCGGCCGTGCTTTCGGTCATCTTGGATCGAAGCTGCGCCACTTGCTCCTCGAGCGTGGCGATGCGCTGTTTCACAGGCTCCATTCGCGCCTGGTTGGGGTTCTCATTTGATTCCATTTGTGCCAGGGAAAGTCGCTCTTGCGTCAGCTGCGATTCCAGCCCCGAAATCTGCGCTGTCAAAAGGCCGATTTCGGCTTCGGACGACAGAACCTGGAACTTTTCCTGCAAGCCGATCAAGGTCCTCTGAGCCTCTTTCATCGCGTCAGCTGCATCTTCGTAACTTGCGAGCGCGTCTTTCATCTGATCCTCGCGCAAGCGCTGGGTCAGATGGTCGACCTGCTCTTCGGCGTAGGAGATCAATTGCGACGACCAATCGGACGCTGTCTGGGGATCAGCGGCAACGACCTCCATCTTCACAAGACCTTCAGTCGGATCGTAAGAGATCTTCACGTACTTCTTGTAGGTCTTGTACGCACTCTCGATCGTTGCATCCACCGCCAGCCGTTGCAGCGGATCAATCTTCGTGTCCTTAAAATGGTCCCTGAACCCGGCATCGGCGTCCAGACGCATCATTGCGTCGCGCGATTGCAGATAGCCCTGAACCGCAATCGAATCCTGGGATGTGGCAAGAGCGGTGCCGGAAAACAGCCCACTGAGTGAACTGGACGCCGCCGGTCCGGCTTGTTGAATCACAAACTCAGATTTGGTCGCATACATTGGTGTCGCCAGGCGGAAATAGTACCAGCCGGCGACAAACGTTGGAATGAACACAAACGCCAGCATGCGCGCGAACAAAAGGGCCAGCTTGCGGCGGCGGCGGCGTGCAATCTCCTGCTGCATCCGCAAAATCTCAGCGGCCTGGTTCATGTCGCTGCGCTGCTCGGGGGTCGGCGCGCGGATCGGCCGAACATTCTGCGGCAGGCGCACTCCATCCCCCGGAAGCGCCGTCAATTCCCGACCTGTTTCCTTGCCACTGGCCGTGCCGTCGGTTGCGGCAGGCCCCAGTTCCGTGCCTGGCGACGGCGAAGCGATCGGGCTGATGGTATCCAGCATGGACGAACGGTTGAACGGATCAATACCGGCAAGGCGCAACAGACGCACCGCGTCGTGATCCGACGCGGGCGTGAGTTTGTGGCTTTGCGCCAAACGGCGCGCTGCCCGCAATTGCCGCCCGGTCAGGCCTTCCGCGGCGATCGCGGCCAGCGCGGCGGCGACATCCGGATCGGCCTTAGGAAGCTTTACAACGGTGGCCTTGGCGGGTTCCTGCGGCTTTGCGGCGGTCGGAAACGGCTCGGCACCAAAGCCGTCATCCTGATTGTCGAACAAAAGCTCTCCAGACGCTTGGGGCGTGGGAACCGGCGGCGGCGGCGAACGCCTTATGTTGAACCGGCTGGCCTTAAGTTTCATAGTCATACAGTCGCTTTGCTTCTTCGAGGGTTTCAAACATATGAAGTTTGCCATTCCTCAGAACGGCAGCGCTTCGACAGAATTTCTGAAGTGTTTGAGGCGAATGCGACACGATCACCACTGTCGATCTCTCCAAACGCTCTCGAAGAATGTTGCCTGCCTTCCGATTGAACTCGACATCCGATGTGGCGGGCATGCCTTCGTCGATCAGATATATGTCGAACTCGATCGACAGCAAAAGTGCAAAGCTGAACCGCGACCGCATGCCGGAAGAATAGGTGGCCAGCGGCATTTCGAAGTATTCGCCTAAACCGCAGACCCAGCGACAAAAGCTCTCCACGTAGTCAGGGTCAAGGCCATAAAGCTTTGCAATGAAGCGACAATTTTCATGCGCTGAGTGTTTGTTGTTCACGCCACCCATGAAGCCCAGCGGAAATGACACGCGCGAGGTTTTGCGGATAACGCCTTCGTCTGGCTTTTCCAGCCCTGCCATCATGTTGATGATCGTGGTCTTTCCTGCACCATTGGGGGCGAGAATTCCGAGCGAACTGCCAAGATCCACCCTGAACGAAGCGCGATCAAGGATCACTTTTCGCTGTGTCCCCGTCCAGAATGACTTCGATACCCCCTGAAACTCGATCATCGTCGTTCCCTTGGACAGTACAGCGGACTGATGTCCCGATCTGGACTTACGGCCCTATCATTAACATCCGGTTTCCCGACTTGATAGTGTCCAGCCCGCGGCTGCGCGTAAACCGCAAATGTGCCGTGACTGTGTCGATCTGCGTTGCTGACGGCCCGGATCAGGCGCAAAAGACACGCGGGAACAGCCAGCAATAAAATCGCACTGCGCCCGGCTGCCCGGTTGGTGGAGCTTAAGGGTTGAGAAAACGGCACGCTTGCGGCTGCCAGATGCTTCGCCGTCCGCTTGGCCATCAGGTAAAGTTCCGCCCGAAAGTTTAGGTTGCCGACCCCAACAGGCTGGCGCATCGTTTGCTGATGATCCTTGCCGATGAAATCCGGGCGTGCACCCTCTGCGCAGATCGCTTTGCCGCGACCGCCACCAACCACGCGCCACGCCCGATCATCTGGTTTCAGCCCGGGGCAAGATTGCTGATCGCAGGACAGGCTCCCGGCGCACGGGTTCATTCATCCGGCCGGCCCTTCGCCGACCGGTCCGGAGATCGCCTGCGTGACTGGCTTGGCCTGACCGATGATGAATTCTACGACCAGCGCAGGGTTGCGATTGTGCCGATGGCCTTTTGCTTTCCCGGCTATGATACTCGCGGCGCGGACCTGCCACCACCGACGATCTGCGCCACAACCTGGCGAGCGCGGGCGATGGCGCAGCTGGCTTCGGTGCAATTGACTGTGGTGATCGGGGGGGCGGCACTTCGGTGGCATCTAGGGCTGCGAGACGTGACAGAAGCGGTGCACGGGTGGCGTGACCATGCGGCGCGCGGTCTCATCCCCTTGCCGCATCCGTCGTGGCGGAATACGGGGTGGCTGAAGCGAAACTCCTGGTTCGCGGCAGAGCTGGTGCCAGAGTTGCACGCGCAGGTGCGGAGAGTGATGGATGACTGAGGCGGTGACTTTTCTTGATGCAGCCTATGCGGCCGTCTCGGCCGACCCTGAAAATGACGTGCTGCGCCTGCGGTTCTACGAGCGGCTGGCTGATGGCGAGATGTTCATGTTGCTGGAGCATGAGGTTGAGGGCGACCAGATCACCCCGCGTGTGTTTCCTCTGGAAAGCGGGCCTGTGGTGCTCGTCTTCGACCGAGAGGACCGTCTTGCAGCCTTCTCCGGCGGAATTTCGCCCTATGCGGCCCTGCCGGGGCGGGTGATTGCGGCGATGTTGAAAGGGCAGGGGATGGGGTTGGGCGTCAACCTGGGTGTGGCGCCTTCGTCAATGTTGCTGCCACCCGAGGCGCTCGACTGGCTGGCGCTGGCGCTTGAGACGGGTCCCGAAGAAGCCGAAGAGCGACCGGAATCGTTTCATGCGCCGACGGGTCTGCCCGCAGACCTTCTGACCGGTCTCGATGCCAAGTTGGCACGTGCGGGAGGACTTGCCGCTGGCGTTCTGCTTGCCGGCGTGCGCTATGCGGGCGGGCGGCGTGGGCACATACTCGCGTTTCTGGACGCGCCCCCCGGTGCACAAACCGCGCTCGCCCGTGCGGTCGGAGAAGCACTGGTCTTCTCCGGCGTCGAGGCGGGGGAACTTGATGTCGTGTTCCTGCAAGGATCAGACCCATCGGCACTGGCCATGTCGCGGGTTGCCCTGCGGATCGATCTGCCCCAGCCCGAAATGCCGCAGGCCCCCGCTGCGCCGGGGATGCGGCCGGACAAACCGCCAATCCTGCGATAAGCCGGTTCTGATTGGTCCGACATAGCCGCAGGTGGGGTAAATTAATACCTTTATTATAGAGCATTGTTTTTGCGAAGTTTTAAGTACGGCGGGTGACTTGACGTCGCCTTGTGTTTGGAAGATAAGCCCCATTCGAGACACCGGGGCCAGCCCCCGATCATCCTCATGGGACCCGACCGATGAAAACCTTTACCGCTACTCCGGCGGACATCGACAAGAAGTGGATCCTGATCGACGCCGAAGGCGTTGTTCTGGGCCGCCTTGCCACGATCGTCGCCAACATTCTGCGCGGCAAGAACAAGCCGACCTTCACTCCGCACATGGACATGGGTGACAACGTCATCGTGATCAATGCGGACAAGATCCAGATGACCGGCAACAAGCGCAACGACAAGATCTACTATTGGCACACCGGCCATCCAGGCGGCATCAAGCAGCGCACCGCGCGGCAGGTGCTCGAAGGCGCGCACCCCGAGCGTGTGGTCGAAAAGGCCGTTGAACGGATGATCACCCGCAACCGGCTTGGCCGCGTTCAGATGACCAATCTGCGCGTCTATGCCGGCGCTGCCCATCCGCATGAAGCTCAGCAGCCCGTCGTTCTTGACGTTGGCGCGCTGAATTCCAAGAACACCCGGAGCGCGTGATCATGGCCGACATCAAATCTTTGGACGACCTCAAATCAGCCGTGGGCACGCCTGCACCGGTGGCCGCTGCAGCCCCTCGCGTGGCTGTGCGCGACAAGCTTGGCCGCGCTTATGCCACGGGCAAGCGGAAGAATGCGGTTGCTCGCGTCTGGATCAAGCCGGGCTCTGGCAAGGTTGTTGTGAACGGCAAGGAAATGGCAGTCTACTTTGCCCGTCCGGTGCTCCAGATGATCCTGCGCCAGCCCTTCACAATTGCCAACGTGGAAGGCCAGTTCGACGTTATGGCTACCGTCGCTGGCGGTGGTTTGTCCGGGCAAGCAGGGGCCGTGAAGCACGGTATCTCCAAGGCATTGCAGCTCTATGAGCCCGCACTGCGTGGCGCGCTCAAGGCTGCAGGCTTCTTGACCCGCGACAGCCGCGTTGTGGAACGCAAGAAGTATGGCAAGGCGAAAGCCCGGAAGTCCTTCCAGTTCTCCAAGCGCTGATCTTGCTTTTTCGCTAGTTCTGAAAGGCCCGCCATTTGGCGGGCCTTTCTCATTTCGACCCGCTCTCAGGTGGACCGCGCCAATCCTGCTACTATAAGTGCTGTAAAGCGAACTAGGCTTGGCAGGAATAGGTAAGACATGCCCGAACAACTGGCGCACCGCGCCGAGATCGACGGCTTGCGCGCAATCGCGGTACTATCCATTCTTGCAAATCATGCTGGCGCACCGTTCTTGCCGGGCGGCTTTCTGGGCGTAGACATCTTCTTTGTCATCAGCGGTTTTGTCATCACCCGGCTTTTGCAGGCAGAGTTGACCAACGGAACCTTCAGTTTCACCGGCTTTTACCGACGACGGGCGCGCCGCATTCTTCCTGCGTTGGTTACCCTGCTCCTTGTATGCTTGCCCTTGGGCTGGGGACTGATGTCGCCAGACCAGTTTGGCGACTTTCTTCAGACGGTGATGGGCGCCGCTCTGTTGGTGCCGAACTTCGTATTGTGGCAGCAGACGGGCTATTTCGCACAAGAGGCCGCGGTCAAGCCTCTGCTGCATTTGTGGAGCCTTGGAGTAGAGGAACAGTTCTATTTGCTGTTCCCGTTGGTCCTGTGGGGGCTATGGCGGGCAGCACTTTCTGCGCGCGCTATTCGGTGGGTCTTGCGTCTGATTGGCTTGGCTTCGATGATCATTGCCACCTGGATGCTGTTAAACGCTCCCAGTGCCGGGTTCTATCTGCTGCCATCACGGATCTGGGAGTTGACCGTCGGGGCAGGGGCAGCGCTGACGCAATGGCAACCAAGACAATCTTCTAGGCAGGTTTGGTCGCTGCTTGGGATTGCAATGATCGTGACTGCGCTTCTGCTCTACACAGGCCGCGTCCCGACACCAGGGCCTACAACGTTGCTGCCGGTGTTGGGCACGGCCCTTTGCCTTATTGCCGCGCGGTCAGATACTTGGGTTGGTCGCGGGCTGGCGATGGGTCCGATGGTTTGGGTCGGCCTGATCAGCTATGGAACTTACCTTTGGCATTGGCCGCTGCTGGCGTTTGTACGCATCGTGTTGGTTGACGAACCTCAGCCAATGGCGCGGGCCGCATTAATGGCGGCGGCGTTGGTGCTGGGTTGGGCAAGTTGGCGGTTCATCGAAACGCCATTTCGCCGCAATGATAGGCCGTGGCTGGCGGGACTTCACCCCGCTTGGTGGGCCGCTCCGCTTTTAGCGGTTGCACTGCTTGCAGCAGCAGCGATGTTCGCTGAAGAGAACGGATGGCGGCAACTTGACTGGCCCGGATTTCAGACCCAGCAGCTGGCGGACATCAAGGTCGACGTCGCGGCCGGCGCAAAGTACGGATTATGCCATTACTATTCGGATTCCGAGAGCGGGTTGGCTGCATTCAGGGAGCAATGGGACTGCCATGCCACCGGTGGGCCCGGGCTGGTTGGTTGGCCGGTTGGGGTGTTCGGTGACAGCAATGCGGCGAACTTCGTTCTGGCCTTGCGGGAAACCGGTCGCAATCCGATGCAGATGACCGCCTCAGGCTGCTCAATCGCGCCGTCCCTGATGAGTCCGCGATGCCAGGCTTTGGCGGCGGATTTCATTGCGGCGGCGCATGCGGATGGGATACGGACCGTCATCCTGGTCAATTTTTGGGTGAAAGGTGAAGTCACCCCAGAGGCGCTTCGGCAGACGGTTACCTTTTGGCGCGGGCAGTTTGATCATGTCGTCCTGGTTTCTCCGTTGCCGAATTTCCCCAAGCTCGAGGAAAAGCTCTTGCGATATGATCGAACCGCAATTGCGGCTCTTGAACCCGATGAGAAGCTGATTGCCCAATTTCTCGAAGGGATCGGAAAGGTTCCGCCCGATGGTCTTCTGGTGATTGACTCAAAGTCCATGTTCTGTGGCGCGCGGCGGGGGTGTACCATGCTTGGGCAAGGCCCTCTGATGACCGATAGCTACAACCACCTAAGCCGGGAAGGTGCACGGCTGTACGGTACTGCGATGGACGCCAGCGGTGTTCTGACCGCAATCGAGCCCTAAAAGAAATGGGCCGGGAGATCCCGGCCCAGTCAGGGGAAACGCGACGCCGTGCGTTCAGGGGCGCCAGAGGGGCTTGGCGCACTCTTTGGCAGCGGCTTCTGGTTCGAGGCCGATGTCGTGCAGAAGATGGACATCGAGCCGGGCCAAGGCGGCGCGTTCCCGTCGACGAGTGGTAACAGCTTTGACGAGTTCTAGAAATTTTATGGCAATTCCGGCGAAATCGGAAAATCTAGTGCGGATAACTGAGTTGTGCTGGGCCATTGCGGCCTCCTGTTTTTGTATTGATACAAAGCATGCGCTCTGATAGCTACAATCTACCAATGTGACGCAATGAGTCGCCAGAGGAATATTGTGACTGATACAAATTGGGCGCCAGATCTGACACAATTCCCCGGGCCCAAGTACCTTGGCCTCTCCCGAGCGTTGCGTGAGGCGATCAGGCTTGGGGAATTGCAGCCAAATTGCCAGCTGCCTACCGTGCGTGATCTGGCCTGGAGGTTGCATTTGACGCCCGGAACCGTGGCCAGAGCATACCAACTGGCCACCCAGGAAGGGCTTTTGGCAGCGACGGTTGGGCGCGGAACCTTTGTTGCGGCACAATCCCCGCGCCTCGGCCCGACGCAGGCATTGTATACCGATCGCATCACTGACAGCAGCACTGGTCTTGTGGATCTGAGACCGCCACATGTTCCCGAGTTGGGCCAGAAAGAGGCCTTTCGCCGCGCGCTTCTTCACATGGCGGAACACACTGACAGCGGATGGCTTGATTACACCAGTCAGGCGGGGGAGGCGGGCCTGCGCGCTGAAATCGTGACCTGGATGGGTGACCGGATTCTGGGGCCAATCAGTCCGGAAGATGTGGCCTTGACCCATGGCGGGCAGAACGCAGTCAGCTTGATCTTCGACTGCTGCTTGCGCGGAGAACGTCCAGTCGTTCTGATCGAAGAACTGGCCTATCCCGGATTCCGTTACGCGGCACGCGCGGCGCGGGCAGATGTGGTGCCTGTAGAAATCGATGACGAGGGCATCCTGCCCGAAGCGCTGGAGGCCGCTTGCCGCCGACATGGCGCGCAGGTTCTGTGTTTGACCACCGAGGCACAGAACCCGACGACCGGGTGCATGCCGGTAAAGCGGCGCCAGCAGATCGCTGAAATCGTTCGGCGCTATGATCTTCAAGTGCTTGAGGATGACAGCTATTCCGTCGCCGCGACGACGATTCCAGCACTTCGGGCCCTGGCGCCGGAACGGGTCTGGCTGGTCGGAAGCCTGTCAAAAACCATTTCTGCAGCGTTGCGGTTTGGCTACGTGATTTGTCCCAGCGGCATGGGCGAGGCGGGTCGCCTGACCGCGCAGCACAGTTTCTTCGCTCTGTCGCGCCCTGTCGCCGATTTGTGTCTGCACCTGTTCCGGTCCGGCGATGCGGCAAAAATCAAGCAGCGGGTACAAAGCGAATTCTCTGAACGGCTGCAAATGCTGGTCAATCATCTTGGTGCCTATGATCTTGGTTGGCAGCCCGGCGTTCCGTTTGCCTGGTTGCGACTACCCTTAGGCTGGCGTGCCTCGACCTTCTTGCGAATGGCCGAAGCGCGCGGTGTCCTTTTGCGCTCCGCTGACGAGTACGCGGTGATCCACGGTCGCGCCCCAAGTGCTGTCCGCATAGGGATTGCCGGAAATCTTCGTCGTGAGTCTTTCGAAGAGGCCTTGAAAACGCTTGCCGCGCTGTTGGCCAAGCCGCCCTCGGACTTGTCGGTCTGATCACAAGTTGCCGGCGTCTGATGCAAGATCACCGGCTGCTTATCTGCTGCCAAGCCCGCCCGACATCTGCGCCAGGCCTGTCAAGGTGTGGCATCAGACTGGTTTAATGTTGCAAAAGCGCAATGATCACGAGGATTTGCCCTTTGTGGCAGTTGACCTCAGGGTACCCCATGGCACAAGATTTGGCGTAGAGCAGTGACAACAAAAAGAGAGCCCGAAAATGGGACAGCAATCTACCTTCCACGCGCCGCACGGCGGCGCGGACTTCTTGGGTTGGCGCAAGACGCGAACCGGAGCCACCGAAATTGTCTATGATGATGGCGTCACCCGGCGCATGGTTTGGCGCGTGGCATCCGACGCGCCCTCTGAAGCGCGGATTTCAGATGCCTTGCGTGTGGCGGTGGGCAGCCTGCGGATCGTGCCGACGCTTTATGATGAGCTGAAAAAACGGGCAATCGCGATCGAACGTGTCGCGGGCTGACGCCTGCGTCACACACCTCGCAGCAACCTTATGACGCTTGGCGTAATCCGCCACTTTCCGGTTGAGTTCCGGCAAATGGCATGGCCCCCTTGCCTTGGTCTGGAAAAACGGTCTAGATTTGATCAAACAACAAGGGTGCGGGCCGGATCTGGACCTGAACCCAGCAGATGCGCGGCCAACAGGGGGCATGATGGCGCAACCGTGGAATTCCGAGGCGAAGGCTGGTCTCAAGCTGATCAGCCCAACGGCGCTTTATGCAACCCTTCTGCTGGCAGCGCCGTTGGCGACGGTTCTCATCTTTTCGGTGATGACGGACGGCCAAGGCAAGGTCATCTGGGATTTCACATTCGCCAACTATGTCGAAGTCTGGACCGGCAAGGTCTACCAGGCGATCATGCTTCGTTCGCTGACGGTGTCGATGCTGGTCACGCTGGTGACAGTGATCATTGCGTTCCCGATTGCCTATTTCGTCAGCTTCCACGTGGCACCGTCGCGCAAATCGCTTTGGTTGTTCCTGATCACCATCCCGTTTTGGACCAGCTATCTGATCCGGGTTTTCCTTTGGAAGGTGATCCTTGGCTACAACGGGGTGATCAACTCAGGCCTGCTAAGCATTGGTGTGATTGACGAACCGCTGCAATGGATCAACTACAACGTGGGCGCTTTGGTGATGACACTTGCCCACGCCTATGCGCCGTTTGCCATTCTGCCGATCTTCGTTGCCTTGGAAAAGATTGACCGTAGCCTGCTGGAAGCTGGTCAGGACTTGGGCGAAAGCCGCTTGCGTACCTTCTGGCGGGTGACACTTCCGCTCGCGATGCCGGGTGTGATTGCGGCGACCCTGATCGTGTTCATCCCGACCATCGGCGACTATGTGACACCTGATCTGATCGGTGGGGGCAAGCTGCCGATGATTGCTAACATGATCGAAGTGAAGATGCTGAAGCAGAATGACAAGGCACTGGGGTCCGCCATCGCAGTGTCGGCCATGCTGATCGTCGCCATCGTCAGCCTGATCTTCCTCTTCATGAATCGCCGCTTTCTGAGGGGGCAGTCCCGATGAATAAAGCCACCGGGCTGCGCACCTATGCGGTGATTTACCTGATCTTCCTTTATGCCCCCATCGTGCTGTTGCCGATGTTTGCCTTCAACGACAGCAAGATCATCGCCTTCCCGCTGTCTGGCTTCACCACGAATTGGTTCGCCGAGATGTGGGCCGACAAGCAGCTGTTCAAATCCCTGCAAAACTCCATGATTGTGTCCGTGTCTACGGCGGTGCTGTCCACGATCTTCGGGATCTTCGCAGCCCGCGCCAGCACCCGCTATGTCTTTCCAGGCAAGGGAGGGGTCCTTGGTCTGATCATGCTGCCGCTCGTGCTGCCCGAGATGATTGTCGCGATGTCGCTTTTGGTGGTGTTGCTGGCCATTGGGGTGCCGCTGTCGATCTTCACGATCATTCTTGGCCACGTGCTGATTTGCACGCCCTTTGCCGTCGCCATCCTGTCATCGGCCTTTCAAAGTCTTGATCGCAGCCTTGAAGAGGCGGCCTATGATCTGGGCGAAACTCCGCTGTCCACCTTCAGGCTGATTGTATTGCCGCTGGTGATGCCCGGCATCATTTCGTCTTTCCTCATCTGCTTCACCATCAGTCTCGACGAATTCATCATCGCCTACTTCCTTGGCGGCACCGACACCCCGCTCTCGGCTTACATCTATGGCCAGTTCCGTTTTCCTGCCCGCGTCCCTTCGATGCTGGCGCTTGGGACGATCCTTGTGCTGGTGTCGATCTGCCTGCTTGCAATCGCTGAATACTTCCGTCGTCGCGGCATCGCGAAAACCGGCGGGACGGATACCGGAGGCTTCCTGTGACATCTGAGAACCGCACCATGATCGAGTTTCGCGATGTCCATAAGTATTATGGCGACTATCACGCGCTGCGCGGGATCAACGGCACGATCCGCGAGGGTGAGTTCTTTTCGCTGCTGGGTCCGTCGGGCTGCGGCAAGACCACCCTCCTGCGCACCATAGCGGGGTTTGAGGATATCTCTTCCGGTGTCGTGTTGCTGGACGGCAAGGATACCGCCGGGGTGCCCGCCAACAAGCGCCCGACCAACATGGTGTTCCAGTCCTATGCGTTCTTTCCGCATCTGACGGTGGAAGAAAACGTCGGCTTTGGTCTGCGCAAGGACCCGCGGCCTGCGACCGAAAAGGCCAAGGCTGTGGCCGAGGCGCTCGAGATGGTCGGCCTGAAGGGGTACGGCAAACGCGCGGCCCATGCCCTGTCGGGCGGCCAGCGGCAGCGCGTTGCCCTGGCGCGCGCCCTGATCCTGAAGCCGAAAGTCCTGTTGCTGGACGAACCGCTGTCCGCGCTGGACAAGAAGATGCGCGAACAGATGCAGGTGGAGTTGATCCGGCTGCAGCGGCAGGTTGGCATTACCTTCATTCTGGTCACCCATGATCAGGAAGAGGCGCTGGTCATGTCAGACCGCATCGCAGTAATGTTCGAAGGCGAAATCGCACAACTGGCTGACCCGGAAACTCTTTATCGGCGCCCGAACAGCCGCAAGGTTGCAAATTTCATCGGCACAATGAACTTCATGCCGGCGAAGATCATTTCGGAAAGCGGCGATACGGTCGAAGTCGAAAGCCAGGGTTTCGGCAAACTGACGCTGACCGCCGGGCAATGCATGGGCATCCCGTCGGCCGAAGCGCCCGCCATCGGCTTCCGGCCCGAAACGCTGACCATCCTGTTCGACGGCCAACAGCCGCAAGATCGCGACAGCATGGCGACGGTGGAGGAGGTCGTCTATTACGGCGACATGACGTATTACGACGTCAAGCTTGACGGTATGGATCAGTCGGTCCGCATTTCCATGCGCAACGTCTTTGGCCGCCCGGTGCTGGACATCGGCACCCGTGCGCGCGTGGCGTGGAGCCCCGGCGCGCTGGTGTTGTTCCGCTAACTCCGCTTTCTGGCAGCTATTTGTCTGCGGGCAAGAGGCCCAGCCCGCGCAGATAGATGCCGATTCCGGTTTCCAGCAGGTCTTCGGGCGGAAACGGTGCATTGCGGCCTGCACCGCGCATGAACAGTTCCACCACCCCGTGGCTCAGCGCCCAGATATGCGATGAAAACATGATGGCCGGCGGGCGTTTGGCCGCTGGCAGATGTTCTGACAACCGTTCGGCGGCGTGTTCCAGAACGGCCCGGGCTTTTGCCGCGACCACAGCAAGATCGGGATGATTGGCCGGGGTGAGGCCGCTTTCAAACATCGCTTGGTAATGGCCGGGATATTTGCGGGCAAAGGCAAGGTAGGCGCGCCCCGTCGCCTCAAAGGCTGCAAGGGCGGTGGGCTGGCCGTTGTTGTAGGCAAATTCCATCAGTGCCGCGAAGATATCATAGCCTTGTCGGGCCACTTCGGCCAACAGATCGTCGCGGCCCGCGAAATGGCGGTAAACGGCGGCGGGCGTCACATCAGCCGCCTTGGCCGCTTCTGAAAGGGTAAAGCCCTGCGGCCCCTTTTCGGCGATCAGCGCCAATGCGGCCTCCACCAGCGCCTGCCTTAGGTTGCCGTGATGATACCCGCGCTTCACGTCATTCCTTGGAGCGCAAGGCCGGGCCGCCGCAGATTTTGCGATCGATGGTACCAATCACGCTCAGATCTTTACCGACATAGTCAATCGAGTGCAGCAGCGTCTGGATGGCGGCAATCCGGGCGCGCTTCTTGTCATCCGACAGGATCACCGTCCAGGGCGCCACCTTGAAATGCGTCTTCTTCATCGTTTCGGCAATTGCGGCGGAATAGTCATCCCACTTCGGCAAGCCATCCACATCAATCGAAGACAGTTTCCACTGTTTCAACGGATCACATTCGCGGGCGAGAAAGCGGCGCAGCTGTTCTGCCCGACCAACTTCAAGCCACAGCTTGATCAACACGATCCCTTCATCGACCAGCATGTTCTCAAAATCCGGCAACTGCCGAAAGAACCGGGCCCGGTCCTCTGGTTTGCAAAAGCCGAAGACGTGCTCGATCATCGCACGGTTGTACCAGCTGCGGTCAAACAGCGCCAATTCGCCTGCCGCTGGCAGGTAGTCCACATAGCGCTGGAAATACCACTGCGCGGCCTCTCTGTCCGAGGGTTTGGACAAAGCCACAATGTTTGCCACCCGCGGATTCATGTTTTCGCGAACAGCGCTGATCGCGCCGCCCTTGCCGGCCGCATCGCGCCCTTCAAACACCACGACCATCCGCTTTCCGGTGGCCTTAACATCCGCTTGCAACCGGGCCAGTTGGATCTGCAGGCCCAGCATGGCGGCCTCGTAATCTTTGCCCTTCATCTCTTCGACGTAGGGGTAGGACTTGGACAAAATCTCATCCTTGCCCGCGTTTTCGATGGTACGGCGCACGTCCTTTGGTGCGCCTTCGCGGAAGTATCGGCTGATTGCGCCGTCAAAGGGCAGGTCCATGATTTCCTCCATTTTGCGTCAGTATCGCGATTGAGCCGATCAGTGCAATGCGGCTCTGGCGATGGCGGCGATCACTACATCGCTGTGGCTGTGATGCGGCATGTGGCCCGCGCCGTGGACGATGGTCAGCGTTGCAATCGGCAGGATTCTGGACAGCGGATCGGAGTGGATGTGCAGCGGTACCACGGTATCGCCGTCGCCATGGACCAGTTCCACCGGCAAAGTCAGTGACGGATAGCGTGGCTCCATAAGCACCAGCTCTCCGCGCAGGCCGTTCACCTGCGCCACATTGGTTGCCAAGGTCCCGGTGCGCAAGGTCAGTGCGGTGCCGATCCATGCGTCGTAGCCGGGCGGAACCGGGTCCGGGGCAAAGACCATCCTGGTTGCGGCATCGACGTAGGATTGCGTCACAAATGCCGATGCAAGCGGCACAACGATCGCACGACCGATCGGTGTCGAAGTGATGCGATACCAGATGTCCAGCGTCCCCGGCCATGGCAGACTGGGGGCAGATACCAGTACCAGCGCCTTTGGCCCGCCTTGCAGCGCCCAAGCCAGCGCGACAGCCCCGCCATAACTTTGTCCAAGCACGATGGGATTGTCGGCACCCAGCTTTGCGACGGCGGCCTTGATGGTCCGCGCCTGTGTCGCAAGGCTGATGTCGGGGTTCGGGTCGGAATGGCCAAGGCCCGGACGATCCACCGCAATCACCCGAAAATCCTCGGCCAACCGATCCACCAGATCAAAAGTGAAATCCCGGTGCGACCCGCTGGCGCCATGGATCAAGACCAGATCCGGCCCAGACCCTTTGACAAACAGATGAACGCGCCTGCCTTCAACCGAAACAAACTGGCCCTCTGGCGGGAAGGCTGCATTGGCCGCAGCTTCGCGTACCCCGATGCGCCAATAGGCGCCAAGCGCCACCAATGCCAACAACAGGATGAGGCTAGCGGCCAATTTCAGCGATGTCATAGGGCGTAGACTGGTAGATTTCATTGAGCCAGTTGCCATACAAAAGATGTGCGTGGCTGCGCCAACGGTTCATCGGCTGATGGGCGGGATTGTCATCCGGATAATAGTTCAGCGGAACATTGATCGGCGTACCGGCCGCGACATCGCGGTCATACTCCTGCTTCAGCGTGTCGCTGTCATATTCGAAATGGTTGAAGATATAGAGCGCCCGGTGCGCGGCATCTTCGACCAGACAGGGGCCAACTTCATCCGACCCCAGCAATGTGCGCAGGCCGGGGGCAGCTGAAATCCCGGTCTCACGCATCTCTGTCCAACGGCTGACCGGGATCACGAAATCATCCGAAAACCCGCGCAGGTAAGGTGAGATCGGCGCCAAATTGCGGTGGCGAAAGCAGCCAAAGGCCTTGGCAGGCAGCATGTGCTTTTGCACGCCGTGGAAGTGGTTGATCATCGCCATCCCACCCCAACAAACGCCAAAGGTGGATTGGACGTTGGTCTGCGTCCAGTTCATCACCTCGGTCAGTTCATCCCAATAGCTGACCGCCTCGAAGGGCAAGTGCTCAATCGGCGCGCCGGTGATGATCAGCCCATCGAACTTCTCGGCCTTAACTTCCTGAAACGGGCGATAGAAGGTGGCCATGTGTTCGGCTGCCGTGTTCTTCGTCTGATGTTCGGACATGCGGATCAGTGACAGGTCGATCTGCAGCGGCGTCGCGCCGATCAGCCGGGCGAACTGGTTCTCGGTCTGGATCTTCTTCGGCATCAGGTTCAACAGGCCGATCCGCAGGGGGCGGATATCCTGCCGGGCCGCGCGCTCGGGCGATATGACCATGACGCCTTCGTTCCGCAGAACGTTGTAGGCGGGCAGGGTCTCAGGCAGGGTGATGGGCATTTTTGCGCTTCCTATGGAGCGGTGGATGTAAGGGATCAGGCTGGGCGATCAAGCGCCAGCGCAATCAAATCGTCAAAATCGCGGGGGTTGCGGACTGCCGCAACTTCTTCCGCATTGACCGTGACACCCCACCGCGCCATGGCCTGATAGCGCGGCTGCCGATGCGCCAAAGCGCGCGCATAGGTCCAACGAACAAAGTGATCAGGGTCGCAATTGTTTTCTTCAACAGAATGAGTTACGCGGTACTCCTCCCATACGGAATGAAGGAATTTCGGCTGGTAGTACATTGGAATTGGTCCGCCGCTTTGATCGCGCACCAAAGCCAATGTACTACCAGTCAGAGTTCCTTCATGCGGCGTGGGAGGAGTATCTCACAACCCATTCTTTTGACGAAGAAAGCTGCGATCCTGATCAGTTTGTCCGTTGGACCTATGCGCGCGCTTTGGCGCATCGGCAGCCGCGCTATCAGGCCATGGCGCGGTGGGGTGTCACGGTCAATGCGGAAGA
>NZ_JANMET010000362.1:0-22372 GCF_031377265.1 Tabrizicola sp. | reverse complement strand
CTCTGGATGGACGCGGGGATTGCAACCAGCCAGGCCGACTGGTCGGTCGATTTCGATGTGGGCATGAACTTTCACGAATGGCACGCCCCAGTGCCCTTGGCGCACGAAAAGGGTGTGTTCGACCGTGCGCTGAAATTCCTCATGAAGCTGCAGCACGGCTCGCCGGTGCGGCGGTTCAACTGGACCATGACGGTCAATCCGCTGCTGGATACCGCGCCTGAAACCTATCCCGTCTGGGGCCCGACCAAGACCTTGCTGACGCAAGACAACCTTGGCCATAAGCAGCATTTGCGTGTTGAATTGCAGGCGCTGTTCCGGCTGCCGCGTTCGAATGCGATAGCGTTTTCGATCCGCTGCTATCTGGGCAAGTTCGAAGAACTGGTGACTGTACCGAAATGGGGCCGCCGCCTGCACCGCGTGGTGCGCGACCTGCACCCGGATGTGGCCGCCTACAAGGGGTTCTTGCGCAACCGTGATGCAATGGTCGCTTGGCTGTCCAAGTATGACGATGGCGCGCCGACCTCACCCGGTTTCTGGCCCGAGGACTGAACGAGCCATGGCTACTGACGCCCCGCTTAGACTGGCCTTCCTGATGTTTCCGGGCTTTCCGATGGCCTGCCTGACCTCGGCAATCGAACCGTTGCGCGCCGCGAATGAGATCACTGGTCATAAGGAATTCGAGTGGCGGCTGCTGGCAGAAAGCCAATCCCCGGTGCGGTCTTCGGCCGAGGTACGGTTCGAGCCTGATGCAACCCTTTCCAATTGCGGTGAGGTGGACCACCTGTACCTTTTGTCGCCACCCACGGGTCAGTTTGCTGATGCACGGGCGGGCTCGGCGCGGCTTCGCTGGCTGGAGCGGACGGGCGTGGTGCTGGGTGCGTTTTCGGGTGGGATTTTTCCCTTGGCCCGCGCCGGACTGATGGAAGGACGCGGATGCTCAGTGCATTGGTGCTATGAAGCGGCTTTTCGGGCGGAGTTTCCAAAGGTCGAGGCCAGCGAAGCTGTGGTCCTGCGCGACAAGCGGCGCATAACGGCGTCGGGAGCGGGGGCGGTTTTTGATCTGATGCTGCGGTTGATCGAAGAACGACTTGGCCGCCAGTGCATGACCGAGGTCGCCTGCTGGTTCCAGCATCCGTTCGTGCGCGATGAGAATGCCAGCCAGAAGGTGCCGGTCGCACGCACAGGAAACACCGCGGACAGACTGCTGCCTGCGATCCGTGAGGCGATCAGGCTGTTTGAAAACCATGTCGAAGACCCGCTGCGCATTCCCGATGTGGCCGCTGCGGTAGACATGTCAGGTCGCCATTTTGAGCGTCTGTTCAAACGTGAAACGGGCCAAAGCCCGTTGCGATACTACCGTCAACTCCGGTTGTCCAAAGCTCGCCAGCGCGTGCTCTATTCCAACGATTCCCTGCGCGATATCGCGGCTTCGGTCGGGTATCTGACCTCGGCCCCGATGGCGCGCCACTATACGGAACTGTTCGGGGTAAGCCCAAAGCATGAGCGACGGATGCTGACAGGCCCGCAAGATGCCGTGGTCTTCAAGGTACCAGCTGCGGAATAGGGGGGGCTTGCTCTGACGGGATCGTGGTCGGGCGCAAGTGCTGGATTGTTGGCGGTTCCCGCGTTCCAACGCTTGTGCCACAATGGTGCTGTGGCTATTCTTGTGAATGAACAAGTTTTAATCTCAATAAAGTAACGCACGAGGGGAAAGCCATGCTCGACAGCCCTTATCCCGGCGTGATCCCCGGTCCGCCGCGTCCCAGCCGGATAATCGTCCCGCGCGATCTGCAGCGCCATCATGGACTGGAACGCCAGACTGTTCCGGGCGGCGGGGCGTGGCTTTTGCAGATCGGTCAGGGCGACCAGATCACAATGATCAACGATGAAGGTGGACAGCAGGTCGAAGTGATCGCAGCGACAAAGACTGGCCGCATCGACGCTGGCGTGTTGGGCCTGTCGCCGAATTCGGACGGAGGTGGACTTAAGGCGATGCTGGCGCTTGGTGACCGTGCCGGCGACGGGCTGTCGCACCTGCGCCGGGGGTTGAGCCTGCGTGGAATTGATCTGGCCAAGGCGGGAGGCGTGCGGTTTTTTGATGCAGCGACACCGCCAAAGGCCACACAGCACCTTGTGGCACAGGCGGATGGTTGGCTGATCACGGCGGCCCCCGGGCTGCCGATGGCACCGGATGCGCAGGATACGGCGACCCCGATCACCGTCGAGATTAGGCGCGCCACGCCCCGCCAAGTCGGCAGATACGATCTTCCCGATCCCCTTGCCGATCCGATCCTCGATCTGCGGGTGAAATCTGCCACCGCGGAAAGCTACTTTGTCAAGGCGGGGGATTTCATTCAGATCCTCGATGTCGATGGCCGCCAATGCACTGATTTCCAGTGTTTCGATGCGCGAAAACTGGACCGGGGCATTGAACATGCGCTCGATGTCACAACCTCGCGCACTTTGATGGGCCATGCCTATTCAATGCCGGGCCTGCATTCGAAATACTATGATCAGGACTGGGTGCCCCTTGTCGAGGTTGTGCAAGATACCGTCGGCCGCCATGATGCCTTTGCGATGGCCTGCGCGTCCAAATACTATGACGACATTGGCTATCCGGGCCACGTGAACTGTTCTGACAACTTCAACACTGCGCTAGCCCAGCATGGGGTCAGTTCCCGTCCGGGGTGGATGGCAGTAAACCTGTTCTTCAACACCAACATCGACGCGCATGGCTTGCTGATCAGCGACGAGCCGTGGTCGCGCCCTGGCGATTTCGTTCTGTTCCGCGCGCTGACCGACCTTGTTTGCGTGAACTCCGCCTGCCCGGACGACACCTCGCCCGCAAATGGCTGGTATCTGTCGGACATCCACGTTCGTACCTATTCCGGGGCCGAGAAATTCAGCCGTTCCGTTGCCTACCGACCGACCCCTGATCAGGAGCCGAAGATGACCAAGGAAACTGCATTCCACGAGCGTATCTCGGCCAAGACCAGGCACCATGTGGAATACAAGGGCTACTGGCTGCCGCAGGTCTATTCGCAGAATGGCGCGATCGAGGAATACTGGGCCTGCCGCCAAAAAGCGGTGGTGCTGGACCTGTCGCCCTTGCGCAAGGTCGAGGTGACCGGACCGGACGCCGAGGCGTTGATGCAATGGGTGCTGACACGCGACATGAAAAAGCTTGCCCAAGGCCAGGTGGTCTATTCCGCCATGTGTTATGACCACGGCGGGATGATCGACGACGGCACCGCTTTTCGTCTGGGGCAGGACAATTTCCGCTGGATCGGTGGGGACGATTACGGCGCGATCTGGATCCGCGAGCAGGCTGAAAAGCTGGGCCTGCGGGCGATGGTCCGCAGCAGCACGGATCAGCTGCACAACCTTGCCGTTCAAGGCCCGAACAGCCGCGAGATCATGCGCCGTGCAATCTGGACAGCCCCGCACCAACCCACCATCGACGAGCTTGGGTGGTTCCGCTTTACCATCGGGCGTCTGGGCGGGCCGAGCGGTGCGCCAGTTGTCGTGTCGCGCACCGGCTATACGGGGGAGCTTGGCTTTGAAATCTTCTGCCATCCAAAGGACGGCAATGCAGTCTATGACGCGGTCTGGACCCACGGCGAGGATAGGGGTCTTCGTCCGATGGGCCTTGCCGCCCTGGACATGGTGCGCATTGAGGCAGGGTTGATCTTTGCGGGCTATGATTTCAGCGACCAGACTGATCCGTTCGAGGCCGGGATCGGCTTCACCGTGCCGCTAAAGTCAAAGACCGATGACTTCATCGGGCGCGAGGCGCTGATCCGCCGTAAGGACCATCCGCGAGCAAAATTCGTGGGGTTGGACATCGACGCCAATGTGACGGTCGGCCATGGCGACACCCTGCATATCGGGCGCGCACAGGTTGGGGTGGTGACCTCGTCAATGCGCTCACCGTTGTTGGGCAAGAACATCGCGCTGGCACGGGTTGATGTGGCCCATGCGGATGTGGGAACTGCGGTCGAAGTGGGCAAGCTGGATGGACAGCAAAAGCGTCTTCCTGCGCAGATCGTGCCGTTGTCGCATTACGATCCAAAGAAGACCCGCCCGCAAAGTTGACGCCACATGGCGCAGCTACCCTTTGTTTCTAGGCCATTCTGGACCGGGCCGCAGACGCCCGGTCCGCTCCGTCCTCTGATCACTTTCGGACTTGTGGCGACGACGCTGGTCTTTCATGCGCCCGCGTTGTGGGGTGGCTTTGTCTATGATGATCTTAATGATGTGGTGCGAAATCCGTCCGCTCAGGCAGCGACGTTCCTTGATCGGCTGCCCGACATGGTGCGACCCTTATTGAAGGCCAGCTATGCCGCGCAGGATGCACTCCACGGGATGAACGCGGCGGCCTTTCATTCCGTTAACCTCGGGCTGCATCTGGTCGTCGTTGTGCTGGTTTTCATGCTTCTGGACCGCGCCAGCCGTATGACTGGGGCCGCTCCGCCGCAATCGCTTACGATCGCCGGGTTGGCTGCGCTCCTTTGGTCCCTGCATCCGGCGATGACCGAGACCGTGAGCTATGTATCCGGTCGATCCATGGGGTTGTCTGCAGTATTGATCTTGGCCGCCTTACTGGCGGCGACGGGACGTAAGGCGCGGCCATGGCTAGCGTTCTTCTGCGCATTCCTCGCACCGTTGGCACGCGAGACTGCTTTGGTCGCGCCCCTCTTGCTGCTGATCTGGCAAGCAACCGTGGGGCAGAAAGAGACGGTTCGCGTCCGGGTGACGCGGGCGGCACCAGTTTGGATGGGCGCACTGCTGGCAGCAGGGGTGATCATGGCGATGCCACGACACCGGGAATTGGTGTGGTTCAGCCTTGATCAGCGTGGCCCGTTGGATGCCTTGCGCGCAAATATTTTTGCGGTGCCAGAGATGTTCCGGCTCTGGCTGGAACCATGGCGGATCAGCATCCTGCCCAGTCAACCAGTAAGCTATGGCTGGACCGATCCGCCGACCGTGCTGCGGCTTGCGGGGTTGCTGCTGATCCCGTCCGCCGTGCTTTTCTGGCGCAAACGTGCGCCACTGGCGGCCCTTGCCTTGGGTTGGGTGATCGTCGCCCTACTACCGACCAACAGCCTGATCTGGCGGGTTGATCCGGTGGCGCTGAAACCTCTGTATCTGGCCGGAATCGGGTTTTCGCTGCTGGGTGCGATCATGCTGGCAAAGGTGCGCTTTGGGCCTTGGCTTGCGGTGGTGCTGGCGCTGTCGCTTGGGGTGATGGTTTTTGCCCGCGCTGGGCTGTACCGTGACGAGGTGGCGTTGTTCGCCGATGCCGTAGCCAAAGCACCGCAGGACGCGCTGGCGCAGGGGATGCTTGGGCTGGCGCTGGCGAATGCTGGACAGGTAGATGAGGCGCGCAGGGCGCTGGATCAGGCGCTGGAGCTTGATCCGTTCCTGACTTGGGCGGAGAACGCACGGCGCCTATTAGAAGCGGGGACCCCGATTTACACACCGTAGATGGTCATGATACCATGAGCCGATTGGCATCGGAGTTTTTATATGAATTTCCGTTGGATAGCGGTAGTTTGCCTTTGGCTTGCCGTAGCCGCCCATCCGGCGCGGGCAGATTTGACTGACCAGCAGCCCTCATTCACCAAGATTGCCGCAAAATGCGGTCAGGATCCGTCGAAGCCCAGCTTCTCCAAGGCCGATTATGCGCAGGCGAAAGCGGATGCGGAAAAGGCGCTGAGACAGGCAAAGAAGGATGGCAAGGCGTTCAGCACCGCAGCGCGTCAAAAAGCGATTGCTGACCAACTTGCGCGCGTGAAGGAGTGCGAGAAGGAAGAAGCGAACAAGTACACCATACCTCCGATCCGCAATTGCAGAGAGTTCATAAAGGAAATCAATGCCTTCGCGGTCTGGGTCACAGAGCGGTCCAATGCAAAGAAGATCAGCGATGAACTGATGGACCAGTTGACCCAGAAGTTCGCTCAACCGGCGAACAACTGTATGCGCGATATCATGACCAGATGTGTTGATCCGACAGACACCAAGGTCGTGTTGTTCGTGGTCGATGCGATCGAGGCGGCAAGAACGGTCGGAGGCGTGGAAAGCTACGCCCGGCAGACCGGAGTAGAACGGTTTCTTTCAGAGACGAACCCAGGTTTTCTGCGGCCATCGTTCTGCACTGACACCGATTATGCGTGCAAGGGCGATCCGGAGATATGTGCCGATCGGGTAGGTCAGATCAAGAAAGCCATGCAAACCTACATCAAAAAATGAGCCATTTGTCACGCCTTGTCCGTTTGACTTGTGCGCTCTTGACCGCAATTGCCGCTTTTGCCGATCCGGTAGTCTCGCAAGAGCGGGCGGATCCGCTGGAGGCCATCGCGATGGCAGACAAGATTTGCGCCGAGGATGCCGAAAGCTTCGCTTGCGCAGTGGCGACAGATCGCAGCGCAGCGCTTGTCGCTGATGTGGTGGCCGAGGCCGGAAACACCCGCGACCGCGGGGCCTTCATCGACCTTGTCCGCGTGCTGCTGACCGACGTCAGCCCAGAGATACGGACTTCGGCGGTCTATGCGCTTGGAAAGCTGCAGCCGGACAGCGCCGACACCTCTGTTCTTCGCGCCCTCTTGCGCGACCCTGTTTCCAACGTGCGCGCTGGGGCTTGGGCGGCGGCGTTCATGTCGGCTGATCCAGTGGCCAAGGCGATGGCCAGACGCGTGAAGGAACGGCCTTCGAGCGATGGCTACGGTCCTGATCCGGCGCCTTTCGATCCGGCACAACTGGGCTTTGATCTGCCACCGGGTGCGGAGTATTTGTGGCTGACGGCTGCAACGCGAGCGACTGGGCAGTTGCAGTTTCTGACCACCGCTCCGGTCGATCAAACCATTGCCCATTTCACTGCTGTCGCTGGCAGTGCGCCGCTTCCAATTGCTGATGTGCGGGCGGCGAGGGCCGAGGCGAGCTCTGTCTTGATCGACTTCTTTGATCCGCAGATCTTTGGCGATGCGCAGGTTGTGCGACTGGGCGAAGCCAGCGCCACGCTGCCGCTGCGCTTTGCGGTTGTCTACAAGGACCTCGTCTTTGGCCAAACCGGTTTTGCCATTGTCTTTGCTGACAGTCGCAATCTGGAGCCAACGGTCGTCGCTTTATCTGACATCATCTCGCCGACTGGAAGTCCGCTGAATGGTGCAGATTTTCGGGCCGCGATGCTGCGACGGTCGGGGTTCAAACCTGAGGCTGATCCCGATCAGAGCGATCTTTTCATGTCAATCGTCGCTGCAAGCGGCGTTGGCGCGGCTGACTATCTGGAGATCTATCCTGAAGGTGCCTACGCGGTCGAGGCGCGCGCCATCCTCGCCGCGCCCCGGCTGACCCTGGACGCGCTGAGCTACGCCGAGGGCAGCGACCCGAGGATCAGTTTTCTGAACCTGCCAGAAGGGTCTTCGGCCACTGTGGGGATCATGTCCGTCTCCAACGATTACGCGTGGGTGGCTGGCATCTATGTCCCTGATACCTCAGCGGCAGAAACGGAAATCCAGACCCATGGCAACCTGACGCCTGGCGTCTACCTGCTGCAAGCCACGGTGAAGCCCGGTGATGGGTCTGAGGAAAGCAGCCTCAGCCGGGATTTCTCGGTCGAGCGCGGCGAGGCCACTCTCGCAGTTGATAGGCCCGAATACGCGCCGGGGGAGGTGATAACGATCCGCTTTTCCGGCATGTCCGGGGATGATCAGGATTATCTCTCGACCGCCGAAATCGGGTCCCCGAACGCGAGCTACCTGCAATATGTTTACACGCAAAGTGCTCGTGAAGGGACGGCGACGCTGATTGCCCCGTCTACTCCCGGCAGCTACGAAATCCGTGCGTTCTTCCGCGAAGACGAAAGCGAACTGCGCGGCAGCGTTGCCTTCACTGTGGCGGGAAGTGCCGCGCCCGTTGCAACCCCACCAGATGCAGCGACAGTCATCCCACCAGCCGGACCCGCAGACGAAGCGCGCGCGTCCCTGATGCTCGACAAATCCGAATACGCACCGGGCGAGGCGATCATTGTTACCTTCGCGGGCATGTCCGGCGACAGTCAAGACTACGTCTCGACCGCGCCTGTCGGGGCATCAAATGCCACCTACCTGACATATGCCTATACCAATGCCGCAGTTGACGGCACGGTGACCCTTGTTGGCCCAACGAATGCCGGTGCCTACGAAGTGCGTGCTTTTTTCCGAGAAGACGAAACCATATTGCGTGGCAGCATACCGTTCACCATTGCGGGCGCTGCGACACCGGCCCCGGGCGAGCCGTCCTTTGAAGCCCGCGCCACGTTGTCACTGAATAAGACCACATTCGCACCCGGCGAAACGATCACGATTACCTATTCGGGCATGTTCGGTGACCCCAGCGACTACATCTCGACTGCCGAAGCCGGCAGCAGCAACATGAGTTTCTTGCAATACGTTTACACTGAGGGCGCCGAAGTGGGAACCGCGACGCTGATCGCGCCGATCAAGCCCGGATCCTATGAAGTGCGCGCCTTCTACAAGGAAGACGAGACCATTCTTCGCGCGAAGGTGCCGTTTACGGTGCAATAGCCGCACGGATGGGCGCATCAATGGCCACCGTCGAAAACTGTTCAGCGCGACGCTGACGCGAATTTGCCCAGCTGCTGCCCCCGAGACGTTTCATCGGGGGCAGCGTTGATGGCCGTTGTCAGGTGAGGTCGAAACGATCAAGGTTCATCACCTTTGTCCACACCGCCACAAAGTCATGCACAAATCCAGCCTGCGCCCCGTCACAAGCGTAAACCTCGGCCAACGCGCGAAGTTGCGAGTTTGATCCGAACACCAAGTCAACGCGCGTGCCGACCCACTTTACATTGCCGGTGGTCCGGTCGCGGCCTTCGAAGACATCCCCCGCGTCAGATGCGGCGGTCCAGACCGTGCGCATGTCGAGAAGGTTCACGAAGAAATCCGTCGTCAACGCACCGGGCCGCATGGTGAACACGCCATGCGGTGATTGCCCGACGTTTGCGCCCAACACGCGTAGACCGCCGACAAGCACCGCCATCTCCGGCGCGGTCAGCGTCAGAAGTTGCGCACGATCAACAAGCAACTCTTCCCCGGTAAGGGCATAGTCGGCCTTCAGGTAATTGCGGAACCCATCAGCCGCCGGTTCAAGCACAGCAAACGCGTCGATGTCGGTCTGCGCTTGGGTGGCATCCGTGCGTCCGGGCGTGAATGGCACTGTCACGTCATGGCCGGCGTTCTTGGCAGCGGCTTCGACGGCCGCGCATCCGGCAAGTACGATCATGTCGGCCAACGACACCGCCTTGCCGGCTGATTGCGCTGCGTTGAAGCCGGTCTGGATTTCCTCAAGCTTGGCAAGCACGGTGGCCAGTTGTGCAGGCTGGTTCACCGCCCAGTTCTTTTGCGGGGCAAGGCGGATACGGGCACCGTTGGCCCCGCCACGCTTGTCCGACCCTCGGAAGGTTGCAGCAGACGCCCAGGCAGTGCTGACCAGCTGCGAAATGCTGAGGCCGGATGCGAGGACCCTGGACTTCAACGCCGCGATATCCTTGGCATCGATCAGCTTGTGTATGGCCGCAGGAACCGGATCCTGCCACAGCAGTTCTTCGGCTGGCACGTCGTTGCCAAGATACCGCACCCGCGGCCCCATATCGCGGTGGGTCAGTTTGTACCATGCACGGGCAAAGGCATCTGCGAATTGGTCCGGGTCTTCGTGGAAACGCTTCGAAATCGCCGCATAGATCGGGTCGACCTTCAGCGCGATATCGGTGGTGGCCATCATCGGTGCGTGACGGAGGGACGGGTCATGTGCATCCGGCACCGTGGTTCTGGCGGCAGGGTCCTTCGGCGTCCATTGCTGTGCGCCAGCGGGGCTGCGCGTAAGGTCCCAATCATGGCCAAGCAGTGTGTCAAAATAGCTGTTGTCCCATTGGATCGGCGTCGGTGTCCATGCTCCCTCAAGACCACTGCTGGTGGTGTGAACGCCCTTGCCGGAGTGAAAGCTGTTGATCCAGCCGAAACCCTGCGCTTCGATGCCCGCGCCTTCGGGTTCGCGCCCGACCAGCGCGGCATCGCCCGCGCCATGGGTCTTTCCGAAGGTGTGGCCGCCCGCGATCAAGGCCACGGTTTCCTCATCGTTCATCGCCATCCGAGCAAACGTTTCGCGAATGTCGCGGGCCGATGCCAGGGGATCAGGCTTGCCGTTCGGGCCCTCGGGATTCACGTAGATCAGCCCCATCTGCACCGCAGCCAGAGGCGCCTCAAGCTCTCGGTCGCCGGTATAGCGGGCGTCGCCAAGCCAGGTATCTTCAGCACCCCAGTAGATGTCTTCCTCCGGCTCCCAGATATCTTCCCGGCCGCCGCCAAAGCCGAAGGTCTTGAAACCCATCGATTCCAGTGCGCAGTTGCCAGTCAGGACCATCAGGTCGGCCCAGGAGATCTTGTTGCCGTATTTCTGCTTGATCGGCCAAAGCAGCCGGCGGGCCTTGTCGAGGTTCACGTTGTCCGGCCAGGAATTGAGCGGCGCAAACCGCTGTGTGCCGGAAGACGCCCCGCCGCGCCCGTCGCCGGTACGGTAGGTTCCGGCGCTGTGCCAGGCCATACGAATGAAGAACGGCCCGTAGTGGCCGTAGTCAGCTGGCCACCAGTCCTGCGAATCTGTCATCAGCGCATAGAGATCCGACTTCAACGCGGGCAGATCAAGCGAATTGAACGCTTCGGCATAGTTGAAGGATGGCGCCATCGGGCTGACCACTGCCGCATTCTGATGCAGCATCTTCAGGTTCAACTGGTTCGGCCACCAATCGCGAAGGGACCGTGCACCAAGGGTTGCTTGCTTTGCCACTCCATGGATCACCGGGCACTTGCCTGCACTGACGTTGTCATTTCCGTCCATTGGGGTCTCTCCATCTTGGATGCTTTAGGAATTTTGTCACGGCCCGCCGATTCGACGAAATGCAGCAAAACCGGGCGAATCTGCGAATGAAGGAACCCTAGCAAAGTCTGA
Organism: Tabrizicola sp.; assembly: GCF_031377265.1. Lineage (GTDB taxonomy): Bacteria > Pseudomonadota > Alphaproteobacteria > Rhodobacterales > Rhodobacteraceae > JAUYQR01. The sequence goes on along the minus strand of NZ_JANMET010000362.1, from coordinate 11,368 downwards.
TCATTAGGATAAGTTGGATTTGCTGATCATATTGATAAGGCTGGATTATGAACAATATCACGCTCCGCCAGTTTCGATATTTCGAGGCGTTGGCTCAGCAAGGCCATTTCGGGCGTGCGGCAGATGTCTGTTCCATCTCGCAGCCGGCGTTGTCGATGCAGATCAAGGAGCTGGAGACGTCCCTTGGCACGGCGCTGTTCGAACGCGGCCCACGTCACGTGCGCCTGACCCAATTTGGCGAAGAATTTGCACTTCGGGTGCGCGACGTTCTGCGATCGGTCGATGAGCTTGAAGACCTGTCACGCGCTTGGAAAGGCCGGTTAATGGGGCGGCTTCGGATCGGCGTAATCCCAACGGTAGCGCCTTATCTTCTGCCCACTATCATCGGCAATCTGGCGCGGATGAATGCTGAACTTGATCTCCAGATCCGCGAAACGGTGACACCAAAGCTGTTGCAGGACCTGGCCGATGGTCGGCTTGATACGGCAATCGTAGCTTTGCCGGTCTCTGAGCCGTCGTTGACTGAGGTGGCACTGTTTTCCGAAACTTTCGTTCTGGTGCGCCCAAAATCCGACGAAGGCAAACCTGTGCCAGACCGTGAGATGCTGCGCGAGATGCGCTTGCTGTTGCTGGAGGAAGGCCACTGCTTTCGCGATCAGGCGCTGTCGTTTTGCTCCATGACCTCAGCCCAACCGCGTGAGTTGATGGACGGCAGTTCTCTGACGACCCTGGTGCAGATGGTCGGGGCGGGCATTGGGGTGACCTTGATCCCCGAAATGGCTGTCTCCGTCGAGGCGCGATCAGCTTCCGTCTCGATTGCCCGCTTTGGGAGTCCGCTACCGATGCGGACCATCGGGATGGTTTGGCGCAAGACCAGCCCCCTCGCCAAACAGCTTTTGCAGATATCCGAAGTGGTGCGACGGTCGGCTGGACAGGCTGGCGCGGGCCAGCAACATTGACCGCTGCCGTGCGAGGGCCATGGCATCGGCGCATACAGTTCGGGTGCCGCAATGAGGTTGTCTGAAGGGATGGGGACGCAGGGATGAGTGTCGATGTTATCGCAATGCTTCGGGCGCAGGCCACTGACGCCGCACGCATCTGGATGCGGCGGGATGCGGCTGGTGATGTCACCTATGCGGACCTTCTGGCCAATACCGGGCGGTTCGCAAACGCGCTTGCAGAGCTTGGAGTTCGCAGGGGTGACCGGGTTCTACTGCAAGTGCAGAAGACCGCAGCAGCGCTGACGATTTATCTTGCCTGCCTGCGGATGGGTGCGGTGTTCCTTCCCGTGAACCCTGGCTATACCCTTCAGGAAACGCGGTATTTTCTGGATGATGCAGAACCCGCGTTGATCATTGTCGATGCAGAGCGAAGAGATATTCTGGCGGACGAAGGCAGGCCAGTCACCGCATTGGCGCAGCTTGCGGAACGCGCGGCGCAGGTGGTTGCGGAATTTGCAGGCCCGACCCATGCGCCTGACGATATCGCAGCAATCCTTTACACTTCTGGCACCACCGGGCGGTCAAAAGGGGTGATGTTGAGCCGCAAGAACCTGTCCTCAAACGCTGAGGCGCTGGTGCAGATGTGGCACTTCCAACCGCAAGACGTGCTGCTGCATGCCTTGCCGGTGTTTCACACGCATGGGCTGTTTGTGGCGACGAACTGCGTTCTGTACTCCGGCGCTTCGATGATCTTTCAGGATGCCTTTGTTCCTCAAGACGTGCTGCGCGCGCTGCCCCGGGCGACCGTAATGATGGGTGTGCCCACGTTTTACACCCGACTTCTGGCAGAATCGGGATTGACCCGGCAGCTTGCAGCCCCGCTGCGACTGTTCATCAGCGGCTCTGCACCGCTTTCAGCCGTGACGTTTGCGGCGTGGGAGGCGCGAACCGGCCACCGCATTTTGGAACGCTACGGGATGACGGAAACCAGCATGATCACCACCAACCCCTTTGATGGCACGAGGCGGCCCGGCACCGTTGGCAGGCCCTTGCCAGGGGTGTCGGTGCGCATTGCCCACGCGACCACCGGACATGCGGTGACCCAAGGTGAAACCGGGTCCATCGAGGTCAAAGGCCCAAACGTCTTTCACGGCTATTGGCGGATGCCCGAGCAGACCGCCAAGGAATTTCGGGCGGATGGCTATTTCATCACCGGCGACATGGGGGCGTTTGATGCCGACGGGTATCTCAGCATTCTGGGTCGGTCCAAGGACCTGGTGATCACGGGCGGTTTGAACGTCTATCCAGCCGAGGTCGAGGCGGCATTGGACAAGTTGGACGGCGTCGCAGCATCGGCGGTCATCGGCCTGCCACACCCCGACTTTGGCGAAGCTGTGGTTGGCTGTATCCTCGCCTCAGTCGGTGCAGCGCCAGACCCCGAGGCCCTGCGGCTGGCGCTACGGAATGATTTGGCGGCGTTCAAAATTCCAAAGCGGATCATTGTCTTGCTTGAGCTGCCGCGCAACGCGATGGGCAAGGTGCAGAAGGCGGAACTGCGCCGGATCTACGCCGGGATGTTCGACGCTTGACCTGACCAGGTCGCGCCACGCGGCTATTCTGATTAACCTGATGCTACGCAATGCCGGTTGATCCCGTTTTGCGTTACAAGAAACCGGCGAACCCGGCCGCGCGGGCTTTGGGGCATGGTGTTTTCGACCTCGTCGCGCCATGCTGATCCCCAACCACTCTGCAGCAGGGGCCGCGATGACCAACCCAAGGATCACCAATCAACCGCTTGGCGGCAACGAGATGCCGCGTTTTGGTGGGCCGGCCACGATGATGCGGCTGCCCACACAAGCCACGGCTGAAGGGCTGGATGCCTGCTTCATCGGAATTCCGATGGATCACGGTACCTCGAACCGGCCCGGAACCCGGCTGGGCCCGCGCCAGATCCGCGACGAAAGCCGGATGCTGCGCCCTTACAACATGGCCACGCGCGCCGCGCCTTTTGAGGCGATGCAGGTCGCAGATATCGGCGATGTGGCGATCAACACCTTTGACCTCAAAAAGACGGTCGACATCATCACCGCGCACTATGACGAGGTGTTGTCGCATGGGGTGATCCCGTTGACGCTGGGTGGCGACCACACGCTGACCTGGCCAATCCTGCGGTCGATGAAAAAGCGGCATGGTCCGGTTGCCCTGATCCATGTCGATGCCCATGCCGATATCAACGACACGATGTTCGGCGAAAAAGTTGCGCATGGTTGCCCGTTTCGCCGCGCCTGGGAAGATGGCTGTCTGATCAATGACAAGGTGTTCCAGATTGGCCTGCGCGGCACCGGTTATGCGCCCGAAGACTTTGACTGGGGCAGAAAGCAAGGCTGGACAGTGGTTCAGGCCGAAGAGTGCTGGCACAAGTCTCTGACCCCGTTGATGGCCGAAATCCGCGCCAGGATCGGTGACGCGCCGGTCTACTTGTCTTACGACATCGACAGTCTGGACCCGTCTTTCGCACCCGGCACCGGCACCGTAGAGCCCGGTGGCCTGACGATCTGGCAAGGGCTCGAGATCGTGCGCGGCTGCGCCGGTCTGAACTTGGTCGGTGGCGATCTTGTCGAAGTGTCGCCGCCTTACGATCCGTCCGGCAACACGGCCCTGATCGGGGCGAACCTGTTGTACGAGATGCTTTGCGTGCTGCCACCCGTCGTTGAGCACCGGTTGGCACAGGGCTGACCTAAGTTGGTGTCAGGCCACGCGATTGGCTGAGACCCAAACGCCGCGCACGACGCCGGTGGAACCCACCCGTGCGACCCTGATCAGGTCGGCGCGCAATCCCGCTTTCAACTGGCCTCGGTCGGTCAGATCCGTGGCATCCGCAGGCGCGGCGGTGACCGTGCTTATCCCACGCGCCACATCGCCCCAAAGATCGCCAAGCATCAGCGCCCCTGACAGCAGGGACGACGGCACATAGTCCGACGATAAAATGTCCAGCAGGTCAGCTTCGGCCAGATCAGCGGCCGCGACATTGCCGGAATGCGATCCGCCCCGGATCAGGTTTGGCGCGCCCATCATCACCAGAATGCCATGATCCCTGCAGGCTTGTGCGGCCTCGGCGGTCGTCGGGAATTCGGCAAAATGTGCACCGTTTTCCGCAGAAACCGCCACCTGCTGCGCAGTTGTGTCATCATGGCTTGCCAGCGTGGCGCCGTAACGACGTGCCTCGCTTACTGCGGTCGTCTCGTGCAGTGCGCCAACCTTGTCGCGCAGCAGGCGCAGGCCGGCGACGTGTTCCAGAAATCCGTCATCCGACAGACCGTGCTTGCCGCAGATGTAATCCTTCAGCTTCATCACATCTCGAAACTGCCGCTCACCTGGTGTGTGGTCCATCAGGCTGACAATGCCGATGCTGTCGCCCGGTCCGAACTTCGCCATCTCGTCGATCAAGGTTTCAGAGCAGACCTCTGCCCGCAAGTGCAGCAAGTGGTTGATCCGCAACGCACCCTTGGTCCGCAGATCAAGAATCTCGTCGGCCAACGCGCGGGCGTATTCACCGTAGTTGGCCTTCAAATCGGATACCACGGACCCGACCCGCAGGGCATCAAACACCGTGGTGATGCCAACACTAGCAAGCTCGGCGTCGTGGGCGATGATGGCCGCCTGATGCGGCCAGTTCACGCGTGGGCGCGGCTCGATATGGCGCTCCAGATTGTCGGTATGCAGCTCGATCAGGCCGGGCATCACCAGATCGCCCTGGCAATCGACCGCACCCGCGGGAACGCCCGAACCCTGGTCGATCTCGACGATGTATCCATCGGCCAACATGATCGAACCGCGTACCACTTCATTCGGCAGGACAAGGGTGGCATTGGCAAGAATGATATTCGTCATGGCGTGCAGTCCTGTCTTGCGATCATGGTAAGAACCGGGGTGAATGGCATGGCACTGTCACATGGATGTGACAGTGCCTGACTAGGTCGAAACCTATGGAAACGATGAAACGTTATGCTGTCTACTATGCCCCGCGTCCTGGCAATTTTGCCGATAGGGCTGCGCACTGGCTGGGATGGGATACCGTCGCCGGAATAACACTTCCGCACCCTGATTTGCCCGGTTTGCCGATACCCATGCCGGACATCACGGTGGCGCCGCGAAAGTACGGGTTTCATGGCACGATCCGCGCACCGTTCCGCCTCGCCGATGGGCTGAGCGAACAAGAGGTTCGCGCCGCAGTCGATGCTTTGGCCACCCGTTTGCAACCGGCACGCTGCGACGGACTGCGGCTGGATAGCATCGAGGGCTTTCTCGCCCTGACCCTTGATGGCTGCGAAAGCGAAGTGCTGGCGCTTGCAGCGGCGGTGGTCGAGGGCACGGATTCCCTGCGCGCGCCTCTCACGGCTTCGGACCGTCTGAAACGCCATCCAGAACTCTTGTCCTCGCGGCAAGCTGCATTGTTCGAGCGCTGGGGATACCCTTATGTGATGGAAGAGTTCCAGTTCCACATGACCCTGACCTCGCGTCTGCAGCCGGTCGAAAAAGAGGTGGTCGCGGCAACCGTCAGGCACCACTTCGCACCTGTCCTGCCGCGTCCCTTTGTGATCGAGGATCTCTGCCTGTTTGGCGAAGATGGCGAGGGGAAGTTCCACTTGCTTCACCGCGCCGCCCTTTCCGGCTGAAGCGCTGCCAGCAATCGGGCGATCCCAACCTCAAGTGTTGTGTCATTGACCACGACTTCGGCACTGACCCCATCGGGAAGCGTAAACGCGGCACGGGCGAGGCGTTGCTGAACATCGGCCGCAGCTTCCCGGCCGCGTTCTGCAAGGCGCTGGGCAAGAATCGCATCCGGCGCAGTGATCAGGATGACCTTCAGATCGGGAAAGCGCTGTAGCGCAATTGGCAGCGCCGCGCGTGAACCGTTGAAGGCAACATCACCGCCCTGCGCCAGTGCAGCCTTCGGAATGCCGTAGTGCAGCCCATGCGCCTGCCAATCCAACGCGAAATCCCCAGCTGCACGGCGACGGGCGAACTCGACCTCGCTTACCCCTTCGTAGTCTTCGCCGCCCGCGGCCGCGGGCCTAGAGATGACGCGCCGTACCAGTCTGATTTCTGGCCGCGCCGCAATCGCCCCGGCGATCAGCGTATCCTTGCCCGCGCCCGAAGGCCCAACGATGGCGATCAGCCGTGTCATGCGGCGATACCCGGCGTGAAGCGCGTCACGTCAACCAAATGGTCGCAAACCCGGACACGTGCGCCTTCATCGTGAAAGATGCCAAGGATCGCCGCACCGCGCGCCTTGGCCTCTTCAATAAAGGCAAGCACCACATCGCGGTTCACGGCATCAAGGCTGGCTGTGGGTTCGTCCAACAGCAGTGCAGGGTAGGGGTGTGCAAAGCCGCGCGCGATATTGACGCGCTGCTGCTCGCCGCCGGAAAACGTGGTGGGGGACAGTGACCAAAGCCGTTCGGGAATGTTAAGGCGCGACAAAAGTTCTGCCGCCCGCGCGTGGGCCACGGACGGGCTGGCGCCCAGTTGCAACAGCGGTTCCGAGACCACATCAAGCGTCGGCACCCGTGGCACCACCCGCAGAAACTGGCTGACATAGCCCAAGGTTTCGCGCCTGAGACGAATGATCTGCCGGGGTTCAGCTGTGGCCACATCCAGCGAACCCACGCGGATCGACCCGCCGTCCGAAAGGTAATTGCCATAGACCATGCGCATCAACGTAGATTTGCCCGAACCCGACTGCCCGGTCAGACCGACACATTCGCCCGGAGCAACGCTCAGCTCTGCCCCGGCCATCACCGGGATCACCGTGCCACCCTGATTGTGCAGCGTGAAGGCTTTGGAAAGGTTGGATATCTGGATCATCGGCTAAACCTGCAAAACGGAAGACACAAGAAGCTGGGTGTAGGCATGCTGTGGATCATCCAGTACCTGATCGGTCAGGCCCTGCTCGACCACCTTGCCGGATTTCATCACCATCAACCGATCAGCGAGCAGCCGCACCACCGCCAGATCATGCGTCACGATGATCACCGACAGACCAAGATCCCGCACCAGCCCGCGCAGCAGATCAAGCAGCCGCGCCTGCACCGACACGTCAAGCCCGCCGGTCGGTTCGTCCATGAACACCAGCCGCGGGCCGGTCACCAGATTGCGGGCGATCTGCAGCCGTTGCTGCATCCCTCCGGAAAACGCGGTTGGCCGGTCATCGATCCGGTCGGCGGCGATCTCTACCCGGCCCAGCCAATCTGTCGCCTTGCTGCGGATGTCGCCATAGTGGCGGGCGCCCACTGCCATCAACCGTTCGCCGACATTGCCCCCGGCTGACACGCCCATCCGCAACCCGTCGCGCGGGTTTTGGTGGACATAGGCCCAATCGGTGCGCGCCAGACGCCGCCGCTCCGGCTGGCCCATGTTCAGCACATCGCGACCGTCAAAGGATATGCGCCCGAAGTCGGGTTTCAGATGCCCGGCAAGACAGGACAACAGCGTCGACTTTCCCGACCCGCTTTCCCCGACGATCCCCAGAACCTCGCCGGGAAACAGCTCGAAGCTGACCTCTGAGCAACCAATCCGGGTGCCGTATCGCTTGGTCAGCCAATGAACAGACAGCAATGGCGATGCTTCGGTTGTGGACAGCTTTGCAAGCGCGTTCATGGCAAGGTTCCCTTTTGCTCGGCCGCGGATAGGCGCCCGGTGCAGCCCGCGGTCCGCCGCCCAGCGCAGAAATCGGTGTCCGAGCAGACATACATCCTGCTGCCCTGATCATCGGTGATGACCTCGTCCAGATAGCTGTCGGCCGAGCCACAAAGGTCACAGTCATGCGCAGCCTTGGTGGCCTGAAACGGATGGTCGTCAAAGTCGAGGCTGACCACATTCGTATAGGGCGGTATCGCGTAGATACGCTGTTCGCGCCCGGCCCCGAACAGCTGGATCGCAGGGTTGCCGCCCAGTTTCGGGTTGTCGAACTTGGGGATAGGTGAGGGGTCCATCACATAGCGCCCTTCCACCTTAACGGGATAGGCGTAGGCGGTGGCGATCTGCCCATGGCGCGCAATGTCCTCATACAGCTTTACGTGCATCAGCCCGTATTCTTCCAACTCGTGCATCTTGCGCGTCTCGGTCTCGCGCGGCTCCAGAAACCGCAGAGGCTCCGGGATCGGTACCTGATAGACTAGGATCTGCCCCTCGGTCAGCGGCACCTCGGGAATGCGGTGGCGGGTCTGAATGATGCTGGCTTCCTGCGTCGCCTCAGTCACCGCAACTCCGGCGGTGCGTTGAAAGAACTTGCGGATCGACACCGCGTTGGTGGTGTCGTCGGCACCCTGGTCGATGACCTTGAGCCGGTCCTCGGGGGTCAGGCAGGCGGCGGTTACCTGCACGCCGCCGGTGCCCCAGCCATAAGGCATCGGCATCTCGCGGCTGGCGAAGGGCACCTGATAGCCGGGAACCGCAATACCTTTCAGGATCGCACGCCGGATCATGCGCTTGGTCTGTTCGTCGAGATAGGCGAAGTTATAGGCTTGATCGCTCATTCTGCGGCCTCTCTTGCGGCGCTCGCTTCGTTGCGCAGGCGGCGGACCATTTCCAACTCGGCCTGGAAGTCGACGTAGTGCGGCAGCTTGATGTGTTCCAGAAACCCGGTCGCCTGGATGTTGTCGCAATGCGACAGGATGAACTCCTCGTCCTGCGCCGGGGCACCGATGAAATCCTCGCCCAGTTCTTCCCAGCGCAGGGCACGGTCGACCAAAGACATCGCAATCGCCTTGCGTTCGGATTGCCCGAAAACCAGACCATAACCTCGGGTGAATTGCGGTGGTTCGATCTTGCTGCCCTTGAACTGGTTCACCGTTTCACATTCGGTCAGCTCGATCTCGCCGATCTCGATGGCAAATCCCAGTTCGGGGATGTCCATTTCTACCGCCACCCGACCGATGCGCAGCTCTCCCACAAAGGCATGGGTGCGGCCATAGCCGCGCTGGGTTGAATAAGCCATCGACAGGATGAACCCCTCATCGCCGCGCGTCATTGCCTGCAACCGAAGCGGGCGGCTGGCGGGCAGTTCCAGTGGCGTACGGGTCAGGTCCGGCGGCACGGCGTCATCCGGCCGCTCTTCCTGTATCAGCCCATCGCGGTTCAGAAACTCGGTCACATGTTGGACCGGACCCAGATAGGCGGGGGCAGTCGCCGGTGCCGGTGGTGGCCCACCTTCTGCGGCAAGTTTGAAGTCAAGAAGCCGGTGCGTGTAGTCAAACGTCGGCCCCAGAACCTGCCCGCCCGGAAGGTCTTTGAACGTCGCGGAAATCCGGCGGTCCACGGTCATCGCGGTAGTGTCCACTGGGGTCGAGGCACCGAGGCGTGGCAGGGTCGTGCGGTAGGCGCGGATCAGGAAAATCGCCTCGATCAGATCACCCCGCGATTGCTTGATCGCCAGCGCGGCCAGATCCGGGTCGTACAGCGAGCCTTCTGCCATCACCCGGTTCACCGCGAGCTTCAGCTGCTCGCGAATTTGCGGGATCGAAAGCTCGGCCACATCTTGATCGCCACGGCGTTCCTCGGCCAGCCAGGCATGTGCATTGTCGATGGCGCGCTCACCGCCTTTGACGGCCACATACATCAGACGTCCTCCACACGGGTTGATCGGGGCAGGGCGGCCAAGCTGGTGCCGCAGGTCAGGATCGTGTCGAAGCCAAGCGGGAACAGGGCGCGATTGGCCTGAAACGCTTCGATATCGGGCAGTGACAGCTGTGCTGCGGCCTGGATGCCGGGGCCTGTCAGGCGCGCCCCAGATGCGTGCAGTATGGGCACTTCGATGATCAATGTGGCCGAACGATCCGGGTAATCCGGTCGCCCGATGCGAAAGCGTGACACCGGGTTCAACGCGTCCCAGCTGCCCACGGCAAAATCCGCAGCCTCCGCGCTCACCAGTGGCGCGCCGGTGTGAAAGGTCACCCAATCTCTCACTGCCACGCAGTTGGCCGCCCCGGCAAGATGCAGGGAGGTGGTCCCGTCGACCAGTGTAAGAATGGCCACGCCCGCCGCAGCCGACAGTGGGGCGGGCGGCGCGGCACCCTCGACCTGCCGGATCATGCCTGGCTGCGCCATGGCATCTAAAACGGCGCGAAAGGCGCGTGCAGACTGGACCGGGGCGTCCGTAAAGCCACCCGTCAAGGCATCTGGCGTCATTGGTCTTCTCCCCTGACCATCGTGAAGAAATCCACTTTGGTTGCCGCAGCCTTGCTGGCACGCGCAAGGCGGGTACTGGCCGCTTCGGCAGCCAGCGGGGCGACGACAGCAGCGGCGATTTCTGGCGCGCGGTCGGACTGCATCAGGGCGTCCACGACGGCGGCACGGGTAGCATGGTCGCGGTCCCGACCCTGCACCCAGGCATGCCCAACCTCGCCCGAGGCCAAGCGCAACGAGCAACGGGTGATGGTCATTTCACCCAAGTTGAAGGCGGCCCCAGTGCCGCCCATCCGGCCCCGCACCATCACTGCGCCCACCTCGGCCGGACGCAAAAGACTGTGCGCCGGCAGATCGGGGATCAGCGCGGACAGGCGGGCCGGGGCGGACTTGGCGAGAACCGACATCCAGTTCCGGCGATCAATATTTGGGGCGGTCATCGGGGCCTCAACAGCTTGCGGATTTGTCTAGTTATCTATACAACTAGACAAATAACTACCGCCAACGCTGGGCGGGCGCAACGTTGGAGTTATGAAGTTTTGATGACGGGGGCTGATCATGCCACGCAGTGCGATCTGGAAGTCCATCGCCGACAGCCTGTCTTCGGAGATTGCCGCAGGGCAGTACAGGCCCGGCGACCAACTGCCGACCGAAGCCAAATTGGCCACGCGGTTCGGGGTCAACCGCCACACCATCCGTCGGGCGCTGGCTGGGCTTGCTGAGGCCGGAACCGTGCATGCAAGACGGGGGTCCGGGGTCTATGTCACGATGCGGCCTACGGACTATGCTCTGGGCCGCCGGGTGCGGTTTCACCAGAACGTCGCGGCATCTGGGCGCACACCTTCGCGGCGCATCAGCCTGTTGGAAACGCGGGCCTGCAACGCGCGCGAAGCCGAAGCTCTTGGTATGACGCTCGGTGCAGAAGTACATGTAATCGAAGGGGTTTCCTCGGCAGATGGCCAACCGATGGCGGTGTTCCGGTCGGTCATGCCGGCGGCCCGGTTTCCTGATCTTCTGGCGCTGATGGAAGTGCAGCAATCGGTTACCGCAGCGTTGGCGGCGTGTGGGTTGGGCGACTATACCCGGGCTTCGACCCGGCTTACGGCGAAGCTGGCTGCGCCGGTGATTGCCTTGGCACTGCAAGTTTCGGAAGGCGCGCCGATCCTGCGGTCGGTGTCGGTGAATGTCGATGAGCGGGGCGTGCCGGTGGAATTTGGCACCACCTGGTTTGCGGGGGATCG
>NZ_JANMET010000307.1:0-2405 GCF_031377265.1 Tabrizicola sp. | reverse complement strand
ATGCGGACCGAAGGTTTCAACGAACCCTTCGCTGGTCCGCAGGGTAAATCGCCGCTGCAAGGTGCCAAGATCAAGCTTGTCGGCCGGGCGCAGCAAGGCATTTGCCCCTTCGACCAAGGCGCCCACTTGCGCGCGCAGTTCAATCGCGCGCGGCGTGGGCACCAGTCCGCGTCCTGCCCGCACCAGTAATGGGTCGGCCGTGACCTCTCGCAGGCGGGCCAATGTCCGGCTCATCGCGGAAGGGCTAAGTTGCAAGCGACGCGCAGCGCCCGCCACGCTGCCTTCGGCCAAAAGAACATCCAAGGCCAAAAGTAGGTTCAGGTCTGGCATTGGCGGCTCCCATACATGGCGTCTGGTGCACGGATAGAGTGTGATTGGTGCGCGTTCCGCAATATGACAGAAGGCGTTATCTGACAAGCATCATCAAACAAGGAGTCACAAATGCCTGCCCGTTTTGCACCCGCCATGTTCGGCTTCATCCTTTCTGGTTTCATGTCATTTGCCGTCTCCGGCATTGCAATGCTGCGCAATGCCGGGCTGGTCGATGGCTTCTTTGGGCTTTGGGTCAACGCCTGGCTACCGTCGTGGGCCTTCGCTTTTCCCGTCGTTCTTGTCGTTGCGCCGATCACCCGCCGCCTGGTCGGCATGATGGTCAAGGCACCAAGGGCAAGCGCGCGATGACCGACACGCTCACACGCCCAGCGAATAGCCCATACCGGCTAAGGCTTGCAGCGCTGTCATTGGCCATGCTGCTGCCATCGCTAGGGACCAGCATCGCCAACGTGGCTCTGCCCACCCTTTCAGCCTCGTTTCAAGCGCCCATGGCGAATGTGCAATGGGTGGTGATTTCCTACCTTCTGGCCATGACGACCCTGATTGTTGGCGCCGGTCGTCTGGGCGACCTGCTGGGACGTCGGCGCATTCTTCTGTTCGGGATCGGCCTGTTTGCCGTGGCATCTGTCTGTGGGGCGCTTGCCCAGAATCTTTGGCTGCTCGTCGCGCTTCGCGGCGTGCAGGGCCTTGGGGCCGCGATCATGATGGCACTTACGATCGCATCGGTCAGTGACATGGTCCCAAAGGACCGCACTGGCAGCGCAATGGGCCTGCTGGGCACGGTTTCGGCGGTAGGAACGGCCCTCGGGCCATCACTGGGCGGGCTGCTGATCAACGCATTTGGCTGGCCTGCGGTCTTTGCCTTCATGGCAGCATCCGGCGCTGTGGCTTTCGTGTTCGGTGCTCAGGTCTTTCCGTCTGATGTCGCCAAAAAGCCCATGCATTTCACCTTTGATCTGCCAGGCATGATGGTGCTGGCGTTGTCGCTTGGCGCCTATGCCCTTTCGACCACTCTGGGTGGTGCCACTCCTGGCATGACAAACGTGGGCCTGGGGCTTTTGGCCTTGATCGGCATGGCCACCTTTGTCGCGATCGAACACCGCACGACTGTTCCACTGGTTCAACTTGCAGTGCTGCGAGACCGCGCTTTGGCGGCAGGTCTCGTGTCGATGGCGCTGGTCTCAACAATCCTGATGGCCACCCTTGTCGTTGGCCCATTCTTCTTGTCCGGGGTTCTGGGGCTCAGCCCTGTGCAGACCGGGTTTGCCATGTCCGTCGGGCCAGGCGTCTCCGCGTTGGCGGGCATCCCGGCAGGTCGGTTGGTGGACCGCTTTGGTGAGGCGACCGTGACATACTCCGGGTTGCTTGGTGTCGTAGCGGGGTCAGTCCTGATGATGCTGCTGCCCGGCGCTTTTGGCGTGGTTGGATACATCGGCGGCCTTGCAGTCATCACAGCAGGCTATGCGCTGTTTCAGGCCGCGAACAATACGGCCGTCATGAACGGTGCCCCAAGTGAGCGTCGCGGCGTCACATCAGCCCTTCTGGGTCTGTCCAGAAACCTTGGTCTCATCACGGGGGCTTCGGCCATGGGGGCAGTCTTCGCCTTTGGATCGAAGAGCGCAGATCTATTCGGGCTTGGAACCGGAGGTGGGGCCGGATTGCAGCTGACCTTTGCCGTCGCTGCTGTGCTTGCAAGCGCAGCGCTTTGCGTGGCCCTGTTGGGTCGCAGACCGAAATAATTGACCCTCAGCCGTGGTGCGCATGACGGGCGCGCGGCGGCTGGCCAGCCTGATGACCACCGCCCCGCCCTGCTCATTAAAAATCTGCAGCATATTTGGGGATTGGATCAACCGGCATGCGACTTGGGAGCTATTGGCAAGAGCAAGCGCCGCAACATCAGCCATACGATAAGCAGGTGGGCCGGGGCGACTGGAATCATGTAAAGGCGGCCAAAAAGGTTATGCGTGACGACCGAGGCCGTGATGTTGATCTTGCAGCCGTTCCTCTCGATGCAGATCATCACGTCCAGATGCCGGTCGCGGGCGGTGAGGGTCATCATGGTATCCTCCAGC
>NZ_JANMET010000287.1:0-1665 GCF_031377265.1 Tabrizicola sp. | reverse complement strand
TTTGCCGGACCATTGCTGGCGGTGGGGCTGATGCTGCTATGGGCAAACGATTTTCAGGCGGTATTCTGGGTGGCCGTCATCCCCGGCGCGCTGGCCGTGGCGCTGCTGGCCTTCGGGGTGAAAGAGCCACCGCGAAAACCCGGGGCCGTTCGGCAGAACCCGATCCGGCGGGCCAGCCTTGCCCGTCTTCCGCCCGCCTATTGGCAGGTGGTTGGCATCGGCGCCGTCTTTACGCTGGCGCGCTTCAGCGAAGCGTTTCTGGTCTTGCGCGCCCAGCAAAGCGGCATCCCGCTGGCCTTGGTTCCGCTGGTCATGGTGGCGATGAACCTGGTCTATGCGCTGTCGGCCTACCCCTTTGGCCGCCTTTCGGATCGGGTCAGCCACAAAACCCTGTTGATTGGCGGGTTGGTCGTGCTGATCGTGGCGGATCTGATCCTTGCCAGCTCCGCCCATTGGGCCGTGGTGCTTGCCGGTGTGGCGGTCTGGGGCCTCCACATGGGCATGACGCAAGGCCTTTTGGCGGTCATGGTGGCCGACACCGCCCCGGCAGACCTGCGCGGCACGGCTTACGGTTTTTTCAATCTGGTCAGCGGTGTTGCGCTGTTGATCGCAAGCCTTGTGGCGGGGCTATTGTGGGACGGTCTTGGTGCGCCCGCGACGTTTCTGACCGGGGCTGCGTTCAGTGCAGCAGCATTGGGTCTGCTGGCAAAGCGCGGTGGAAATCTTCCCGCCGTGCGCGGAGTCTGAATTCGGAAGGCCTCAAATCGATGGGTCTCATCTCGGTGGGCCTGAGACTGTTTTGCCCGTACGAACGCACATTGCTGAAAGCTGAACCTTTGGCTGTATCGCGTGCTCTTTGGCGCCCCTTGGTGATACGCACTCCAAGACGTGACTTGATCTGGCTTGGTTCGCGGCCTAACCCGATTTCATGTCGTGCAAAAGCCAAAGCCTTGCTGACAGCCATCTGCTGCTTCGCCTTGGCCTCGTGCTTGCGTTGTTTTTCATGCTGACACTTCCGCATCCGGGCATGACGGCAGTGACCGAAACGCCTGCGATGACGATGCACCACGCCGCTGACGCGCAGGGCCAGATGAGCCACTCCGGTGGCGCGCATGACGGGATGAATGGCGCGCTTTGTGCCATGCTTTGCACCAGCCTTGCCGGGGCCGATGGGCCGGTGCATCCAGCGCGGGTCGTGGATTACGTTTTTGCGCGCTGGGCGATGGATGCAGGTCCAGTTTGGGAGCCTTTCCAGCCAGACCCGGCCCAACGCCCTCCCGATACAACTCCTGTCGCTTGAACGGGCGTCACAGCACTTGCGAGGCATTTCCTTTGCGCAGGCTTCTCTGAAGCCTTTTGGAGCATCAACATGACACACGATCTTACGCGTCGCGGCTTTATCGCTGCATCCGCCGCGATGGTAACAGCGACGGCGCTTCCACGCCATGCGTTCGGACAAACCGCGCCGCTGAGCCTGACTGCCGCCACCCGCGTTCTCGAAATTGATGGAAAGGCAGCCACGGTTTACGGGCTGATCAACGGTGCAGGTGGACACGGGCTGATCCTTGATCCCGGCCAGCAGTTTAGGGTGGATCTGACCAACGGTCTGGATGTTGAAACCATCATCCATTGGCATGGCCAATTGCCAGCCAACGCGCAGGACGG
>NZ_JANMET010000277.1:0-7084 GCF_031377265.1 Tabrizicola sp. | reverse complement strand
GGATCAGGTGCGCGCCCTGCTGGCCTTTCTCGGGCTGGCGGACCGCCCGACCCTGCGCAGCGCGGACGAGCCGGGCTTCGCGCTGCAGCTGGACCGCCTGCTGATCCCGCCAGTTTTGGACGCCATGCTCATTCCCCCCGGTCCAGACCTCCGCCCGCTTCTGGTCGGCTGGCGCGCCGATTATCACCGCGAAACCCTTGGTACGCCCGAAGATCAGGCAACAGACCGTGCTGGCAATGACATCGACAGCTGGATGGTGGCCGGGCATCACCGTGTGCTTATGCGGTCAGGTCTGCCCGTGGCCATGACCGGTTTCAATGCGGCCCTGCCCGAGATCGTGCAGATCGGCGGCGTGTATGTTCCGCCAGATCTGCGCTGCCGTGGCCACGCCCGCCTTGCCGTCGCCCTGCATCTGGCCGAGGCGCGGGCGCTGGGCGTCCGGCGCGCCGTGCTGTTCGCGGCAAGCGGGGCGGCGGCGCGCGCCTACCGCGCCATCGGCTTTCAACCGACACCGCCCGTCGCCCTGGTGCTGTTTGACAGCCCGCAATTTGTCGGCCCGCAATCGGTGCAGCCATGAGCTTTATTCGCCGCGAGGTTCTCGATGGTCTGATGCGTGGCCGCGAAGTGATTCTTGGCACTGTCGTTGCCGCAGTGGGTCTGCGGTTGATCGTGCAGGGCGGCTATTTCTTCACGCCACTGGGCATTGCGGTGCTGGCGCTGGGCGGGGGTTGGGCGGTTCTGGCATGGCGGCGGATGCGGTTCGGTCAGGCCGGTGACGCCCCCGGCATGGTCGAGGTGGACGAAGGCCAGATCACCTATTTCGGCCCCAGGGTCGGCGGGTCCGTGGGCCTGCCTGAACTGGTGGAAATCCGGCTTCTCACACTGCGTGGCCGCCGCGTCTGGCGGCTCCGGCAGGGCGACGGGCAGACCCTTCTCATCCCGGTCGAGGCTGCTGGTGCCGAACGGCTGTTCGATGCCTTTGCGGCCTTGCCGGGTATCGACACGCAGGCCCTGGTCGCGGCACTGCAGCCTTCGGGCCAGGCCAGCGGCACGGCACTGACGCTGGAAGCTGAGGCCCGGGTGGTCTGGCAACGCACCGCGCGGGGGGTTGTGTTGCGCTAGGCCTGGCACCATTGCCAAGCGCCCGCGCGCCGCGTGCCGACCCTTGACTTGGACGCGTGGTCAGGACAGGTCTTGGCGCTCGAAAACGTCAAAGCCCGCGCCCTCAGCCCCGGAGACTGTTCCATGTCCATTCCTCAATCCGGCGGCGGACCGATCGAAAGCTTTGATCAGCTGGCCAACTACATGGCATCAGGGTCCAAGCCGAAGGATGAGTGGCGCATCGGCACCGAGCATGAGAAATTCGGCTGGCTGACCGACAGCCGCGCCCCCCTGCCCTATGCCGGGGATCGGTCGATTTCGGCAATCTTCGATGGGCTGATCGCGCGCTATGGCTGGCAGCCGGTGCGCGAAGCGGGCAACATCATCGGCCTGGTGCGCAACGGTGCCAACGTCAGCCTTGAACCCGGCGGCCAGTTCGAACTGTCGGGCGCACCACTGGCGTCGATCCACGCGGTCGAGGCCGAGACCCGCAACCATCTGGATGAGGTCCGCAGCATTGCCGACCCGCTGGGCATCCGTTTCATGGGACTTGGCGCCGCCCCCCAATGGCGCCACGACCAGATGCCGGTGATGCCCAAAGGCCGCTACCGGCTGATGACCGATTACATGGGCCGCGTCGGCACGCATGGCACCCAGATGATGTACCGGACCTGTACGGTGCAGGTGAACCTCGATTACGCGTCCGAGGCCGACATGGTGAAAAAGCTGCGCGTGGCGATCGCGCTGCAACCCGTGGCCACTGCGCTGTTTGCCTCGTCACCGTTCTTTGATGGCAAGCTGAACGGCCACAAAAGCTGGCGCAGCCGGATCTGGCGGGGCCTCGACAACAGCCGCACCGGCATGCTGCCCTTCGTGTTCGAAGACGGCATGGGCTTTCAGCGTTATGTTGACTGGGTTCTCGATGTGCCGATGTATTTCGTCTATCGCGACGGAAAATACATCAACGCGCTGGGCCAGTCCTTCCGCGATTTCCTGCAAGGCGAACTGCCCGCACTGCCCGGCGAATTGCCCACGCTGTCGGATTGGGCCGACCATATGACCACCGTCTTCCCCGAAGCGCGGGTCAAGAAATACATCGAGATGCGCGGCGCAGACTGTGGCGACTTTGGCCATATCGTCGGGCTGCCCGCGTTCTGGGTGGGGCTGATGTATGATCAGGGCGCGCTCGATGCGGCCTGGGATCTGGTCAAGGGATTTGATGCCGAGACCCGCGAAGGGCTGCGGGTGCAGGCCTCGGTCGCGGGCCTGCAGGGTCAGGCGGGCGGCGTCAAGCTGCACGATCTGGCGCGCGCGGCGGTGGCCCTGTCGCATACCGGGCTGGCGCAGCGCGGTTTGGGCGAAGAACGTCATCTGGCCCCGATGGTCGCAAGCGTGGCGTCGGGCGAAGTGCAGGCCGACCGCTGGCTTCAGCATTTCCACGGCGACTGGGCCGGCGATCTGACCCCGCTTTATGAGGCGAGCAGTCTATAGCCGCTTACCCCGGTGGCGTGCGCACCGAAACAAAGTCCTCGCCCCCCCAAACCAGCGCCTCGACACAGGGCTGTACTCCGGCACCAAAGCATTCCGACCCGTGCAGATAGAACAGCAGGACCTGAGTGCCGTCCCAGTCGATCACCGTCCAGCTGCGGGCAAGCCATGACCGGTCCCTATCACCGCTGATCACATGGATCATCGACCCGCCCGTGCCCCCGTATAGCGTGGCCGAGGTGGAGCAACCGAAAGTCCCTTCATCAAGAACGGTTTCGGTAATGCCGTCGCCGGTCAGATCGACTTCGGTCACCGGGCTGAGCATCTCGAACACGCCATTGTCATAAGCCGCGCAATCCGCCGCCGCCGACGCAAGGATCTGGTCCACCGACTGGGCACCGGCTCCAACCGGCACAAGCAGCAACAGGACAAGTAGGATAAGGCGCATCGGCGTGCTCCGTTCAGGGTCATTTGCCACCATGCCTGCCCGCACGGGCCTGCACCAGCGCCCGGCGGGTGATGAAAACCCGACCTCAGGCCTGTTTGCGGCCGATCTTCGGTTCGGTCCCGGCCTTGATCCGGCGCAGGTTTTCCTGATGGCGCAGGTAGACCAGCAGCGTCAGCACGATCGTCAGGAACAGCATCCGCCCCTCATCCAGAAAGAACAGCCACAACGACGAGGTGGCCGCCGCAAACAGCGCGGCAAGCGACGACGTGCGGCTGACCAGCGCTACCACCAGCCATGTCGCGCAGGTCGCAAGGCCCACCGGCCATGCCAATGCCAAAAGGATGCCGAGAAAGGTCGCAACACCCTTGCCGCCCTTGAAACCCAGCCAGACCGGGAAAAGATGCCCCAGAAACGCGGCAAGCCCGGCCAGCTGTGCCGCATCCTCGGCCACCAGCGCCCGCGCGATCAGAACCGCCGCCGCGCCCTTGGCCGCATCCAGAACCAGGGTGGCAAGCGCCGCACCCTTGTTGCCGGTACGCAGCACATTGGTCGCTCCGATGTTGCCCGACCCGATCTGCCGCAAATCGCCAAGGCCCAAGGCACGGGTGATCACAATTCCGAACGGGACAGAGCCGAGCAGATAGGCCAGCACCGCCACCAAAAGCAGTGTCATCGGGTCAGTCACAAGATCAGGCATGTCTCAGCTTTCTGCGGCGTAAACCTGCGTCCCACCGACGAAGGTCCGCAGCACCTTACCCTCCATCCGCGCGCCGTCAAACGGTGTATTCTTGGATTTGGAGCGCAGGCTGAAACGGTCCATCAGGAACGGCGCGTCGGGATTGAACAGCACCAGATCGGCGGGCGCCCCCACCGCCAGCCGCCCCTGCGGCAGGCCCAGCCGCAGCGCCGGGTTCAGCGTCATGGCGCGGATCAGCACAGGCAGGGCCACCGTGCCCGCATGATACAGCCGCATCGCGGCCGGCAGGAATGTCTCCAGCGCCACCGCCCCTGACGCAGCTTCTTCGAACGGCAGGCGTTTGGATTCCTCATCCGCGGGCGTGTGCATCGAACAGATGATGTCGATCACTCCCCCAGCCACCGCCTCCACCATCGCCAGCCGGTCATCCTCGGACCGCAGGGGTGGGGTGAACTTGAAGAAGGTCCGGTAATCGCCCACGTCCAACTCGTTCAGCGTCAGATGGTGAATCGAGGTGCCCGCCGTCACATCCAGCCCGGCGGCCTTGGCACGCGCCAGCGCCGGCAGCGCGCGGGCGGTGGTGATCTGATCGGCGTGATAGCGCACGCCCGTCATTTCGACCAGGGCCAGATCCCGCTCCAGCCCCATCCGCTCGGCCATCGGCGACACTGCCGGAATGCCGCGCAGGCTGGCGAACTTGCCACTGGTGGCCGAAGCCCCCGCCGAAAGGTTCGGGTCCTGCGGGTGGCCGATGATCAGCGCGCCAAGGCCGCGGGCATAGGTCATCGCCCGGCTCAGCGCCTTGGCATCGGTCGACACATGCGCCACATCGGAAAACGCAATCGCCCCCGCGTCCAGCAGAAACCCGATCTCGGTCATCTCCCGCCCGCCGCGCCCCTTGGTCAGCGCGGCCATGTGGCGGATGCGCACCGGGCTTTCCGCCGCCCGCCGGGTCACGAACTCCAGCGCTTCGGGCGTGTCGATCGCAGGCTGCGTGTCGGGCCGCGCGATGATCGTGGTCACACCCCCTGCCGCCGCCGCAAGGCCCGCTGACCGAAAGCTTTCCTTGTGTCGCTCGCCCGGCTCGCCGATCTTGACGCCGATGTCGACGATACCGGGGGCAAGGCACATGCCGCCGCAGTCGATGATCTTGGCGCCCTTGGGCACCGGGCCGTCCACCGCAGTTATCACACCCTTCGCCACGGTCAGCGTGCCGGGGCCGTCGGTCAGCGCCTCAGGGTCGATCAGCCGGGCGTTGGTGAAGTGGAGGATCATGTACTGCCTGTCTGGATGCTGCGGATCAGCCGATAGACACTGTCTCCGTCGGCGATATTGTCAAAGCCTATCCGCGTGGTGCTGCGGTCACCGTCCGCGCCCCGCTCGGACCGGACATGGAACCAGACCGTATCCGCGCTGCGGCCCTTTTCCAACCCGGTGGCGGTGCTTTTCAGGATCGGATAGCTCTCGATGCTGTGGGTCCAATAGGTCTTGGCGATATAGGCCGCCCGGCTGCTCAGCGCATAGCGGATTTTGGCATGCGCCCGGGCTGCGGCCCACCACTGCCCGACCACCATCAGCGCGCCAACCCCGGCAAAAGGCACCGCAAAGGCCGCAAAGAACAACCCCAGCCCGATGTCGCCCCAGGTCTTGCCACCAAAGGCCATCCCGACACCGGTTGCGAACACGCCAAGGCCGATGATGAGGAACGGCAGCCCGAACAGCGCCAGCGCAATGATCTTGACCTTGCCATGCACCCCAGGTTTCGGCGCGCCCTCCCAGAGCAGCGTCTCGCCGGGCTGGAAGTAGTCCTGCCAGCGGCCCGCCATGTCAGCCGATCCAGATGAAGATGGCGGTGAAGACGGCGAGGAAGACCAGAACGACGGTCGCCACCATTCCGCCGATGCGCGCGTCGGATTTGGGGGGCTTGGGGGTGGGGTCGGGGGTCATCGGCGGCCTCTTGTCCGGTCAAAAAAGTGCGGGCTTGCGTTCCATTCCGCGTGAGCGTCTTCAGTTGTGTAATTCGCCGTGCCGGGTCCGCTCATCAACTCAAAGGCAGCTTTCGCATCAGCCCCGCTCATCCAAATAGCGCCTCCCGCTGGCGCATAGATCAGGCCATTCCTGCGTTTGGCCGGATAGAGAACATAGTCCAGTGAGCGGAACGATTGCCCGACAAAACTAGATATGCGTATCAAGCGGCGATCCGTAAGACCCACATAAATATGAACTTTACCAAGGCGAGCGAGCCAAGCCTCAAAGAAGATCGCGCCAAGTGCGTATCCAAGGGGGCCAACAATTAGTACGCCAGACCAGTAGAAGCTTCCGCATCTCGTGTTCCGAAACCCTATGCAGTAGTCAGCCGCATCAGGATACTTGAGCCAGAGAACGGCTATTGCTGCAGCTATCGCAAACCAAACGGTGAAGTTCCGCAAGGGCTGCGCAAGGTCGGGAAAGGTCTGAGCTGACCACAGCAGTCTTTCGTCGGGCGACAACTTGCTCTTCAAGACTATGATGCAGTCTGCACCATCCTTCACACCATCACCCCCACCGCCTTCATGCCCCGCTCCGCCCGCAGGTTCCGCGCCAGCAGGTCCATGCAGGCCATCCTCACGGCCACCCCCATCTCCACCTGTTCCTGAATCACGCTTCGGTTGATGTCGTCGGCCAGATCGCCGTCGATCTCCACCCCCCGGTTCATCGGGCCGGGGTGCATCACGATGGCGTCGGGCTTGGCATGCGCCAGTTTTTCGGCATCCAACCCATAGCGGTGGTAATACTCGCGCGATGACGGGATGAAACCACCATCCATCCGTTCGTTCTGCAGGCGCAGCATCATCACCACATCCGCGCCTTCCAGCCCCTCGCGCATGTCGTCAAACAGCTCGCAGCCGAAATCTTCCACCCCCGATGGCATCAGCGTCGGCGGCGCAATCAGCCGCAGCCGGTTCTCCATCTTGCCCAAAAGGATCAGGTTCGACCGCGCCACCCGGCTGTGCGCGATGTCGCCGCAGATCGCCACGGTCAGCCGCTGGATGCGGCCCTTGGCGCGACGGATGGTCAGCGCATCCAGCAGCGCCTGGGTCGGATGCTCATGCCGCCCGTCGCCCGCGTTCAGCACCGCGCAGTTGACCTTCGACGCCAGCAGGTTCACCGCCCCGCTGGATGGATGCCGCACCACCAGCAAATCCGGGCGCATCGCGTTCAGCGTCATTGCGGTGTCGATCAGCGTTTCGCCCTTTTTCACCGACGAATGCGCCACCGACATGTTCATCACATCCGCCCCCAGCCGCTTGCCCGCCAGCTCGAAACTGGCCTGCGTGCGGGTGGAGTTTTCAAAGAACATGTTGATCTGG
>NZ_JANMET010000275.1:0-3945 GCF_031377265.1 Tabrizicola sp. | reverse complement strand
CCACTGCGCGAGATCTTCCAGACAGCTCTCGGCTTGCCCAAGAGCTTTGCCACGATCGACCTTGATCAGCAGGTTACTGTGCTGAAATATCGTACGGAAATCGCCTTTGGCAGCAACAAGGTCAGCCAGTTTTCCGACCCCGGAAGGATGGAAGCGCTGACCCGCCGGTTTCTGCTGCGGTCTGATACGCAAGACCTCTCCGCCTCCACCTCTCCCATGGCAATTGCTCTGCAGCTTTTGCAACGCTGAGTGATCGATGCACCAACGCCGGCTGAACCGCGTGCGGTCCTGCAGTAGGCACTGCCTACCCTTGCAATCCAGCGCCACGCAAACTGGCGGCGTTCAGGCTGGCGCGCAGCCTCTCGAAGCTACCCGCAATTCCAGTCGCCGGGGCAGATTCCGCAAGAAACGCATCCAACATCGGCCAAAGACGGATCGCCCGGTCAATCACTGGGTCAGATCCGGCGGCATAGAGACCGGCTTGGATCATCAACTCCGCCCGGTCATAGGCGCCGAGCAACCGGCGGGCATCTACGATCATCGCGTTCTCATCCTCGGTAGCAGCGTCCGGCAAAGATCTTGACACCGAACGCAGCAGATCAATCGCCGGGAATCGCCCGCGTTCGGCGATGCGTCGGTCAAGGATCACGTGCCCGTCCAGCACACCGCGCAGGATATCAGCAACAGGCTCATCCATATCGGATCCCGCAACAAGCACAGAAAACACCGCCGTGATGTCGCCAGACCCCTCTGGCCCCGGCCCGGCCCGTTCCGCCAAGCCCATGATCGCATGCGACAGAGAGGGCGGATAGCCACGCAATGAAGCTGCTTCACCTCCGGCCAATGCCACTTCCCGGTGCGCCTCGGCAAACCGGGTCACACTGTCCACCAAAAGCAGCACATGCATACCGGAATCGCGGAAGTGTTCCGCCACCGCCATTGCCGACAATGCACAAAGACGCCGGGTCAGGGGTGACTGGTCCGACGTCGCTGTCACCACCACGGATCGTGCCATACCGGCAGGCCCCAGAACCTTTTCCGTAAACTCGCGCAACTCCCGCCCACGCTCGCCGACAAGCGCAATGACCACGACGTCGGTCTCAACACCCTGCGCGAACTTTGCAAGCAGCGATGACTTGCCCACTCCGGATCCTGCAAACAGCCCGATCCTTTGGCCCCGGACCAGCGGCAGCAGCGTGTCGAACACGGCAACCCCGGTCTCCAGACGCCCGCCCAGCCGGCGGCGTGTCGCGGCTGCAGGTGCCGCCGCGCGCAAGGCCCGGGGCTTTCGTCCGCGCATCAGCGGGCGACCGTCCAGCGGGCGACCATAGGGGTCGATGATACGGCCGATCCAGCTGTTATCCGGCGCAATGTCGCTGCGGCCCAGAAGTTCCACCCGGTCACCGATGGCCATGCCGTCGCCAGGGCCATCGGGCAACACCGTCGCAGCTCCAGGCGCAAGGCGCAGCACCTCTCCCTCCACTCGGCCAGTGCCGCTTTGGATTGCTACCCGGTCGCCAAGCGTCGCCTCATCGAGGCCGATCACAACGACCGTTCCTTGCCGGGTTTCAAGCACCCGGCCAATGCGACGAATGGTGGTGGCGCTGGCAATTTCGGCCAGCAGTCCGTCAAAAACGCTCGCCATGGAATTCTTCCTTTGTTCACGCTTACCCTTTCTAAAGGAATCACTCTTAAGCCTTGATGAAAGCGGTCGAGGGAGAAGCCCACGATGTTCGAGAAACTGGAACTTACACGAATGGCGCAGGCTTTGGCCGCGCATGCCGGGGCCCGGATGGGCGTCATTGCGAGAAACGTGGCGCATGCCGACACCCCGGGATTCAAGGCGCAGGACCTGCCGGAATTTTCCGCGGTGTTCGAGCGATCTGGTGAGAGCATGCGCGGCACGCGGCCCGGCCACTTCACTTCCGCCTCAAGAATGGAAGAGATGCAGACCGAACGGGCTCCAGGGCGTGAGGCACCGAATGGCAACACCGTTTCGCTTGAGGGCGAAATGGTGAAATCAGTCGGGGCACGGCAAAGCCACGAGATGGCGCTGGCGGTCTATCGCGCCACGTCGGATGTCATTCGTGCCAGTCTTGGCCGGTCACGGTAAGGGGCGCAGATGGGCAACGATCTTCTCACCTCTCTTTCTTTCGCGGCCTCCGGGATGGAGGCACAGGCCATGCGTCTGCGCCACGTGTCCGAGAATATCGCCAACGCTGATACACCCGGCTACCACCGCAAGGTGATGAGCTTTGAAGAGGCGATGGACACCGGTCTGGTCGAACCCGGTGCCGTGCGCCTTGACCAATCCGATCTGGTCTCGATCTACGATCCCGGCCACCCGCTGGCCGATGAAACTGGTCACTACGACGGCTCGAATGTCGATCTGGTGATCGAAATCGCTGACGCGCGCGAAGCGCAACGCAGCTACGAGGCGAACCTAAGAATGTTCGATCAGACGCGTCAAATGACGCAGTCTCTGTTCGATCTTTTGCGCCGATAGAGGAGCTCCAGAATGGATATCAAGACCTCATTCGTAAGCCAAGCTTACGCCAATGCCCGAACGGCGGCGGCCCCTCAGCCAAAGGCTGAGGGTGCCACCGAGGGTTTTGCCAAGCTTGCAGACAACTTCATGTCCTCGCTGCAGAACCATGAAAACACTGCCCGTGCCGCTATGACAGGCGGTGCAGACCCGCATGCCTTGGTGCAGGCGCTGGCCTCCTCACAACTTGCTGTCGAAACCGTCGCAACCGTGCGGGATCGCGTTGTCGAGGCCTATCAGGAAATTCTGAGGATGCCGGTATGACCGAGGCGATGATCTTCGACACCCTGCGCCAAGGGCTTTGGGTAGCAGTGCTGATTTCTGCACCGTTGCTTGCCGTGGCGCTGGTCGCCGGGGTCATTGTCGGCCTGTTTCAGGCGCTGACGTCAATTCAGGAAACTACACTGACCTTCGTGCCCAAGGCCGGGTTGATGATGGTTACATTCTGGGTGTCGATGAGCTTCATGACCGCCACTTTGGTTTCGTTCTTCACCGACACCATCATCCCACAGATCGCGGGGTTCTGACATGGATGCCGCAGGCTACACCACGCTCACCCGCCAATCCGGCCTGATGCGGGAAATGTCGATCGTTGCCAACAACATCGCCAACATCTCGACAACCGGGTTCCGGAGCGAGGGAGTGGTGTTTTCTGAGTTCGTCGAGCGGATGGACAGCGACCCGTCGCTCTCCATGGCCTATGCAAGCGGCCGCAACGTGGATCTGGATCAAGCCACGCTCAGCCAGACCGGGGGGACTTTCGATTTTGCCATTCAGGGCGATGGTTTCTTCCTGATCGAGACGCCGCAAGGCGAGCGATTGACGCGCGCCGGCACCTTTACCCCCTCTGCTGAGGGCGAACTGGTGAACCCGGATGGCTACCGTCTTCTGGATGCCGGTGGCGCGCCGATCTTCATTCCACCGGATGCCAAAGGCGTGGCGCTGGCGTCAGATGGCACGCTGTCTTCTGCGGGTCAGCCACTGGCTCAGGTCGGGCTGTGGCAACCATCCGACCCGCTTACGTTGCGCCATCAGGGCGGCACGCTTTTTGCAGCCGACGCGCTGGAACCTGTGGAAGGCAGCCAGATTTTGCAAGGCATGCTGGAGGAAAGCAACGTGGAGCCGGTGTCTGAAATCGCGCGGATGATCACGGTACAACGCGCTTACGAGCTTGGTCAGAAATTCCTGGACGCCGAGGATCAGCGGGTGCGCGGCGTCATTCAGGCACTTGGGCGGTAAGGGGACATCATGAAAGCGCTTCAGATCGCGGCCACCGGCATGGCGGCGCAGCAGATGAAAGTCGATGTTGTGTCCAACAACCTCGCGAACATGTCGACCACGGGCTACAACCCACGCCGCGCAGATTTTGCCGATCTCACCTATCAGCAGATGGCACGCCC
>NZ_JANMET010000258.1:0-30376 GCF_031377265.1 Tabrizicola sp. | reverse complement strand
CCAGCCCGAAAGCGGGGTTCAGAATCCAGGCCCAGTCCTTGCCGGTGACGATGAAAGACAGCGCAAAGGGATAAAGATAGATCGTGCGGAAAACCCCTTCGGCGCGGATCTTCTGATCCATCAGTACCGCCAGCAGAAATCCGATGATGAAGGCAAAGCCCGAATAAAGGATACCGTAGATCGCCAGATTGGTGATCGAGGTGATCCAGCGCGGCGTGTTCCACAGCCGCACATACTGGTCCCAGCCCACCCAGTTGTCGTAGAACTCTTGCGGGGTAAAGATCGGCAATGTCTTGATGCCGGTGAAGGACGAGGCCACCGTCCAAATCGTGCTGCCAATGAACACCACCAGAACGATGAAGATCATCGGTGACGCTGCAAGCTTCGACATCAGGTTTCGGGTAAGGGGATTTGGCCGCTTCATCGTGTCAGGCTCCTGCCTCGCCCCGTGCCGGTAGAACGCGGCCCGGCATTTCTGCCGGGCCGATTGTCAGATTTCCACTGATCCGAAGATCACTTGGGTGCAGCTTCGATGATTGCCGCGAACTGCTCTTGTGCAGCCTCCGGCGTGATCGAAAGGTCCGAGAAGAACTCTTTCATCACGTCATTGATCTGGTTGAGCGAGTCGCGGTCCAGCATCTGCGAGTTGTTCGGGAACACCTTGGTGCCCTTGTCGAGGATCTCGAGGCCTTTCTTCATGCAGTCGTTGGCCGCGGACAGGTCCACGTCAGAGCGCATCGGCAGCGAGCCTTTCTTCAGGTTAAAGGCAACCTGCACTTCCTTGGTCACCATCATCGAGGCCATGGCCAGTTGTGCCTTGGTTACTTCTGGATCTTCGCTTTTTGGGAAATAGAACACATCCCCGCCGGTGCCCAGCACAGGCTCGACACCCAGACCCGGCAAGCAGTCATAGTCCTTGCCTGCAACCATGCCCGCAACAGCAAATTCGCCGCCAGCCCAGTCGCCCATCACGTTGGCCGCGGCCTTGCCTTGGATAACCAGCGCCACGGCGTCGTTCCACTGTGGAACCACGGTCTTGGGGTCGATGATCTGTCGCGCCTCGTCAATCGCCTTGAACACAGCCGCGAATTCAGGGCCGCGCGCCATCTCCATGTTGCGGTCCTTGTAGACGGCGACATAGTTGTCGACGCCCGCGATCGCCACGATCAGATCTTCGGTCAACAGACCAATCGGCCAGCCTTCAGCCAAGGAAAGCGGAATAATGCCCTTTTCCTTCAGCGCAGGCGCTGCGGCGATCATCTCGGCCCAGTTCTGCGGCGGTGCGATGCCGGCATCTTCATAGACCTTGCGGTTGGTCCACATCCACTGACCGGAATGCAGGTTCACCGGGACGCAATAGACCTTGCCGTCCAGCGTGCAGCTGTCCATCTGCGATTTCGGGCGCAGGATGGTCGCCCAGTCTTCTGCCGTGGCCAGTTCGGTCAGGTCCTGCATCAGACCAGCCGCGATCAGATCGTCAGCATCCTTGCCGGGGTTCAGCTGGGTTGCACCCATCGGGTTGCCGCCCAGAATCCGGCTGATGATGATCGGGCGCGCCACGTCACCCGACCCGGCGATTGCGCCATCGACCCATTTGTTGCCGGTCGCGTCAAACGCCTTGGCAAACTCGGCCACGGCAGCGGCCTCGCCACCCGAGGTCCACCAGTGGGTGACTTCAAGGTCCGTTGCATGCGCTGCCATTGGCAGGGCCACCGATGCGCAAAGCGCAAAAGCCAGTTTCGTAAGTTTCATCCATTCCTCCCGGTTTCTAAATCGTTATAGCCAATTTCTATAACGTTATAGTTTTGCCGATCAAGGACTCTTTTCGCTTGTGAACATGCCCCAGACAAGAGTTCAATAAGCCCTGAATCCTTTGATAGTCCGCGTATGGGAGGGCAATACGACCGAAATGCTGCGCCGCCGAAACACGGGTGAACTATTTGATGCACAGGCCTTTAGGGGGGCCTTGGCTGGCTCTGGTTCTGCGCCTGCAGCATCGACAAGCCTGTGCGAATCATTTGATGAAACCCTTGATTCGGGCTGCCGAGGGTCTCGCGATACCGACGGCCAAAGGGGATCGGACGCATGCCCCTGACAAACGACGCCGTCGCCCTGACTGCCGCTGATTCGGAGCACGAGCGTCCGACCCTGAAAACCATTGCCGCCGCCACCGGCCTTGCCATCGCCACCGTCAGCCGCGCACTGAAGGACGCCCCCGACATCGGCGAGGAAACCAAGCGCCGGGTCCGCGAAACCGCGGCCCTGCTTGGCTATCGCCCCAACCGCGCCGGGGTGCGTCTGCGCACTGGCAAGACCAATGTCATCGCCCTGGTGCTCTCCACCGAAGCAGATGTGATGAACCACACCGCCCAGATGATCTACTCGATCGCTGCGGCGCTGCGGGGCACTGCTTACCATCTGGTCGTGATGCCCTATTTCCGCGATCAGGATCCGATGACCCCGATCCGCTACATCGTGGAAACCGGGTCCGCCGATGGCGTGGTGCTGAATCAGATCATGCCCGACGATCCCCGCATCCGTTACATGGCCGAGCGTGGCTTCCCGTTCACGGCGCATGGCCGCTCTAACATGGGCATCGACCATCCCTATTTCGACTTCGACAACGAAGTTTTCGCCCGCCTGGGCGTCCGCGCCCTTGTTGCGCGCCAGCGGCAGCGCCTCTTCTTGGTGGCCCCGCCGCGCGAGCACAGCTATTCCGGACACATGATTACCGGCTTTGCCGATGAATCGGCCCTGCTTGGCGCACGGTTCGAGATAGCCACCGACGTAAACAGCGACTCCTCCTCCGAACAGATTGAGGACGCGGTGTTTCACCGCTGCTTCGCCCCGAACCCGCCGGACGGCATTCTGGTAGGATCAACCACGGCGGCGATGGCTGCGGTGAATGGTGCAGAACGGGCGGGACTGCGGATGGGCACTGACTTCGATCTCGTGGCGAAGGAGGCGATCTCGTTTCTGCGACGGTTCCGTAAGGAAATCCTCGTGGTGCACGAAGATGTTGGCCGAGCCGGCGATTTTCTCGCCCGCACTCTGATCGCCGCGATCGAACGGCGTTTGGCCGAGGACGGGCAATTCTTGGATCAACCAGATCATGTGGAAGCGGGCGATAGCCCGCAGCGGAGGTAGAAAATGAAGACGATGAAGGGTCCGGCGCTGTTTCTGGCGCAGTTCGCAGGCGATACCGCGCCATTCAATTCCTGGAAATCCATCACCGCCTGGGCAGCCGACTGCGGCTATGTCGGCGTGCAGATCCCGTCCTGGGACGGTCGACTATTCGATCTGGAAAAGGCTGCCACATCAAAGGCCTATTGCGATGAGCTAAAAGGTCAAGCCGCCGAGAACGGCATCCAGATCACCGAGCTGTCCACCCACCTGCAAGGCCAGCTTGTCGCCGTTCACCCCGCCTATGACGCGGCCTTCGACGGTTTCGCCGCCCCCGCCGTGCGCGGCAACCCGAAAGCGCGGGCCGAATGGGCGGTGGATCAAGTCAAAAAGGCCCTCACCGCCTCAAAGAACCTTGGCCTCACGGCCCACGCCACCTTTTCCGGCGCGCTCGCCTGGCCCTACCTCTACCCCTGGCCGCAACGCCCCGCTGGTTTGGTGGAGGAGGCGTTTGACGAGCTTGCCCGCCGCTGGACCCCGATCCTGAACCACGCCGAGGATTGTGGCGTTGACGTCTGCTACGAAATCCACCCTGGTGAAGACCTGCATGATGGCGTGACCTTCGAAATGTTCCTTGACCGGGTAAAGGGTCACAAACGCGCCAACATGCTTTACGACCCGTCACACTACGTTCTGCAACACCTTGATTACCTGGATAATATCGACATCTACCACGACCGCATCAAGATGTTCCACGTCAAGGACGCCGAATTGAACCCCACCGGTCGGCAAGGCGTCTACGGTGGCTTCCAACCTTGGGTCAACCGCGCCGGCCGCTTCCGCAGCCTTGGCGACGGGCAGGTCGATTTCGGCAGCATCTTCTCCAAGCTCACCCAATACGGCTTTGAAGGCTGGGCCGTGGTCGAATGGGAATGCTGCCTGAAACACCCCGAAGACGGCGCCCGCGAAGGCGCCGCTTTCGTCGACGCCCACATCATCCGTGTCACCGAAAAGGCCTTCGACGATTTCGCCGATGCCGGCACCGACCGCGCCGCCAACCGGCGGATGCTGGGGCTCGAATGACATGAAGATCGGGTTCAACCTCCTCCTCTGGACGACCCATCTCGACACGAGTCTGCTTCCCACCCTGCGCGCCCTCAAGGCCGCGGGCTACGACGGGGTCGAGGTGCCGATCTTCACCGGCGACCCCGCCTACTACCGCCAGATGCGCTCGATGCTCGACGGCGAGGGCCTCATGTCCACCGTCGTCGCCATCGTCCAGGACGAGGCCCGCAACCCCCTCTCCGCCGCCCATGAATCCGCCGGGATCGACTACCTGAAAGGACTGGTCGATTGCGCCGTGGCCCTCGGGGCCGAGGTGATCGGGGGGCCGTTCTACCAGCCCCTCGGCGTCTTCTCCGGCCTTCCGCTCAGCGATGAAGAATGGCAGCGCCTGGTCCGCACCCAGACCGCGATGGCCGATCACGCAAGCTCCGCCCTGACCCTCGCCGTCGAGCCGCTGAACCGTTTCGAATGCTATGCGCTCAACACCTGCGACCGCGCGGCAAAGCTGGTTCAGGCCGTGAACCGCCCGAACTACGGCTATCTCTTCGACACCTTCCATTCCAACATCGAAGAGAAAGACCCCATCGCCGCCCTTCAGGCCACCATGCGCCACGTCCGCCACATCCACATCTCGGAAAACGACCGCGGCACCCCGGGCCGGGGCCATGCCCCGATCCTGCCCGCCATCACCGCCGCGAAAGCCGCCGGTTACAACGGCTGGCTGACGGTCGAGGCCTTCGGTCACGCGCTCCCCGATATCGCGGCTGCCACAAGGGTTTGGCGGCCACTCTTCACCTCTGAAACCGAAGTTTACACCGAGGCCATTGCGCTTATCCGGCGCGGCCTTGCTGCCTGAAGGAGAACGCCATGCCTATCGACGCCGCCCATACCGCCCGCAGCCCCCGCCTTCGCCTTGGCATGGTGGGCGGCGGACGCGACGCATTCATCGGTGCTGTCCACCGCATTGCCGCCCGCATCGACGACCAGTTTGAACTGGTCGCGGGATGTTTCTCCTCCAACCCGGAAAAGTCGAAAGCCTCCGGCGCCGACCTCGGCCTTGACCCCGCGCGCTGCTATGAAAGCTTCGCCGAAATGGCCAGCCGCGAGGCCCGCAAGAAAGACGGCATCGACGTCGTTGCCATCGTCACCCCCAACCACATGCATGCCCCCGTCGCCCTGCAATTCCTAAAGCGCGGCATCCACGTCATCTGCGACAAACCCCTGACCGCCACCTTGCCGGAAGCCAAGAAGCTGGCGAAAGCCGCCGAGGCCTCCGGCGTCGTCTTCGCCCTCACCCACAACTACACCGGCTACCCGATGATCCGGCAGGCCAAGGCCATGGTCGCGGCGGGAGACCTTGGCGAGCTTCGCGTCATCCAGGTCGAATATGCGCAGGACTGGCTGACCGAACCCTTGGAAGGAACCGGCCAGAAACAGGCCGACTGGCGCACCGATCCGGCCCGCAGCGGCGCGGGCGGCTCCACCGGCGATATCGGCACCCACGCCTTCAACCTCGCGAATTTCGTGACCGGCCTGATGCTCGACACGCTGGCCGCCGACCTCACCGCCTTCGTCCCCGGCCGCCGCGTCGACGACAACGGCCATGTGATGCTGCGCTTCAAGGGCGGCGCCAAAGGCATGCTGTGGTGCAGCCAGGTTGCCCCCGGCAATGAAAACTGCCTGCGCCTGCGCGTCTACGGCACCAAGGGCGGGCTGGAATGGGCGCAGGAGGACCCCAACTACCTCTGGTTCACTCCGCTTGGCCAGCCAAAGCGCCTGATCACCCGTGGCGGCGCAGGCTCCGGCCCCGAGGCGGCCCGCGTCAGCCGCATCCCCCCCGGTCACCCCGAAGGCTACTTGGAGGGCTTCGCCAACATCTACGCCGAGGCCGCCCGCGCCATCACTGCCCGCAAGGCCAACACGGCGTTGCCGCCGGGCACCACCTTTCCCGGCCTCAAGGAAGGCTTGGAGGGCGTAGCTTTCGTCGATGCCTGCGTGCGCTCCTCGGCCCGCAACGGCGCATGGGTCAGCCTGAACCTGTAACTCCATCCACTTAAACTAAAATTTGACTTCCTCTTCGCCAAATATCCCACGGGAGGTCCGGAGGGTGTGAAACCCTCCGGGGCCGGCCTCGGGCGCAGCCTTCACCCGCGCAGCCTTCACCCGCGCAGCCGCCCCCGCTCACGCTGCAGCCAAAATGCTGTCAACAGCAACGGCGCATTGGACACCTCGCCCGAAGTCACCAGACCCATGAAACGGTCGAACCCGATAAGATGGCCCCGAATATCCTCGGCCTCGCCGGCCACCCCAAACACCCCCGCCACGCCATCGGGCAGTGCGCACAGCGCCACGTAGGAATACAGATACTCCGTCATCGCCCCGGGGCTGGGATAGTATTCGGCAACCTTTTCCAAGGCCCCGAGCGCCAGGCCCGCCTCCTCCACCGCCTCGCGCCGGGCGCAGTCCTCGGGTGTCTCGCCCGGATCGATGCGGCCGGCAATCGCCTCCAGCTGCCAGGGCAGCGGATCGCCGCGCCCGAACGGGCCCATCCGCATCTGCTCGATCAGCAGCACCCGGTCACGCAGCGGGTCATAGGGCAGCACGGTCACCGCATCGCCGCTGACAAAGATCTCGCGGCCAACGGTTTCGCTCATCCGGCCGTCAAAGCGACGAAAGCTGATCCGCCGCTCCTCCACCGCAAAGAAACCGGCATGGGTCATCCGCATGCCGATTGGCACAACCTCGCCGGAACCCAGCCGTTGATCGCGCGCCACCGCAGCATGTGCCCGCAACCGGCTCGCCTCGGTCACCCGCAATGAGCCCAGCCGGGCGCGGATCTGATCCGACGTCATCAGGCCCCGCAGCGCGATGATCGCCGCCGCAGTGGCAAGGCCTTCCGCTGTCACTGAACTTTCTGGCAACGCCGCCAGCGCAGTCACCTGAACCACGCCTGTCGACGTTTCAACCAGCGCCGGGTCCTCAATGACGCCCAGTGCCGCTGCTAGAAAGCGCAGTTGTGCATCGGAATTCGCATCCGTCACATCAAGGAAGGCGCCCGGCACCCGTTGGCCCGCAGGCCCGATAAGTGCCGCCTGTTCCCCGACACTTACCCCCGCACCCAGTAGGTTGTGCCCGACAAGCTGGCCCCAACCCGCGCCAACGCCAAACAGCTGCGCCACGTCAGGACCAGCGCTTGCTGGCTCTTTCCGAGATTACGCCACCAACCAGCCCACCTACCACAAGCACTATGATCACGTTGAAGGTCAGCATCTTTTGGGCATGTTCTAGCATCAGCTGAAAGATCGCGAGCACAGCGTCCACCGGCCCGTCGTAGCGCATCTTCATCGAGGTCAGCACCATCTCTCGCGTCGAAAAGATCAGCAGCGCCAAGAACGCCAGCACAACAGCCGTCTTGATGCCCGACCCCAGGGCCGCCTGATACCCGTGGCCTACAGCCGGGCCCATCACTCTCCACCCGATCAGCATTCCCAGCAATCCGACCAGTTCGCGGAACGCGCCCACATTCACCGCCTCGCCTAAGGCCGGTACATGCGCATTGGCCGCAATCCAGCCGACGATAGCAAAGACAACTGCTGCAACAAGCTTCGCGGCTGTGGGCATAGGGGTCCTACCTTGGCCGTGTGATCGTGATCTGCGTCACGTCACAGTTTCCCCCCTGAAACGCTCCAGCGCAAGAGGCCAGGTAAAAATCCCACATTCGCTTGAACCGGTCGTCAAACCCCATATGGCGCACCTCGGACCAGCGCGCAGCAAAGGTTTCGTGCCAACGACGCAGGGTCAGGCTGTAACTTTCGCCGAACTCCATCGACCCTTTGACATGCAGACCGGCCCGCTCCACCTCGGCCCGCAGGGCCGCTGGTGCCGGAAGCATACCGCCCGGAAAGATGTATTTCTGAATGAAATCAACCCCCCGCCGATAGACATGCCAGCGATGGTCAGGCACGGTGATGATCTGCAGCGTCGCATGCCGGCCCGGCTTCAACCTGTCGCGAAGCGTGTTGAAATACACCGGCCAATAGCGTTCGCCCACCGCCTCGAACATTTCGATCGACGCAATCCCGTCATAGCTGCCCGTCTCATCGCGGTAATCTTGCAACTTTATTTCGACCCGGTCGCCAAGACCCGCCTTGGCAATCCGGTCCACCGCGTAGTCATATTGCGCCTGACTGATGGTCAGCCCGGTCACTTTCAGCCCGCGCTCGCGTGCCGCATATTCCGCAAACCCGCCCCAACCGCAGCCGATTTCCAGCACATGATCACCCGGACTTGCGCCCATTTGATCCACCATGCTGGCATATTTCAGGGTCTGCGCCGCCTCCAGGCTTTCCTGCCCGGTGACAAACAGGGCCGACGAATAGGTCATCGTCTCATCCAGCCACAGTCGGTAAAACTCGTTCCCCAGATCATAGTGATGCGCGATGTTCTTGCGCGCCTGCGCCTTTGAGTTGGATTGCAGCCAGAACCGGAACCGCTCGAATGCCCGCACCAGCACCATGCCGGGAAAGCCGTCACTGACGATGTTGTTGGCCGGGCGCTGAACCAGATCAAGGAAGGCCTGCAGGTCGGGCGCGGTCCACCAGCCGTCCAGATAGCTGTCACAAAACCCCAGATCGCCCTCACGGATCAGCCGCGCGAACACATCCGGGTTGACCACATGCAACTCGGCCACATGCCCCGGCTCTGGTCCCTCGACACGAAAGCGCCGACCGTCCGGCAAAACGAAATCCAGCCGTCCTTCGCCAATGCGCTTTGCTGCTTCAAAGACCGAGGCAAAGTACCTTGGCAGGCCCGGCTGGCCTTTCACCGTCGTCAGAACTTCCATCGCCCCTCCCCAAGGGTTTTTTCATTGCCGCTCACAGTTTCAGATACGTGCACACCGCTCAAGAGTTTCGTGCCCCATATGCCGCAAGGGCACGCGCCCGGCCTTCAGCTAGCGCAACCCGCGGCGAAGGATAGGGCAGTTGCGCATCCAATTGCCAGGATCGCGGCACCGCCGCAAAGAACGCACGCGCGTCCGGTCCGGGATCAGGGGTCAATTCGGCAATGAAGCGACGGCGATAGCCCGCGTCAGGGTCGAACTTCTCAGCTTGGGTTTCTGGATTGAACACCCGGAAATAGGGCGCTGCGTCTGGCCCTGATCCCGCCGCCCACTGCCATCCCATCGCGTTTGCCGCCGGGTCCCAATCCGTCAGACAGTCCTCGAACCAGCGCAGACCCACGCGCCAGTCCGTCATCAGATGCTTGGTCAGATAGGATGCGACGATCATCCTGCCCCGATTGTGCATCGTGCCGGTAACATACATCTCGCGCATCGCGGCATCGACGAAAGGCTCGCCGGTCATCCCACGCCGCCAGGCTTCGGCATCGGGGTTGTCGGCACGCCACGGAAAACCATCCCACTCCGGCTTCCAGTTGCGGGTGGCGATCTCGGGCGAATGGTGGATCAGATGGTAGGCAAACTCGCGCCAGACGATCTCCCTCAGGAACGTCTCGGCCCCGGCACGGCCTTCGTGCATCGCGCGCATCCCCGCGTGCCAGATGCTGCGCACCCCGATTTCGCCATAGGTCAGATTCTCCGACAGCCGCGAGGTACCCTCGACCCCGGGCAGGTTGCGCGCCTCGGCGTAGGCAGCGACCGGTCCGTCCAGAAACCCGGCCAGCCGGTCAGCCGCCGCCGCTTCGCCCACCCGCACATGCCGTGCCACCACCGCCGCCCCACGCTGCATCGCAGCTCCCAGCCGCCACTCCTGCAGCCGGTCGCTGGCGGGCCAGTCGACCACGCCGCGTGCCGCGCGCACCGCCGGGGCCGGGGCGGCAATGTCGCGCGCGCGCACCGCCCGCCAGAACGGCGTGTAAACCCGGTAAAACCCGCCCGCGCCGGTCGCCACATCCCAAGGTTCGTGCAGCAGATGGCCCGCAAAACTGCGCGCCTCCAGCCCCTGCCCCTTCAATGCCGCCTTCACCACCGTGTCACGCGCCACCGCCGCCGGATCATACAGCCGCGACCACCACACCCCGCCCGCCCCGGTTTCCACCTGCAGCGCCCGCAACACCGCCAGCGCCGAACCACGCCTCAGCGTCAATTGCAGTCCAATCCGCGCCAGGGATCGCGCGAACTCGTCCACTGCCAGCCCCAGCCGCCACTTTGCCGCCGCGCCCAGCGCCTCTGTCTCCAGGTCAAGGATGAACAGCGGCAGCAACGGCCGCCCCGATGCGACCGCTGCCGCCAGCATCGGCTGGTCGGCCAGTCGCAAGTCGCGCCGAAACCACAGGATCACTGGCGCGTCAGTCATTTTTCCACTCACTCATGCAAACACTACGTGCGCAGACCCAAACAGGAACACCGACAAGCTCGCTCTTTGCAAAAATACTCCCGTCGGATACGCGCCCGAGCCGGTTGGTGCGGAACGCGCCAGAGGCGAGACAAAAGACCTGCGGGCCTCGGCCCGCTCCGTCAAGCTTCGCTCACAGCACCTGATCCAGCGCTGTGATCAACCGGCCCACCTCCTCGGCAGTGGTGTAATGCACCGACGACATCCGCAACACGCCCTTGTCCAGATTGATCCCCATCGCAGTCAGCGGGCGCACCGCATAGAAATCCCCCGCCCAACAGGCGATCCCCTGCCGTCCCAACGCTTCCGACACCGGTTCCGCCGGTCCGGCCAGTTCCACCGCCACCGTTGGTGCACGCAGCACAGCCGTGCGCGGGCCCAGCAGCCGCACATCATTGCGCCCGGCCAGATAATCCAGCAACGGCGCTATCACCGCCACCTCCTGCGCACGCATCAGATCATGCACCCCGCGGTTGCGCGCCGCTGCGTCGCCGCCCACCCCGTGATGCGCGGCCAAAGCGTCGACATAGTCGGCCATCCCCGCACAGGCCGCGATCTGCGCGTGATCCGGGCCCGCAGGCGTATGCCGTTTGTACAGCGTGTCGTGGTTGAAGTAATGTCCCTGCCCAGGCAGCGCCATCCCGAACGCCTCGCGCAGCACCATGATCCCCTGATGCGGACCATAAGTCTTGTAGGCCGAAAACAGGTACACATCGCAGCCCAAGGCCGACACATCCGGAAAGCCGTGTGGCGCGTAACTGACCCCGTCAACCACCGTCCGCGCGCCTGCCGCCCGCGCCATTGCGCAAATCGCCGTCACGTCGTTGATTTCGGCGATCACATTGGAACAATGCGGAAAGGCCACCAGCTTCACCCGGCCATCTTCCAGCAATGCGGCCAGCGCCTGCGGGTCAAGCGACCCCGTCGCAGGATCCAGGCGCCACTCGCGAACCTCGATCCCCTCATCCGCCAACCGTCGCCAGACACCGGAATTGGCCTCGTGGTCCTGATCGGTCACCACCACCGCGCCGTCAGTGCCCTTCAACCAGCCCCGCACCGCCTGCGCCAGCACATAGGTGTTGGCACTGGTCGACGGCCCGAACGACACCTCGTGCCGCGCCACGCCCATCATTTCGGCCAACCGCGTCCGCGCTTCGTCCATCTCGGTGCCACCGGCCTGCGCCCCCGGATAAGGACCATAGGGCTGCACCTTGCGGTCGGTGTAGAACCGCGTCAGCCGGTCCACCACCTGACGGCAGGGATAGCTGCCACCGGCGTTCTCAAAAAACGCATGGGTGGACAGGACCGGCGAGGAAAAGGCCGGAAACTGCGAACGTACAAAGTCAGGGTCAAGCTGCATCGGGTGGGGTCTCCTTGTTGGCTGCATGCTTGATCGCTGCCCGTCGCCGCGTCAACCCGATGCCCCGTTCCCGGCGGCTCCGGCAGTCCCATGGCCCCGTACCGCAGCCCGCCACTTCCGTCACACAGCCTTTACCGAACCGTCATGCAGGGTACGCAATCGCGTCATGGCCTTGGCTCACCCTGTTTTCTGCGCGGCACCCGCCGCGGCATCCCAAGAAAGCTGCACACAAGGGAGACTCGAATGTTCACAACCACCAATCGCCGCGCGCT
Organism: Tabrizicola sp.; assembly: GCF_031377265.1. Classification (GTDB taxonomy): domain Bacteria; phylum Pseudomonadota; class Alphaproteobacteria; order Rhodobacterales; family Rhodobacteraceae; genus JAUYQR01. The sequence goes on along the minus strand of NZ_JANMET010000258.1, from coordinate 18,203 downwards.
TCTGCGCGGGGCCGCCGCTTCCGCTCTTGCCATTCCGTTCGCCGGCCTGTCGCTGCGCCGGGCCGAGGCGATGACCCGCCTTGAACCGATCGCCTCACCCTACGGCCCGGTATCCCCGGTCAAGGATCAGGTCACCGGCCTGCCCCTTCTGCAACTGCCCGAAGGCTTCAGCTACCAGACCTTCGGCTGGTCAGGCGATCTGATGGCTGACGGCAAACCCGGCCCGACCAACCATGACGGCATGGCCGTGGTGCGCAGCCGTGTCGTCGGCGGCAAGCCCGAGATGACGCTGATCCGCAATCACGAAGCCACCGTGAACCCGCTTTACGGCACTATCGGCGCCGCCGCCTTCTACGACAAGGGCACCGCCCTGATCGGCGAAGACAACGATGACAATGAAATCACCGGCCCGGCCGCAGGCGGCAACACCAAGCTTGTCTTCGCCGATGGCAAGTTCACGACCGTTGAGCCGATCCTTGGCGGCACCTGGAACAACTGCGCCGGCGGGCCCACCCCCTGGGGCACCTGGCTGACCTGCGAGGAAGACAAGTCCGACTTCACCGCCGTTGGCGGCATGCCACACGGCTATGTGTTCGAGGTGTCGCCCGAAGCGTCCGAGACCACCGCCCAGCCGATCAAGGAGATGGGCCGCATGGACCACGAGGCCGTGGCCTTCGATCCCATCGGCGGCAACCTCTACCTGACCGAGGATGATCGCAACCAATCCGGCTTTTACAAGTTCGAACCCACCGACCGCAGCCAGAAGGTCGGGGCGCTGGCCCAGGGCGGCACGCTCTACATGGCCAAGGTCGGGGGGGTGGACAAGGCCGACCTCCTCGATCCGCAGATGGGCGACAGCCACCTGATCGAATGGGTCAAGATCGAAGACCCCGACCTCGCCCCCCAGCCTTACACCGAAGCGCCGCACGACGCCGACAACACCGCCTCCGGCCCGTTCGTTCAGGGCCGCAACCTCGGCGGCTTGCGCATGTCGCGCGGCGAAGGCTGCTGGTATTCCGCCGCCGACCGGCTGATCTACCTTGTCGATACCTCGACCGGCGTGGATCAGGATCCGGCTTCGGAAAACTTCGGCAAGATCGGGCGCGGCGACGGTTCGGTCTGGACTTTCGATCCGATGACTGACCGCCTGACCTGCATCTTTCAGGCGCAGAACAAAGCCGCCGGCAACAACTTTGACAATGTCACGGTATCGCCACGCGGCGGTGTGCTGCTGTGCGAAGACGGTGGCGGGGTCGAGGATGACTTCGGCATTGGCGAACGCCTGATGGGCCTTACCCCTGCGGGCGAAACCTACCTTTTCGCCAAGAACAACGTGATGCTGACCGACGCCGACATCAAGGCCGCCGGAAAATCTGCGGAATTCATCAAGGCAGACGATCATCGCAACAACGAATGGGCGGGTGCCACGTTCGATCCGTCCGGGCGGTGGCTGTTCGTCAATATCCAGACCCCCGGCATTACCTTTGCCATCACCGGCCCGTGGGAACGCGGGCTGCTGTAAGCCGACATGCGCCCCCGGTCAGCCGGGGGCGCATCGCTCAGGCGTTCACGTCGATCACCACCCGGCCCTGCACGTCACCCTTCAGGATCGCGGCCCCCAGCGCCGGCGCTTCGGCCAACGGTGCCACCCGCACCATCGCCTCCAGCTTGTCCATCGGCAGGTCGCGCGCGATCCGCTCCCAGGCCGCCACCCGCCGCGCATAGGGCTGGAACACCGAATTGATCCCCAACAAGTTCACCCCCCGCAACAGGAACGGCACCACGCTGCCAGGCAAAGCCGACCCGCCAGCCAGCCCGACCGCCGCAACCGAGGCGTCCATCTTCATCTGCCCCAGCACCCGCGCCAGCATCGCACCGCCCACCGCGTCGATGCACCCGGCCCAGATCTCGGTTTCCAGCGGCCGCGGCACCGTTTCCGCAAGCTCGGCCCGGGGAATGATCCGCGCCGCGCCAAGGTCCCGCAGATAGCCCTCCGTCTCTGGCCGCCCGGTCACTGCCGCCACGCTGTAGCCAAGCTTGGCCAATATCGCCACTGCGACGGACCCCACACCGCCCGCAGCGCCGGTCACCAGCACCTCGCCCTGGTCGGGGCGCAGGCCATGCTCCTCCAGCGCCATCACCGCCAGCATCGACGTGAACCCCGCCGTCCCCACTGCCATCGCCTGCTTCGTCGATAGTCCGGCGGGCAGTGGCACCAGCCACTCCGCCTTGACCCGCGCTTTGGTGGCATAACCGCCCCAATGCGCCTCGCCGACGCGCCATCCGGTCAGCACAACCCTGTCACCGGGGCGATAGCGCGCATCCTCCGACGCCTCTACCACACCGGCAAAATCGATCCCCGGCACATGCGGATAACGCCTCACCAGCCCGCTGCCGCTGGCCGACATGCACAGCCCGTCCTTGTAGTTCACCGTGGAGTATTCAACCGCCACCGTAACCGCACCCGCAGGCAGTGCCGCGTCATCCAACTCGGCCAGACGTGCCACGGCCGCGCCGTCGGCACCCTGTTCCATCAAGATCGCCCGCATGATTCTACCCCCTCGGTTTTCGCCACGAATCTGCGCAGCACTTGGCGACACTGCCGGGGTAGCAGGCGTTTGTCACTTCGGTGACGCCATTTCGTCATTAGGGTCTTGCCCTTTCAAGGCTCACAGCACACTTTTGTGACAGCGTACTCTTGCAATAGGGCGCATCATACAGTCCATCGCCAAACTCCGGTCGCTTCAAGGAAGACGGCCACCAGACCGATAGAGGAGATTCTATGAACCACGTCAGATACGCCCTGATCGGCGCAGCGTCGTTGCTCGCCCTGGCCACCACCGCCCGCGCCGCAGACCCGGAGCTTTTGGTGTTCGACTGGGCCGGATGGGAAGTTCCCGGCCTCTTCGCCGGTTACGCTGAAAAGCATGGCACGGGCCCCACCTATTCCTTCTTCGCCGACGATGACGAGGCGTTCCAGAAGGTCTCGTCCGGCTTCACGGCCGATGTCGTGCATCCCTGCTCGCAGATGGTGCCGAAATACCGCGCCGCCGGACTGATCGAACCCTGGGATACCTCGCGCATCCCCGAGTTCAAGAACCTCGCCCCGCGGATGCTGGCGTCCACCGACTTTGTTGATGCCGAGGGCGTCTGGTTCCTGCCCACCGACTATGCCTTCACTGCCATCGCCTACAACACTGACACCGTCCCGGTTGCGGATGTGGCATCGCTGAAGGTGTTCCTTGATCCGAAATACGCGGGCCGCATCTCGCTGCCCGACAATACCGATGACGTCTGGGCGCTGGCCCTGCTTGCCACTGGCGTCACCGACTGGACCGCCGTGACCGACGACCAGTTCACCGCCGCCGCCGACTGGCTGCGTCAGGCGCACCCGAATGTCCGCGTCTACTGGTCTGACCCGTCCGAACTCACCCAGCTCATGGCAACCGGCGAAGTGCAGGTCGCCTGGTCGTGGAACGATGCCGTCGCCCTGATGCGCAGCGAAGGCTTTCCGGTAGGCTTTCAGCGCACCCCGACCGAGGGCGTTACCACCTGGTTCTGCGGCCTGATCAACATGAAGGACGGCCCCGGCAACGAGGACAAGTTGTACGACTACGTGAACTCCTTCATCGCGCCCAGCTCGGCACAGGTGATGCTCGACACCTTCGGCTATGCATCGGCCAATGACGCGGGTCTCGCCACGATCGCCCCCGATGCGCTGGTTGCCGCAGACGTCAATCCGATCGAAGGCATCCTGCTGCCGCAAGTTCCGATCCCGACCGAAATGCGCGACCGCATGCTGGAAGAGTTTGAACTGATCAAGTCCGGCTTCTGATCCAGCCTTGGCGCAACAGACGCCCGGCGGCTCGTCCCGCCGGGCGTTTTCATTTGAGTCTATCCCTTGTCCCGGCAGCACGCCATAAGAGTCCCGGCGCGCCCGGCTTGCGGCCGACACCGCAAAACCATCTGAGGTTGCATTCATCAGCTCCTGAATGAACTCCGCGTTGTGCAGCGAATGCCCATGACGCGAAACCGCGCTGGAAATTCCATACCGTGGCCGCAATTCCCTTTTACTCAGCGTGGCCAAGCCAGTTTAGTGGCCAAGCCAAAACAATGCCGGGAACAGCGATGTCATACTTCACCTATCTCTCAATTCAGCTGCGAAAGCCGTTGCTGATGTTGGCCGTTGTGGCTGCGGCGTTTGCCGTTGCTCCAGCCGGCTCAGTTGCGGCAAAAGCCAAGGGCAACCTGCCGGAACCCTATGTATCACGCTCGCTCGATCTGGTCTTGCTGCCGGTCACCGAAGCGGTCCGCAAGCAATTCAAGCTCGGCAAGAAAGCGGCAGGCGCGGTCATTGCTTCGGTTGAACCGGGCGGCACCGGGGAATTCTTCGGCATGGAGCCAGGCGATGTGATCACGCAGGTCGATGGCAAGACCATCCGCCGCCCGGTCGACATCGACTCGATGATGCGTTTTGGTCTGAACAAGGGCGATTCCATCTTCAAGCTTGACGGCTCGCGCAAGAACAAGCGCCTGCGCACCTGGGTCGAACTCTCTGCTGACGAATACGAAAAGCCGGTCGCGCTTGACAAGATCAAGGCTTGGCGCGGCTACGGTGGCCGGGGTCGGAACCGTGGCCCAGATTACTTCTATTACGACGATTACTGCGACGTCTATTACGATGATTTCTATTATGTGTGGGACTATTCCTACACTTACATTGAACAAGTCATCGTCACCGAAGTCTACATCACGTCGTATGAAAGCTCGGACAGCATCTTTTACTATGATGAAGCCGCGGCTGGCTATGATTGGCCTGATGAAGACTACATCGCCGAGGTCGACAGCTACGTCTATTCCGAAGAGTTCACCGCAGAGTACACTTCGACCGAGGTGGTCTACGAAGACGAATACGCCGGCTCCGATGATGCTGGCGCGGACCTGGGCGTTTCAGGAGAAGACTCCGATGTAACCGGCGACTACGTCCCCGATGATGCAGAGCTTGGCGCAAGCAGTGATGAAGGCTTGACTGAAGAACCGGTATTCGAGGACGTGGCGACCGAAGAGCCGGTCTACGAAGAACCAGCTTATGATGAGCCGGTCTATGAAGAACCAGCTTACGAAGAGCCGGTCTACGAAGAACCGGCTTATGAAGAGCCGGTCTACGAAGAGCCGGTCTACGAAGAACCAGCTTACGAAGAGCCGGTCTATGAAGAGCCAGCTTACGAAGAGCCGGCTTATGACGGCGGCGGTTCAAGCTGCTACTACGACGACGAAGGCAACGAGATCTGCGGCTAAGACAGGTCGGCGACCGGGCAGCAAGACCGCCCCGGTCGTGCCTCAATCCCTGCAAGGACCGCACATGCCGTCACACCGCCCGGAGGCACCAGCCTCCGGGCGTTTTTGCTGGGCAGATCCTGTGTGAGACCGAGTTCGCAGATAGGCTCCATTTGACAACCTGCTGTCATACTGGCAAGCTGTTGTCATGAAGATGACCTCAGACACGTTTTCCAGACTCGTGATCGAAACCTACCGGCTTGGCGGTGCGCTGGCCGAGAACGGGGACAAGATGGTTGCCGATATCGGCCTCAGTTCGGCCCGCTGGTCCGTGATCGGGGCGATCGAACGCAGCCCGGTCGCGCAGTCGGTGGCTGCAATTGCCCGCGATCTGGCCCTGAGCCGCCAGGGGGTTCAACGCGTGGTCAACGACCTGCGGGATGCGGGGATGGTGGTGTTTGAGAACAATCCCCATCACCAGCGCGCGCAGTTGGTGGTCCCGACGGCCAAGGGCCGCGCCGCTCTGGCCGAGGCGCTCCGGCGGCAGGACGATTGGCTCGGCCTCTTTGAGCCGGACCTGACCGAGGCGGATGTTCAGACGGCGATCAAGGTGCTGGGCACTTTGCGCCTGCGGGTCGAAAGCGAAAAATTACTGGAAAGGATCTCGCAACATGGCACTCAAGAGCACGTCTAACCGCTATGGCGCGGCGGCGATGGCCATCCATGGCTATCGGCGATCTTGATCATCGGGATGTTTGTGGCCGGGATCTCGGCCGCGCAGTCGACGGACCCGGCGCAAAAGGCCGCCATCTTGCGGATCCATGCGCCAGTCGGTCTGGCGGTACTGGCGCTGACGGTCCTGCGCATCATCTGGTGGCTTGCGGCTGACAAAAAGCCCGACACCGTCGCGGGGCAGCCGGCCTGGCAGGCGCTGACGTCGCGGACCGTGCATTTCTTGTTCTACCTCTTGCTTCTGTGCATGGTCGCCTCGGGCATCTGGCTGATGCAAAGCTCAGGTGCCGGCGAGGTGATCTTTAACGGTGCGCCTAAACCCCTGCCAGATTTCACAACTTTTGCCGCCTATAGCGTGCACAGCACTCTGGCGCTGACCCTTGAGGCACTGTTCGTACTGCATGTTCTGGCGGCCCTCTATCACCAGTTCATCCGACGCGACAGGATCTTTGCCCGCATGGGGATCGGCCGCCAGCCCGGACTTTGACCCAACGCCTGCGCGGGACGCGGCACCTTGCGCCCCGCCCTTGCGGCCCCTATATTGTCTCCTGTCCGGGGCAACTCGGTCTATGGTAATAAACGCACCTGTAATAATCGGCTCGGACCCGGGGGCGGTACCCGGCGGCTCCACCAGACTTTCCCGATCGTTTCGGGCGTGTGGGGCCGAAATAGGATCGACGAACGACCAAAGAGGCCAGCTTTTGCTCGGTGAGGTACCACCGTTATCGGTCCAAAAGTACAGTTGCAAACGACAACCGTGCTCCGATGGCTCTGGCTGCGTAAGCAGTTCGATCTATCGAAACTTAAGCCCCTGCGCTTAGCCGCGTAGGGCGGGGTTCGCAGGTACCTGGCAACAGAAACCTGCACCTTTTCCCCCTATGTCTCCCCTCGTGCGTATTGCGAGCATTCTCCTGTGGCGTTAGCCTGCAGCCAGCCAGCCCCGCAGGATGCCCGGATGAAAACCTTCGCCCTCTGCCTCGCGCTGATCGGCCTTCCCGCTTTCGCAGACACCGCAGGCATCCGCTTTGATCAGATGCCGGTCGGCTGCAAGATCTACGGCCGCTATTCCTCGGGCGAGAAGGTGATCGATGTCTATGTCGGCAAATCCGGCGCGAAGCACGTGATGAAAACCTATCAAGGGCCGTCTGGCAAAACGCTGATCCGCACCACCACGTATTCCAGCGACGGGTTGATGCTGCGCAAGGACTGGGCTGACGGAAACTGGGAAAGCTTCAAGCCAGCGTCCTGCGTGAATGTGCCGGGGCGTTGCAGTTACACCTACCGCAACAGCGACGGCGCTGAGCAAAAGTATCAGGGAACCAACACCCTGAAAGGCACGAGACTGGTAAACGAAGGCGGGTTTGTCGGCCAGCCGCCGTTTTCGCCGGTGGTCTCCACGCTTGGCCGCTTCAACCTGCAAGAGGCATATGTCGAAGGCGACACGTCCTTCAAAGTGACGAAATACGAAAACTGCGACGACACGCCGGGCTCCTGACCGCTTGGTCTTGACGATCGCGGCCACTGTGCCTTACCACATGCCCATGGGGCCCGCGAACGCCCCGTGAGGCTTCGGCCCAAGGCTCGCATCCCGTAACCTTGACAGGATGCCCCCAATGCCCGGCCCAACCCAGATCACCCCCGCCCAACTGATGCGCCTGATTGGCACCCCCGATGCGCCCGTCATCCTTGATGTCCGCATCGCCGAAGACCTCGCCGCCGATCCCCGCCTGATCCCCGGCAGCAGCGCCCTGCCCCACACCGCCTTTGACCCCGCGCCCACCCAACTGCAAGGCCAGCGCGTCACCGTCGCCTGCCAGCGCGGTCGCAAACTTTCCGAAGGGGTCGCGGCCGTTTTGCGCGCCCAAGGCATCACTGCCGAAAGCCTTGAAGGCGGCACCGAGGCCTGGGCCGCAGGTGGCCTGCCGATGATCCCCATCGCGGCGCTACCCCCGACCAACCTCTGGGTCACCCGTCACCGCCCCAAGGTAGACCGCATCGCCTGCCCGTGGCTCATCCGCCGCTTCATCGACCCCGCCGCCCGCTTTCTGTTCGTATCGCCCGCCGAGGTGCCGGACGTGGCCCTACGCTTCAACGCCACCCCCTTTGACATCGAAGGCGTGACCTTCAGCCACCGGGGCGAAGGCTGCACCTTCGACGCCCTGCTCGACGACTTCGCGCTGCACAGCGACGCGCTAGACCGTCTGGCGCTGGTGATCCGCGCCGCCGATACCGACCGCCATGATCTTGCGCCGCAAGCGGCCGGACTTCTGGCGCTGTCGGTCGGTCTGTCACGGATGTTTCGTGATGATCTGCAACAGCTTGACGCCGGCATCGCGCTTTACGATGCGCTTTACCGCTGGGCCCGCGATGGGCATGACGAGGGGCACGACTGGCCCGCAGGACGAAATCAATGACCCCGACGCTGCCCGAACTTACCCGCACCTTCGCCCGGATCGGCTGCCTGTCGTTCGGTGGTCCCGCCGCGCAGATCGCCCTGATGCACCGCACCCTGATTGACGAAAAGCAGTGGGTGTCAGAACCCGATTACCTGCGCGCCCTCAGCTTCTGCATGCTGCTGCCGGGGCCCGAGGCGATGCAGCTTGCCACCTGGATCGGCTGGCGGCTGCACGGCGTGCGCGGCGGGTTGATCGCCGGGGGTTTGTTCGTGCTGCCCGGCGCGCTGGTGGTGCTGATCCTGTCGATGATCTACGCGGCCTACGGCACCCTGCCCCTGGTCGCGGCGCTGTTCACCGGAGTGCAGGCCGCCGTCGTGGCCGTGGTGATCGAAGCGCTGATCCGCGTCTCAAAACGCGCGCTGAAATCCCGCGCCGCCTATGTCATCGCCGCCCTTGCCTTCACCGCGCTGTTCTTCCTGAACGCGCCCTTCCCCCTGATCATCGCCAGCGCCGCGCTCTACGGCTTTCTGACCACCCGCGATCTGGCCGAACTGCCCGATGCCCCCGCCTTTTCTGTCACTGCAGCGCTGAAAACCGCCAGCCTCTGGGCCGTGATCTGGCTTGCGCCCCTCGCCGCGCTGATCCTGTTCGACACCGGTATTCTTGCCGACATCGGCACCTTTTTCGCCAAACTCGCCATCCTCACTTTCGGCGGCGCCTATGCGGTCCTTGCGTGGATGGCGCAGGATGTGGTGCAGGTGAAAGGCTGGCTGACCCTGCCACAAATGATCGACGGCCTGGGCCTGGCTGAAACCACCCCCGGCCCGCTGATTCTGGTAACGCAATTCGTGGGTTACATGGCCGCACATCGCGAAGGCGGGCCGCTATTGGGCCTTGCCGCCGCCGCGATCACGCTGTGGATGACCTTCATCCCCTCGTTCGGCTTTATCTTCACCGGCGCGCCGTTCATCGCCCGGCTGACCGCGATGCCGCGCCTCGCGGGTGCCCTCGCCGCGATCACCGCCGCCGTCGTCGGCGTCATCGCAAACCTGTCGCTGTGGTTTGCGCTGCATGTCCTGTTCCGCACCGTGGCCACGGTTGAGGCTGGCCCGCTGCACTTCATCCTACCCGATCTTACCTCGCTCAATCCGGTGGCTTTGCTGATCGGTCTTGCCGCTGCCTGGCTGCTGCTCATTCGCCATACACCGCTGCTGTGGGTGCTGGCGATTTCGGCGTTGGCGTCCGCGGTTGCCAGCCTTGCCTGAATTTTGACGCCTCAATTTTGGCAGGCAACTCCCCTTCCCTTGGCAGGCGAATCCCCTATGCTGGACGCAACTGGAAATGAGGTTCGGATGGCGCGTTCCATCGACTACGGCAATTTGATGCATCGGGCGATGCGGGGCCTTATTCAGTCCGTGCTGACCGATGTGTCGAAGAACGGCCTGCCGGGCGCGCATCACTTCTTCATCACCTTCGACACCACGCATCCTGACGTGGCGATTGCCGATTGGCTGCGTGCCCGCTATCCCGGCGAAATGACCGTCGTGATCCAACATTGGTACGAAAACCTTGTGGTAACCGACGAAGGCTTCTCGATTACCCTCAATTTCGGCAACAATCCCGAACCAATGGTGATCCCCTTCGATGCGGTCCGCACCTTTGTTGACCCGTCAGTGGAATTCGGGCTTCGCTTTGAAACCCATTCCAGCGACGCGGACGAGGAAGACGAAGACATCGAGGCTGCCGAAGACACCGGCCAGCACGACGCGCAGGTCGTCAGCCTTGACCAGTTCCGCAAGCAATAGCGGCATGGCAACAGACCTCTCCCTGTTTCGCCGCCGCCTTTTGCAAAACCCCAAGCAAGTTTCGGCCATCGCGCCGTCCTCGCGCGCTTTGGCCCGTGCCATGGCTGATGGCCTCGGTCCGCAAACCGGCCGCGTGGTCGAATTCGGCCCCGGCACCGGGCGTCTGACACAAGCCATCATCGACGCCGGTGTTGCGCCCGAAAACCTCATCATGTTCGAACTGGACACCCACTTTGCCAGTCATCTGCGGAACACCTTTCCGCATAGCGTGCTCCATCTTGCCGGTGCCGAAACCGCCCCTGACCGCGTCGCCCCCGGCGTTGGGGCCGTGGTGTCCGGCCTGCCGCTCCTCTCGATGCCACACGAAGTCCGCCATGCAATCGTCAGCGCCGCATTCCGGATTCTCGCCCCCGGCGCGCCGTTCATCCAGTTCACCTACGGCTCAAAGCCGCCAATCCCCGCCGCAATGATCGCCGCCCTCGGCCTCAGCGTCGAAATCGGCGCCAAAGTCTGGGCCAATCTGCCCCCCGCACGGGTCTACCGGTTCCGCCGCCTGTAACGCGCCAGTCTCTGCCAGCCGATTGATTCCGCCGCGCCCCGGCGCTAAACCGGCGCCAGTCACCTGAGGAGGCCCCGATGACCGCAACCCGCACCGAAACCGACAGCTTCGGCCCCCTCGACGTGCCCGCCGACAAATACTGGGGCGCCCAGACCCAGCGCTCGATCATCAACTTTCCGATCGGCTGGGAACGCCAGCCCGTGGCGATCATCCGCGCGCTTGGTGTCATCAAGAAAGCCTGCGCGCTGGTCAACATCGCGCAAGGCGACATTTCCGTCAAACTTGGGCACGCCATCGCCGCCGCCGCAACCGAGGTGATCGACGGCAAGTTTGACGACAACTTCCCGCTGGTCGTCTGGCAAACCGGCTCCGGCACCCAATCCAACATGAACGCCAACGAGGTGATCTCGAACCGCGCGATCGAGGTGTTGGGCGGCGTGATGGGCTCCAAGAAACCCGTCCACCCCAACGATCACGTCAACATGGGACAATCCTCGAACGACACATTCCCCACCGCCATGCATGTGGCCATCGGCATGATGGCGCGCGATGTGCTGCTGCCGGGGCTGAAGAAACTGCACGCCGCACTGGTTGATAAGTCCATCGAATTCAAAGACATCATCAAGATCGGGCGCACCCACACGCAGGATGCAACGCCCCTGACGCTGGGCCAGGAATTCTCCGGCTACGCCCATCAGGTCAGCCAAGGCATCCTGCGCATCCACAAGGTCCTGCCGGAAATCTACGAACTTGCCCAAGGCGGCACCGCCGTTGGCACCGGCCTGAACACCAAGGTCGGCTGGGACCGCCGCGTCGCTCACCAGATCGCCGAAATCACCGGCCTGCCCTTCATCACCGCACCGAACAAGTTCGAGGCCCTGGCCGCCCACGACGCCATGGTGATGTTCTCGGGTGCCTTGAAAACTGTCGCCGCCAGCCTGTTCAAGATCGCCAACGACATGCGGCTTCTCGGCTCCGGCCCGCGCTCGGGGCTGGGCGAGCTGATCCTGCCAGAGAACGAAGCCGGCTCGTCGATCATGCCGGGCAAAGTGAACCCGACCCAGGCCGAGGCGCTGACCATGGTCTGCATCCAGGTCATGGGCAACGACGCCGCCGTCGGTTTCGCCGGCTCGCAAGGCCATTTCGAGCTGAACGTCTACAATCCGATGATGTCCTACAACGTGTTGCAATCCATGCAACTTCTGGGCGATGCGGCTGGATCTTTCACCGACAACATGGTGGTCGGCACTCAGGCCAACATTCCCCGCATCGACAAGCTGATGAAGGAATCCCTGATGCTGGTCACCGCGCTTGCCCCCACCATCGGCTATGACAACGCCACCAAGGTTGCCAAAACCGCCCACAAGAACGGCACCACCCTGCGTGAGGAAGCCATCGCTCTGGGCTTTGTAGATGGCGAAACCTTCGACCGCGTGGTGCGCCCCGAAGACATGATCGGCCCGAAGGGGTGAGCGTCGTCAACCTGAACACCGCGCGCAAAGCGAAAGCCAAGGCCACCGCGCGGGCGCAGGCTGACACCAACACCGTGAAACACGGGCTGACCAAGGCGGAACGGGCGCTGCAAAAGGCGAAGGCCGAAAAAGCCGCCCGCGACCTTGCCGCACATCAGCGCGATCCCGAATGACCGCCCGCCCGGTCAAACGCTCGCTCACCTTGCACGGCCACCGCACCTCGGTGTCGCTGGAGGAGGTGTTCTGGACCGCCTTTCGCGACATCGCCGCGTTGCGGGATCAGCCGCTCAACGCCCTCGCCGCCGAAATCGACGCCGCGCGGATGGCGGACGAAGGCCTTGCTTCAGCGATCAGGGTCTTCGTCTTGCGACACTGGATGGGGGCCGATTGACTGTGACAAAAAACACCAGAACACGATGAAACTTTCTGACTTCTGACAAAGTCCTTTGGTGGATTGCGCAGAGAATGCGACGCTTTAGTACGCAATGAAACTTCAAAGACATGAATCGGAGCGCAAGATGCTGAAGTCACTCGTAATCATCCTTGCGTTCGGCTCCGGCCTCGGGACGCTCGCATCGCAAGCACAGGACGCTGGCCAGTGGGCTGGTTTCTATGCCGGCCTCACTGCGTCGAGCAACAAAGGCGACATGGTCTACGACGATGGCGGGATCTATGATCTTGACGGAACAACCTCCGGTCTGATGCTCGGCTATAACTACGCCACAGGGCCGTGGGTCATCGGGGCGGAGTTGGCCTATGCCAAAGGGCGCGTGGAAGAGGTCGGCAATACCAACTTTGCGTTTGAATCCTCGCTCGATCTCAAGGGCCGCGCGGGATATGCAATCAGCAATGTGCTGCTCTATGGCACGCTTGGTGGCACCTTCACCAGATGGGACGAAGGCGGAAACGGTCCGTTCGATGGCGACGGCCTTCTGCTCGGGGTCGGGGTCGACTACCTGGTTTCGCCGCAGTTTTTCATCGGTGCTGAATATGTCGTGCGTGACGTGACATCAGACTGGAACAGCCTCGGTTCAACACTTGATGCCAACGTCAACACCGTTTCGCTTCGCGCCGGTCTGAAATTCTGAAGCTGCTTCCTGCCTACCGCCGGGCGGTTTGTGCCACCTGCCCCAACGCGACCGCCAGATCGCCATAGCCGGTGAACCGCCGCTCATAGGCCAGGCCCAGTCGCCGGGCGCAGTCCTCGGCCTTGGCGTCCAGCGCGGGGTCGTTAACCTGCGCCTGATAAACCAGCTTGGTGTAGTTCCCGAAATACATGTCCCGCAGCTCTGGATGCCGATCAAGGCCCATGGGCTTCCAGACAAAGGCATCGAACTGGCGCACCAGAAAATCGGTCAGGTAAAAGGCGGTGAATTCAGTTTCCGACCGCTCGGCAAACACTGCGTTACCTTCAAAAAACGAATAACAATGCGGGCCTTCGACCATCTCGACCCCCAGTTCCTTGCACTTTTCGAACAATAGACCACCAGTACCGCAATCCGCATAAACCACGAAGATCGTCTCGTAACTGCCCCGGTTTTCCGCCACCGCCGCCTCGACTGCCGGGATGATCCGATCCGGCCAGAGGTGCAGTTTGGCGGGCAGGCATTGCAGATCCAGATGGTCCCAACCATTCGCCGCCTTCAATGCCAGTATCTCGTGTGCCAACGCGCCACAGGCGATCAGCAGCACCCGGCCCGCCCGCACCGGGGCCAGTCCGGTTTCGGTCAGGGTCACATCGTCCGGGATCATGCCGCCCTCCCGCGCAGAACGGGTGCGGCGCGGCGCAACGCATAGGCAAGGCACCGGATCACCAGACGCGCCCTCGGATCGTCAGCCACATCGCGGCGGCAGACCAGAAACAACGGCTGCGCCAGCAAAACCTCAGGCAGCAGCCGCACAAGCCCCGGGGCCGGATCGGCCAGAATGCAGGGCAGCAGCGCCAGCCCCACCCCCGCCTGCGCCGTCGCCACCAGATCGGCCATCTGCGCCAGCCGCATCACCGTCGTGCCCGCCCCGGCATGGTCCAGCAGCCACCGATCCGCCGGCGTATCCGCCAGATCGGCGTGCAGCCCGATCACCTTGTGCCCGGTCAGCTTGTACCCGGTCAGCTTGTGCCCGGTCAAATCACCATCAAACGGATGCGCCTCCAGATAGGCCGGGCTTGCGTACAGCGACCAGCCCGCTTCGGCCACCTTGCGGACCACCAGCGTCGGCTCATCACCCGGGCGGCTGCGCAGCGCGATATCCGCCTCGCCCGCCGCAACATCCGCCAGTTGGCTGCCGCTGCTCAGATCCACCGCCAGATCGGGCCGCTTTGCCCGCAAGGCCGCAAGATCCGGCCCGATCAGCGGCGCCAATCCCGACGGAAGTGCCAGCCGCCAGACCCGCGTCTCCTCGGTTGCGGCCGCAGCAAAGGCCGCAAAGGAACGCAAGGCCACCTGCGCCAAGAGCAGCACCCTTTCGCCCAGTTCGGTCAGCACCGCGCCGGCGGCAGTGCGGTGCACCAGCCTTGCACCCAGCGCCTGCTCCAGCGCGCCGACCCTGCGTATGACCGTGCTGTGCCGCGTGCCAAGCGCCCGCGCCGCCCCGGAAAAGCTTCCCGCGCGGGCCAGCGCCAGAAACGGGCGCAGATCGTTCCAGTCAGGGGTCATGCGGCTGGCCATTGCCGCAGTTTACAGCAACCAGCCCCAGGTTCACCCCCCGATTTCGCACACCCCTGTGCGGAAATCGACACTGGCTCAACGCCCCGCACCGCCGCACCCTTTGGCAAAATCAGAAAGGACGCCACCATGACTTTTGCCGCGCTCACCCCCAACCTGTCCCCGATCGACACCCTGCGCCACGTTGTCGGCGAGGCCAGCCGCACCACCGTTCTGCTCAGCGCGCTTGGCCTGGCGATGCGCGCCCGCATCTCGGAAACCCCGCCGCATCCGCATGTCTCGCAGGCGGTTCACCGGCTTTTGGCCCAGAACGGCCTGACGCGTGCTGTCGCCAGTGCCGCGCCAGACGAACTGGCCCCAGTTCTGGAACTAATCCGGGCCGAGCTGATGTTCGGCGGGCACATCCTTGGCGACGGCATCGGCGCACGCGGCTGGCAGGACCGCGACGTTGAAGTGATGCAGGTGTTCGGCAAGGTGTCGCACAGCTTCTGGCGCGGCTTTGAACGGCTGGCCACTGCCGCCGCCCCTGCCGTGTTGCAACGGCTGGATCAGCCGGGTGCGCGGTTTCTCGACATTGGCACCGGTGTTGGCTGGCTGACCATCGGCATGCTGCAGCGCTGGCCCGAACTTAGCGCCGTGGGTATCGAGCCGTTGCCCGGCGCACTGGCAATCGCCCAGGAAAACATGGCATCCGAAGGTCTGGCCGGGCGGGTTGAACTGCGTTTGGGCCGGGGCGAAGATCTGGCCGACATTGCCGCCTTTGATCTGGTTTTCGTGCCCTCGGCCTTCATCCCCGCGACCGCCATGCCCGAGATCTTGCGCCGTGCCCATGCTGCCCTGCGTCCCGGCGGCAGACTGCTGCTTGCGGTGATGCAGCCGCCAGACATGGTCGATGCAGCCGTGCTGGCGCAGTTTCGCGCGGCGGTCTGGGGCGGCGATGTGCTGGGGATCGAGACCGGCACCGCCCTGTTGCAAGCGTCCGGATTTCGCCAGATCGACGCGATGCAGCAACCCGGCGGTTTCATCGCCTTCCTGCTTGCCGCACCGCAAAGCCTTGCGGCTTAGCGGCCCACGCGGTTCCAGGCAAGGATCAGACTGCCCGCTACTGCGGCAAAGCTGACGGCCACCAACGGCACGTTCGCCCATACCGCAAGGGCAATGGTCACACCGGCCGCAAGGGTCACCAAGGCGATCAAGCTCAGAAAATGTGTGAGGGGCATGGAGCGTTCTCCTTGCCTCTCAATCTGCGCCCGATTACGGGATCGTGCAAGGCCTTGTTCAGTCACGCTTTGGTGCGCATTAACCGGCCGCAATCTGGTTGTGCTTGCGCGCAACAAACTGCTTGGCGGTTTCCACGGCAACAGCGGCATCGCGGCAATAGGCATCGGCGCCGATGGCACGGCTGAACTCTTCGTTCAACGGCGCGCCGCCGACCAGCACGATGTAATCGTCGCGCATGCCCTTTTCCTTCATCGTGTCGATCACGACTTTCATGTAGGGCATGGTCGTGGTCAGCAATGCCGACATGCCAAGGATATCGGGCTTTTCTTCTTCCAAGGCCGCCAGATACTTCTCGACCGAGTTGTTGATCCCCAGATCGCGCACCTCAAAGCCTGCGCCTTCCATCATCATGCCGACAAGGTTCTTGCCGATGTCGTGAATGTCGCCCTTGACCGTGCCGATCACCATCTTGCCCATCCGCGGCGCACCGGTTTCCACCAGCAGCGGCTTCAGGATGAACATGCCACCCTTCATCGCGTTGGCGGCCAGCAGCACCTCGGGCACGAACAGAATGCCGTCGCGGAAGTCGGCGCCGACAATCGTCATCCCCGCGACCAGCGCCTTGGTCAGAACGTCATAAGGCGTCCAGCCGCGCGCGATCAGTATGTTGACGGCCTCTTCGATCTCTTCTTTCAGACCGTCATAAAGGTCGTCATGCATCTGCAGGACCAACTCGTCATCCGACAGTTCGGACAGGATGATTTCGGCGTCGTCGGCCATGGTGCGGCTCCTTGGGGATAAAATCCTGTAGAGTGAATGATCTCAAAGCGACCAGCCCACTTTTCGGATAGCGACATACACCAGATGAAAGCCGACAGAAAGATGTCGCACACCGCAATTGCCTGGAAAGTGTTCCCTTATTGTTCTATATTTTCGCCATGACCATTGGCAGCCTTCCCCCAGGCCATCGGCTGCGCGCGCGCGGCGCGGTGACCAATTCCTCCGGCCGGTTCGAACGCGAAACCCGCGAAGGCTACGCCGATGACTGGGATATCCCCGAAGAGGACCGCCTGATCCGCACGGAAACGCGGCTGGAACGCCCCCGCTCCGCCATCACCTACAACCGCTCGCCCGACTTGCCGTTTGACCGCTCGATCAACCCCTATCGCGGCTGCGAACACGGCTGCATCTATTGCTACGCCCGGCCCAGCCACGCTTTCTTCAACCTCTCCCCCGGCCTCGATTTCGAAACCCGTCTGATCGCCCGCCCCGGTATTGCCGGGGTGCTGGCCAGCGAACTTTCCAAGCCGTCCTACCGCGTTGCCCCCCTCGCCATCGGCACCAACACCGATCCCTATCAGCCGATCGACGGCACCCACGGGTTGATGCGCCAGATCCTCACCGTGCTTCAGGCGCATAATCACCCGGTCTGGATCACCACCCGCGGCACCCTGATCGAACGCGACATCGACCTGATCGCCGCGATGGCCGCCCTGCGCCTCGCCTCGGTCAGCATCTCGCTGACCACCCTTGACGCCAGCCTCGCCCGCAAGATGGAACCCCGCGCGCCGAGCCCGAAGCGCCGCCTCGCCACGATCCGCGCCCTCGCGACGGCGGGCATCCCGGTGCGCGTGCAGGTTTCACCGCTGATCCCAGCGCTGACCGATCACGAACTGGAATCCATCCTCGCCGCCGCCGCCGAAGCCGGTGCCAGCCACGCCACCTCGATCCCGCTGCGCTTGCCGCTGGAGGTCGCCACCCTCTTTCGCGATTGGATCGAGACCACCTTCCCCGACCGCGCCCAGCGCGTGACGGGGCGGGTGCGCGAATTGCACGGCGGGCGCGATTATGACCCGGCATTCGGTACCCGGATGACCGGCCAAGGCATCTGGGCCGACCTGATCAAACGCCGCCTCGATGTCGCCCGCAAACGTCTTGGCCTGACACGGGGCCTGCCCGCATTGCGCAGCGACCTGTTCGCCGTGCCCCCGCAAGCCGGGGATCAACTCAGCCTGTTCTGAACCAGCCTGTTCCCAAGATCAGCCCCGCCGCCCGCGCCGTTCCCGCTTCGGGTCGCC
>NZ_JANMET010000234.1:0-4463 GCF_031377265.1 Tabrizicola sp. | reverse complement strand
GGCGCGCGCGAGCAGCGCGGTCAGCGGCGGCCTCTTGCCGGCGCGACGCTCGATGTGTCCGGCGGGCGACGCGATCATGCCGAGGGAGTCGCTCACGGCGATCCCCACGCGCCGATCACCGAGATCGACCGCCATCCATCGCCGCCGCCGCGTCGCTGACACGCTTGCCGGCACGCTCGCGGTCACGCGCCCTCCGCCATGCGCTGGAAGAACTCCTCGTTCGTCGCCGTCTGGGTGAGACGGCGGATCACGAAGTTCGTCGCCTCGTCGGGCGCCATGTCGCCGACGAAGTGGCGCAGCAGGAAGATGCGGTTCCGTTCCTTCTCCGTGAGCAGGAGCTCTTCCTTGCGGGTCCCCGATTTCCCGATCTCGAACGCGGGATAGATGCGGCGATTCGCGATGTCGCGGTCGAGGACGATCTCCATGTTGCCAGTACCCTTGAACTCCTCGAAGATCACTTCGTCCATGCGCGAGCCGGTGCTGACGAGCGCCGTCGCGACGATCGTCAGTGAGCCGCCGCCGTCGATCCGCCTGGCCGCGCCGAAGAACCGCTTGGGCTTCTCGAGCGCCTTCGCGTCCACGCCGCCCGAGAGGATCTTCCCCGACATCGGCGTCATCGTGTTGTGCGCCCGCGCGAGGCGCGTGATCGAGTCGAGGAGGATCACCACGTCCTGCTTCGATTCCACCAGCCGCTTGGCCTTCTCGATCACCATGTCGGCCACCTGCACATGCCGCTTGGCGTGCTCGTCGAACGTAGACGCGATCACTTCGGCCGTGGGGCAGCAGGCCATGAAGTCCGTCACTTCTTCCGGCCGCTCGTCGATCAGCAGCACGATCAGCTTGATCTCGGGATGATTCTCCGCGATCGCGTTCGCCATCCGCTGCAGCAGGAGCGTCTTGCCGGCACGCGGCGGTGCCACGATCAGCCCGCGCTGGCCCTTGCCGATGGGTGCCACCAGATCGATGATCCGGGCCGACCGGTCCTTGATGGTCGGATCGTCGACCTCCATCTTGAACCGCTCATCCGGGTACAGCGGCGTCAGGTTGTCGAAATGCACCTTGTGCTTGGCCTTCTCCGGGTCGTCGAAATTGATCCGCGTGACCTTGGTCATGCAGAAGTATTTCTCGCCATCCTTCGGTGCCGCAATCACCCCTTCAATCGTGTCTCCGGTCCGCAAGCTGAACTGGCGCAGGATGTCGGGTGACACGTAAATATCATCCGGCCCCGGCAGATAGTTGGCCGAAGGACTGCGCAGAAATCCGAACCCGTCCTGCAGCACTTCCAGAACCCCGTCGCCGCCAATCTCCCAGCCCTCTTCGGCATGCTCCTTCAAGATCGAGAACATCATCTCGCCCTTGCGCATCGAGGGCGCGTTCTCGATTTCCCATTCCTCCGCCATCGCCAACAGATCGGCAGGGGTCTTGGCTTTCAGTTCGGCAAGGTTCAGGCGTTCAACGGTCATGGGAAAGGGTCATCCTAAGGCGTGCCCAGTGAACAGGGCCGCGACGGTCTTGAAAGGGAAATGCTCCGGGCTGAACAGCCCTGCCGCTCGGCCTTACACCGCCCCACCTGCCCGAGTCAACAATTCCAAGTTGATGCGCGATCTGCCCGTGTCACCATTTGACGATCACCGCGAACACGATGATCAACATCAGCACGGTCGGCACTTCATTCATGATCCGGTACTGCCGCCCCGTCCTCACATTCGCCCCGGCGACAAAATCCTTGCGCCGCCCCGCCAACCACATGTGAAACGCCGTCATCGCCACCACGCACAGCGCCTTCACCCAAGGCCAGACTGCGCTCCAGTCAATCATCCCCGGCGCCATCAGCATCGCCAGACCAAAGACCCAGGTTGCGATCATCGCCGGATTCATGATCCCGCGCAGTAGCCGTCGTTCCATCGTCTGAAACATGACATCCGTCTTCGACCCGGCCTCGACCTGTTCAACATGGTACACAAACAGCCGCGGCAGATAGAAAATCCCTGCCATCCAGGATATCACTGACACCACGTGCAGCGCCTTGAACACCTGATACCAATCCAGAAAAACCCCGGCCATACTTCCCTCTTCGCTGCTCTTCTTCTCTTCTATTAAGAAAAGAAGAATCTTTAAATGATGATGATGTAGGGGTTGGGGATAACGGGATAGTCGCATCCGCCCCCAGGATTCTCCACAACTTGTCACCTGTGGAAAACACTGGGAAAACACTCATAAGCTTGAGAACACCTACAAAAATACGTTATTTATCAATGAACTACGCACCAAGAATACTGAATGATATCCACAGCCGATAATCCCGCCCCACGCGATCACCGCTTTTTCCCGAACCCGGTTTCCATCTCGTGCACAGCGGGATATCTCTCCCTATGGCGGGGCTGGCTTGCCTCGGAATGACACTGCAGCCGTCCAACCCGTTGGCCAGCCCTTTCGCCCGCAGGAACAAAGCACGGATATCCACAGCCTTCCCATGACCCTGATCCTTGCCTCCTCTTCCCCGATCCGCCTGCAACTCTTGCGGTCCGCCGGCCTTGCGGTCATTGCGCAATCCCCTCGCGTGGATGAAGAAACCGTCCGCGTCGCCCTGCAATCAGACGGTGCGCCGCCGCGCGACATTGCCGATACCTTGGCCGAGATGAAGGCCCGCAAGGTGGCCGAACGCTGCCCGCAAGACATCGTCATCGGCTGCGATCAGGTTCTGGCCCTCGGTCGCGACATCTTTGCCAAGCCCGAAAACGCTGAGGCTGCCCGCTCCCAGCTGCGCCAGCTTTCGGGCCAGACCCACAAACTGTTTTCCGCCGTCGTGGTCTATGAAAACGCCGAGCCGGTCTGGCGGCACGTGGCCGAGGCGTCACTGACGATGCACCCGATCTCCGATGCCTATCTGGACGATTACCTTGCCCGCAACTGGGACAGCATCCGCCACTCCGTCGGCTGCTACAAGCTGGAGGAAGAGGGTGTCCGGCTGTTTTCGGCCGTGACTGGCGACTACTTCACAATTCTCGGCCTACCGCTTTTGCCACTGTTGGCATGGCTGGGAACTCGGGGCATGATCGCCAGATGACAGAACTTGCCCGCATTCCCCTCGCCGGTGTCATTGGCCACCCGGTCGCGCACAGCCGGTCGCCGGCGCTGCACGGCTATTGGCTTCGTCGCTACGGGTTGAAGGGGCATTACATCCCGATCGACATCGCGCCCACCGATCTGGCCAACCTGGTGCGCACCCTGCCGCAACTGGGCTTTGTCGGCATCAACGTGACCCTGCCACACAAAGAAGCCATCCTGAATATCGCCGACATCGTGACCGACCGGGCAGCCCTGATCGGTGCCGCCAACACGTTGATCTTCCGGCATGATGGCAAGATCCACGCCGACAATACCGACGGCTCCGGCTTCATCGCCAACCTGCGCCAGAACGCGCCGCACTGGGCGCCGGCCACCGGCCCCGCAGTCGTGCTTGGGGCGGGCGGTGCCGCCCGGGCGGTAATCGCGGCCCTGATCGAGGTGGGCGTCCCGGAAATCCGTCTGGCCAATCGCACCCGCCCGCGCGCCGAAGGGCTGCGTTCGGATTTCGGGG
The DNA here is from genome assembly GCF_031377265.1 of Tabrizicola sp. Lineage (GTDB taxonomy): Bacteria > Pseudomonadota > Alphaproteobacteria > Rhodobacterales > Rhodobacteraceae > JAUYQR01. The sequence goes on along the minus strand of NZ_JANMET010000234.1, from coordinate 883 downwards.
CCAAGGTTGTCGTGCATGAATGGGTGCAGGCCGCCAACATTCTTGAAGACGCGGTGACAGTGGTCAACACCACCTCGCTTGGTATGACCGGCAAGCCCGACTTCCGCATGTCACTTGATCGGCTAAACCCGCACGCGCTGGTCACCGATCTGGTCTACACCCCGCTCAAGACTCAACTGCTGATCGAGGCCGAGGCGATGGGCTGCACCGTCGTTGACGGCCTTGGCATGCTGCTGCATCAAGCGGCACCCGGATTTGAACGCTGGTTCGGTCAGCGTCCGGATGTCGACGAAGCCACCCGCAAAGCGGTGCTGCAGGCATGACCTTTCGGTTGGGCCTTACCGGTTCCATCGGCATGGGCAAAAGCACCACGGCCGCCCTGTTCGCGGACGAATCGATTCCGGTCTGGGATGCTGATGCCGCCGTGCATCGGCTGTATTCCTCCGGCGGCGCGGCGGTTGCCGCTGTCGCCAGCCTTTGCCCCTCCGCCTTGCAGAATGACACCATCGACCGCGCTCAGCTGAAGGCCTGGATCGCGCGCGACCCCGCGGCCCTGGCCCGGATCGAGGCTGTGGTGCACCCGCTCGTTGCCGCTGACCGCGCTGATTTCATTCGTAAAACCACCGCTGACCTTGTCCTTCTCGATATCCCGTTGTTGTTCGAAAAGGGCACCGAGGCTGAACTTGACGCAACCCTTCTTGTCACCGCACCGCCTGAACTGCAAAGGGCGCGGGTGCTATCGCGCCCCGGCATGACCGAAGCCCAGTTTGCGCTGATCCTGTCGCGCCAGATGCCCGATGTTGAAAAACGCAAACGCGCTACCCACATTCTGGAAACACTTTCCCAAGACAGTGCGCGGGCCTATGTTCGGGCCGTGATTTCC
>NZ_JANMET010000224.1:0-11821 GCF_031377265.1 Tabrizicola sp. | reverse complement strand
GCCATCCTGGATATGGCGACCGACCCGCTGGCGTTCGAGTTTCAGCGCCTGCATGGCATGGGCGAACGGCTGCACGACATCGTGCTGACCGACCACGCCACCCGCTGCCGCATCTATGCCCCCGTCGGCGCGCATCGTGATCTTCTGGCCTATCTCGTGCGCCGCCTGCTGGAAAACGGTGCCAACTCCAGCTTCGTCAACCAGATCGTCAACGAAGAGGTGGCACCCGAAACCGTCGCCGCCTGCCCGGTGACAGCGATGGAGCGGATGACCCCCCTGGCCAGCCCCGCCCTGCCCACCGGCCCGCAGCTTTACGGCGCGCGCAAGAACTCCCAAGGCTGGGATCTGACCGATGCCACCGACCTGGCGCTGATCGAAAACGCCCGCAGCCCGCATGCGGATGCCTTGTTCGAGGCCGCGCCCCGGCTGGCGGGCCGCGTCGCGGGGGGCATGCGCCTGACCGTGACCAACCCTGCCACCGGTACCCCCGTCGGTCAGGTGCTGACCGCAGCCTTGCCCGATGTGGACACGGCCTTGCGGCTGGCAGAACCATGGTCCGCCGCCCCGCTGATCCGCAAAGCTGTGCTGCTGAAAGCCGCCGATCTTTATGAGGAGAACTTCGGCCCGATCTTCGCGCTGCTGGCGCGCGAGGCCGGCAAGACGCTGGCCGACGCGGTATCGGAACTTCGCGAGGCAGTGGATTTCATCCGCTACTACGCGCTTGGAGCCGAGGCCCTGACCCACCCCGCCCGCGGTGTGTTCGCCTGCATCAGCCCCTGGAACTTCCCCCTCGCCATCTTCACCGGCCAGATCGCAGCCGCCTTGGCTGCGGGCAACGCGGTGCTGGCCAAACCGGCGGAACAGACGCCGCTGATTGCCGCCCTTGCGGTGGATCTCATGCTCAGGGCCGGGGTTCCGGCCAGCGCGCTGCAGCTGCTGCCCGGTGACGGGGCGATCGGTGCGGCCATCACCCGCGATCCGCGCGTGGCGGGGGTGGCCTTCACCGGCTCCACCGACACCGCCCTTCTGATCCGCAAGGCGATGGCCGATCACGCCGATCCGACTGCCCCGCTGATCGCCGAAACCGGTGGGTTGAACGCGATGCTGGTGGACAGCACCGCCCTACCGGAACAGGCCGTGCGCGACATCATTGCCGCCGCCTTTCAGTCGGCCGGCCAGCGCTGTTCGGCGCTGCGCTGCCTGTATCTGCAAGAGGATATCGCCGAAACCGTCAGCGAAATGCTGTTCGGCGCGATGGACGATCTGGCCCCCGGCGATCCCTGGCATCTGGCCACCGACACCGGCCCGGTGATCGACGCCGAGGCACAGTCGGACATCCGCGCCTATATCGAGGCCGCCCGCCGTGAAGGCCGCGTCCTCAAGGAACTCACCGTGCCCGCCACTGGCACCTTTGTCGCGCCAACCGTCCTCAAAGTCTCCGGCATCGCCGCCATGCCGCGCGAAATCTTCGGGCCGGTGTTGCACATCGCCACCTTCAAAGCCGCCCAGATCGACGCGGTGATCGATGCCGTCAACGCCACCGGCTACGGCCTGACCTTTTGTCTGCACACCCGCATCGACGACCGGGTGCAACGGGTGATCGAACGGCTGCGGGTCGGCAACGCCTATGTCAACCGCAACCAGATCGGCGCAGTAGTCGGCAGCCAACCCTTTGGCGGCGAAGGGCTTTCCGGCACCGGGCCAAAGGCCGGCGGCCCGGAATACCTGCACCGCTTCACCAAGGCGCAGGCCCCGGATGCGACCCCGGACGCCACCCGAACCGCAGAGGCTGATCTGGCCAGAACCCTCTCCGCCCCACGCGCGCACCTTGCAGACCGCAGCCTCAACCTGCCCGGGCCAACCGGCGAATCCAACCGCCTGACGCTGACCGCCCGCGCCCCGGTTCTGTGCCTCGGCCCCGGCGCGGCAGCCACCCTGCAGCAGGCCGAAGCGATCCGCAAGCTTGGCGGCCATGCCACCGAGGCACCGGGCCTCCCGGCCGAAGCGCTCACCCGGCTGCAGGGCTTTTCCGCAGCCCTTTGGTGGGGCGATGCCGCCGCCGCCCGGCTTTATGCGCAAGCGTTGGCCGCCCGCACTGGCCCGATCCTGCCGCTGATCGGCGACATGCCTGATGCCGCGCACGCCCTTTTGGAACGTCATGTCTGCATCGACACCACGGCATCTGGCGGCAATGCCCAGCTTCTGGCCGAAGTGTCGGACTGACCTGGGGGCTTCCTCTTCGCCAAATATCCCCGGGGGGTGAGCCTCGGCCTTGGCCGGGGCGAGGGGGGCAGGCGCCCCCCTGTCTTCGCCACCCTTGACGCAACGCGTCAGATCAGGAAGGTTCGCCCCATGTTCCCGATCCGCGATCACAACCCCTCGGGCCGCACGCCCTTCGTGACGATGGCCCTGATCGCCATCAACGTCATCGTGTTTCTGTCCTATTTCACCGCGATGGATGACTTCCAGCTCAGCCGGTTCTTTCAGACCTGGGGCCTGATCCCCGCCCGGGTCATCTCTGGCGACGGGTTGGAGACTGCGATCACCTCGATGTTCCTGCACGGCGGCTGGATGCATCTTGCGGGCAACATGCTGTTTTTGTGGATCTATGGCGACAACCTTGAAGAAGAGATGGGCCATTTCGGCTTTCTCATCTTCTATCTCGCCGCAGGCCTTGCAGCGGCGGGCCTGCAGACCTTTTCCGACACCGGATCGATGATCCCGATGGTGGGCGCATCCGGCGCGATTGCCGGGGTGATGGGGGGCTATCTGCTGCTGTTTCCGAAGGCCAAGGTGGATGTGTTGTTCATCTTCGTGGTGTTCTTCCGGATCTTCGCCATTCCGGCCTGGATCGTGCTGGGCCTGTGGTTCGGCATCCAGATCTTCTCGGGGATCGTCACCCCCACTGACGCGGGCGGCGTGGCCTATTGGGCGCATGCTGGCGGGTTCATCGGTGGGGTGCTGTTGACCTTGCCGGTCTGGCTGCGCCGGGGCGCTGCGGGCTATTGGCGCGAAACCGCAGGCCACCCGCCGCATCCCGAAACGGATTTCAAGGCGTCGCGGTCCAACATCCCGCTAGTGCCGCGCCGCCGATTGCCTTGATGCGGCGACACCAACGTCGGGCCATCGCAACCGCGATGCGCGCTTAGCCCCGGATGATCGACCGGAACGCTTCGAACAGGCCCTCGTTCCCGGCGATCAGCGCGCCATCCAGCGGGTCGGCCCCGTCGCGGATGCCTGACACCAGCCCGCCAGCTTCCTTCACCAGCAGCAGGCCCGCCGCGATATCCCATGGCTGCAACTCGCGCTCCCAGTACCCGTCGAACCGCCCCGCCGCGACATAGGCAAGGTCAAGTGCCGCCGCCCCCCAGCGCCGCACACCGGCACAGCCCGGCATCAGTCGCGCCAAATCCTGCAAGGTCGCGGGCAGGGTGGATTTCGCGCCAAACGGCACCCCGGTGGCAAACACCGCATCCGACATCACCCGCCGCCCCGACACGCGCATCCGCTTGTTGTCGTTCAGCCAGCAGCCGGCGCCCTTTTCCGCCCAGAACATCTCATCCTTGGCCGGGTCATAGACCACGCCCGACACGATCTCGCCCTTGTGTTCCAGCGCGATCGACACGGCCCAATGCGGCATGCCGTGCAGAAAGTTCGTGGTGCCATCCAACGGGTCGACGATCCAGCGCCGCGTCGGGTCGGCGCCCGCATCGCCGCCGGTTTCTTCGCCCAGCCAGCCATAGGTCGGGCGCGCCTCCATCAGATCCTGCTTGATCAGCCGCTCAGCCTCGCGGTCGGCGCGGCTGACGAAATCGCCGGGGCCTTTCGAGGAGACCTGAAGGTTTTCCACCTCGCGGAAGTCCTTCACCAGACTGCGTCCTGCTTTGCGGGCTGCCTTGATCATCAGGTTGAGGTTGGCACTGCCCTGCATAAGATCTCTCCGGTCTGTTCAAGCTGCGGGGCATACACGCGGCAGCCCGTGAAGTGAAGGCCCGGTGAAAGCGGTCTGATCCGGCGCGGATCAGGTGGCCCGGCACGTCCTGCGCAGCACTACTGAACGATCACGACCCGCGTATTCTCCATCCCCTCCGCCCGCACCATCCCGAACAGGATGCGCGCGTTGTCGGGGTGCAGCCGGACGCAGCCGTGCGATGCAGGCTTGCCCAGCCGGTCGGTCTGATCAGTGCCATGGATCGCATAATGCCCGTCGTAGAAAATCGCGTAAGGCATCGGCGCGTTGTTATAAAGCCGCGACCGGTGGTTCTTTGACAACGCTTCGGGCGTGTAAATCCCCGTCGGGGTGATCTTCCCCGGCTTGGCGGTCGAAACCGGCCATTCAAACAACAGCCGCCCCTCGTGATAGACTTTCATCACCTGTTCCGAAACGCTGACCCGCGCCATGACCCGTTCGGCCATCGCCGTTTCCGGCCGAAAAAGCACCGCTAAAACCGCCAGCACCACCGCAGCAAAATGCCTGCGCATTCCGGTCTCCCCCAAGAATCAACAGCAGGTAATGGATCGCGCGGCTCCCCATCCTGTCAACGGAAATCCTGCAAAGCCGCCAACGGATTTCCCGACCCCTCAGCCGCGCGGGTCGGCTGTCGGGCCAAGCCTGCCCAGCAACGGCCCGTTCAATTCCCGCAACAGCTTGCGCCGGATCGCACGGGGATAATCGGTCATCCGTGGCGCCAGCTCGACAAAGGCGCCGATGCCGCGGATCACCTCGTCGCGGTAGTAATCAGCCACCGCCATCTCGTGCTCGCCAATCGCCAGCCCGTTCACCACGGTGTCGCCAAAATCCACCCGCTTGTAGGCAGTGCGCACCGAGATGCCTTCGTTGTTGCGCCCGTCGCCTGCCACATCCAGAACCCGGCGGTCGCACGTAGGGGCCTCGGCCAGCAGATCCCCGGCATAGATCAGCGACCACCCCAACGCGGTCGCCAGATTGACCTGTGGCCGCTCTCTTTCGCGCACCTGCGCCACGACCGCTGCCAATTCCGGCAGGCTGTGGATCACCGTCCACGGCACCACAAGCTCCTGATGGCTCTCGCCGCTCCAATAATAGACCGACAGCGCCACATCGCCCGCCGGCGACAGGATCGCGGCGACAACCTCCGGGTCTTCCAGTGCGGCGGCCAGCCCCTCGGTCTGGATCACATAATCCGCCGCATCGATCGACCGCGACACATCCACCGCCAGCGCCAGCGCCAGGCGGCAGTCGGCCCCCGCCGGAAAGGCCAGGGTCATGCAAGCGATAAGCAGTCGCAACATCACCGCCTCCTCAGCCCGAACTAGGCCACGAACCTGCGACCTTTGCCAGACTTTCTGTGGCCGCCAGTCCGCAACATGCCCGATCATCCGCCTGAACCGGCTTGCGTTTCGGCCGCACCAGCGCCACCCTCGCCCGCGAAAGGAGCCCCGGAATGGCCACCGAAAGCGCCGGTGTCGATCTGCCCGCCATCGTCACCCTACTGGGTGCCGCTGTCATTGCCGTGCCGGTGTTCAAACGCGCGGGCCTCGGGTCCATCCTTGGCTACCTTGCCGCAGGGCTGGCCATCGGCCCGTTCGGGCTTGGCCTGTTTTCCGACCCGATGGCCATCCTGCATGTGGCCGAACTGGGCGTGGTGATGTTCCTGTTCATCATCGGGCTGGAAATGCAGCCCTCGCGCCTGTGGTCGATGCGGCGCGACATCTTTGGCCTTGGGCTGGCGCAGGTATTGTTGTCGATGGGGCTGCTCTGCCTTGTCGGTCTGGCGCTGGGTTATCCGTTTGCGCCATCGCTGGTTGCGGGCACCGGCTTTGTGCTCACCTCCACCGCCATCGTCATGCAGATGCTGGAGGAACGCGGCGACATTTCCGCCCCAAAGGGCCAGCGCATCGTGTCGATCCTGCTGCTGGAAGACCTCGCCATCGTGCCGCTGCTGGCGCTGGTGGCGTTTCTGGCACCGGGGGCACCGGATATCACCATGGTCGACCGCGCGATGGGCGTGGGCATCGGCCTTGGCGCGATCCTCGCGCTGATTCTGGCCGGGCGCTACCTGATCAACCCGGTTTTCTCGCTGCTTGCCGCCGCCCGTGCCCGCGAAGTGATGACCGCTGCGGCCTTGCTCATCGTGCTTGGTGCCGCACTATGGATGCAGCTTGGCGGGCTTTCGGCGGCAATGGGGGCGTTTCTCGCCGGTGTGCTGTTGTCGGAATCTTCCTACCGCCACCAGCTTGAGGCGGATGTCGAACCGTTTCGCGGCCTGCTGCTCGGCCTGTTCTTCCTTGCCGTCGGCATGGCGCTGGACCTTGCGGTCGTCGCGGAAAACTGGCGGCTGATCCTGATTTCCGTGGTGGCCTTCACCAGCCTGAAAATGATGGCCATCTACGCAGTCGCCCGGATCTTCAAGGCCAGCCACCGCGAGGCGCTGGAACGTCTTGTCCTGATGGCACAGGGCGGTGAATTTGCCTTTGTGCTGTATTCCGCCGCGCTGTCGGTTGGGCTGATCACTGCCAGCGATAACGCCGTTCTGTCGGCGATCATCATCCTGTCCATGGTGATGACGCCGCTGTTCGTGCTGGCGCATGATCGGCTGTTGCCGAAACCGGTGGTGTCCACCGACGGTCTGCCCGCACCCGAAGATGACGGCGACGCGGTCCTCCTGATCGGGTTTGGCCGGTTCGGGCAGGTGGTCAGCCAGCCGCTGCTCGCGCGCGGCCACCGCGTCACCATCATCGACAGCGACCCCGAGGCGATCACCACCGCCGGCAACTTCGGCTTCAAGGTCTATTTCGGTGATGGCACGCGGCTTGATATCCTGCGCGCGGCCGGGGCGGCCCACGCCCGCGCCGTGATCATCGGTATCGACAATCAGGGGGCGGCGGTGCGTATCGCGCATATGCTGCACGAAGAATGCCCGCTGATCCCGGTGTTTGCCCGCAGCTATGACCGGCGCCATTCGATTGAACTGATCAAGGCCGGGGTGTCCGCCCCGATCCGCGAAACCTACGAATCCGCGCTAAACCTTGGCGCCGATCTGCTGCGCCACTTTGGTGAAGAGGAAGAGGCCGTGGCCCAGACCCTTGCCGATGTGCGCCTGCGCGACGCCGACCGTTTTGCGTTGCAGCTTGCCGGCGACATCACCGCCGGGCGCGCCCTGATCATCGGGAATGCCGGGATGGCGATGGAAAACTCCGGCTGATCTGCGCCATGGTTAACGTCACAAAACCAGACCGCGCGTGGAGACGGAATGAAGACGCGGCGTAGACGGATTGAAGATCGTCGTCTTGCCACCAGATCCCCAGATTACCAAAGCGTTCGCAAGCACTTACAGGTCGCGTTGCAACTTTACCGGCTCACTGCGCCCCAGCCGCAAGAAATGCGCCATGAACGGCTTTCCCACATCCTCCGTCCGGGTCGCGGCAAACAGCCGCTTGGTCACCACCTGTGGGCCCAACGGCAGCGTCACATAGTCGGCGCTGGTCCGCACATCGCGCAGCACCCAGTCCGGCAGCACCGCCACCCCCCGGTTCGAACCGACCAGCATCAGGATCACCGCCGTCAGTTCCGCCGTCCGCTGCGCACGCGGTTCCACCTTGGCCGGCGTCAGCAATTCGGTAAAGATATCCAGCTTGTCGCGGGTCACGGGATAGGTGATCAGCACCTGATCCCGGAAGTCTTCGGCCTCGATGAACGCCTTTTGTGCCAATGGGTTACTGGCTGCGGCCAGGAATGTCGGATGGTAATCGAACAGCGGGTTATAGGTGATGCCGGGCAGCTCCACCGGGTTGGAGGAGATCACCAGATCCACCTCCTCACGGTTCAGCGCGGGCAGCGCGTCGAACGCCAGGCCGGCGCGGATATCCACGTCAATCTCGGGCCAGGCGTGGCGGAACAGTTCCAGCACCGGAAACAGCCAGTCGAAACAGGCATGGCATTCAATCGCAATATGCAGCCGCCCGGTCTTGCCGGACCGCAGGCTGCGGAACTCCTCCTCCATCGCGTCGATCTCGGGCAGGATGCGGTCAGCAGCGCGTAACATCCTGATTCCGGCCGAAGAAAGCTTCATTGGCTTTGATCTGCGCACGAACAGTTCCATCCCCGCCTGATCCTCCAGCCCGGCCACCTGATGGCTCAGCGCCGACTGGGTCATGTTCAGCATCTCAGCGGCCCTGGCCAGCCCCCCGGCCTGATGGATCGCGCGGATGGTGCGCAGATGGCGAAGCTCGACGTACATGCTGTGAACCTCATAATGATGGTGAGTAATATGAATTGGTCTCACATCCGCAACTCTGCGACAAGAGGCAACCAGAAGGAGCCTGACCATGTCCAAGACGCCGCGCATCTCGTTCGAATTCTTCCCGCCGCAGACGCTTGATGCGTCGTTCCGGCTGTGGGAAACGGTGCAGGCGCTGGCGCCGATGCGGCCGGACTTCGTGTCGGTGACCTACGGCGCAGGCGGCACCACCCGCAAGTTGACCCATGACGCGGTCAGCACGATTGGCCGCAATTATGGCCTGAATGTTGCTGCGCATCTGACATGCGTTTCTGCAACGCGCAGTGAAACGCTAGAGATTGCAGAGGCTTACGCCGATGCCGGAGTGACCGAAATCGTCGCCCTGCGCGGCGATGCGCCCAAAGGTGCCGACCGCTTTGTCCCGCATCCCGACGGGTTCGCAAGCTCGGTCGATCTGGTCGCGGCGCTGGCCCGGACGGGCAAGTTCAAGATCCGCGTCGGAGCCTATCCTGAACCGCACCCCGACGCCGCCGACAGCCTTGCCGACGTGACCTGGCTGAAGCGCAAGATCGATGCAGGGGCCAGCAGCGCCATCACCCAGTTTTTCTTTGACGCAGATACTTATTTCCGGTTCCGCGACGCCTGCCTGGCAGCCAGAATCATCGCGCCGATCATCCCCGGCATCCTGCCGATCACCAGCTGGGACGGCGCCAAGCGGTTCGCTGCCCGCTGCGGTACCCGCGTGCCCACCAAGCTGGACGAGGCATTCGCCACCGCAGCCCGCGACGGGCGCGCGGAGTTGCTGGCGCTGGCCCAATGCACCGCGCTCTGCGACCGACTGTTGCAAGGCGGGGTGGAGGATTTGCACTTTTACACCCTTAACCGCCCGCATCTGACCCGCGAAGTGGTGCGCGCCTTAGGCATCACGCCCGAGGTGGTTCTGGAGAAAGTAGCCTGAAATCAGCCCTTTGGGGCAACGATGTCTCCCTCGGCGGCTTTCTGGCCTTCCCCTTCGGACGGTCAGAAAGCCGCTCTTTTTTGCCAAGCCTTGTTCCCCCGGTCGGATCGGCTAATGTCGGGCAACCATTGCCCAAGGACTGACCATGCCAAAGCTCATCTCCGTTTTGAACGGCCCGAACCTGAACCTTCTGGGCCTGCGCCAGCCCGAGATCTATGGCACGGAAACGCTGGATGATGTCGCCGCGGCGATGTCAGAACTGGCCGAAGATCTGGGCTTGGCGATCCGTTTTCTGCAATCGAACCACGAAGGCCAGCTGATCGACTGGATCCAGGAGGCGCGCGGCAAATCTGCAGGCATCATCATCAATCCTGCCGCCTACAGCCACACCTCCATAGGCATTCTGGACGCCCTGAACGCCTATGACGGGCCGGTCCTCGAAGTGCACATATCGAACATTCACAAGCGCGAGCCGTTCCGCCACCACTCCTACATCAGCCAGCGGGCGGATGGGGTTATCGCAGGCTTTGGCACGCAGGGTTACAGCCTTGCCTTGCGCCGCATGGCAAGCCTTGTCGGTTCAAAATGATGTTGCCGATCAACACCTTCAAGCGCGGCTTGAAAGAGGGGCGGCAACAGATCGGGCTGTGGAATTCCATCCCCGGTCCGGTGGTGATCGAGATGCTGGGGGGCACCGGCTTTGACTGGATTTGTATAGATACCGAACATTCGCTGACCGATATCCCCGATACACTGGGAATGATGCAGGCACTGGCACCATACCCCGTTTCGGCGGTGGTGCGGCCGCAATCCCAAGACCCGGTGCTGATCAAACGGCTGCTGGATCTTGGCGCACAGACGCTGATGATCCCCTATGTCCAGTCAGCGGCAGAGGCGCGCGCCCTTGTGGCCGCGATGCGCTATGCGCCGCGCGGCTTTCGTGGTGTGGCGGGTGGCACAAGGGCCACGCGGTTCGGGCAGGTCAAGGACTACATGGCGCATGCCGAAGACGAGCTGTGCCTGATCGTTCAGATCGAGACGCGCGAAGCAGTGGCCGCGATCGACGCCATCGCTGCTGTCGACGGGGTGGATGCCCTGTTCATCGGCCCGGCAGACCTTGCCGCCTCGTTGGGTCATCCGGGCGACCAGTCGCATCCCGATGTGGTGGCGGCCATCGAAGCCGCCATCAAGGCAATTGTCGCTGCCGGCAAGCCCGCAGGAATTCTGACGATTGATCAAGACTTTGCCCGTCGCTGCATCGGCTGGGGCAGCAGCTTTACGGCGGTCGGGGTGGACCTTTGGCTGCTGTCGTCAGCGGCGCGCAACCTTGCGTCAAGCTTCCGCTGACGCGGCGAAAGGGGGCACCAGTGGGGGCGGATGCTGAGTTTCAATGGCACCCCGACGCCCGGCTGTTGGATGGCCGGGGCCGCGAGCAGCACCCGATCCGCCAAGCGGTGCCGGTGATAGCGGAGCAGCCGTCTGCCATGGCGCTGGCCATGGCTTTGGCCTCCACGTCTCAGGGTTTTCGGATCGGGCCGGGCAGCGCGCCGCCCGCTCCGGCATCGCATCCGGTGTTCGAGACATTGACGTCCGGCTCTACCGGCACCCCGAGGCGGATCCGGCGGAGCCAGGCGTCCTGGATTGCCAGCTTTGTGGTGAACGCCCAGCTGTTTTCCGTTGGTACGGGGGTTCGGATCGCGGTTCTGGGGCGGCTGGTCCAGTCGCTGTCGCTTTATGGCGCGCTGGAAGGGATGCATTTGGGGGCGGAGGTGCATTTGCTGGATGATCTTCGCCCGGACCGGCAGCGCAAAGCTTTGGAAAAGCGGCAGATTTCCGTGCTGTATGCTGCCCCAGCGCAGTTGCGGATGATGACTGAAACGGCAGGCCCGGTGTGCCAGGCCCTGCGCGTCATCCTGATCGGCGGGTCGAAACTTGATCCAGCACTACGGGCCGCCGTGCAAGACATGGCCCCGTCGGCAGTGCTGCACGAGTTCTATGGCGCGGCTGAGACCAGTTTCATCACCCTTGCGGATGCCACCACGCCCGAAGGCTCGGTCGGGCGGGCCTATCCGGGGGTGGAGATCGAGGTGCGGGCCGGGCTGATCTGGGTGCGCAGCCCCTATCTGTTCGAGCGTTATGCCGATGATCCGGGTGGCGCGGAATGGTCGGACGGCTGGCTGTCGGTTGGCGAAATCGGGCGTCTGGAAGCGGGGTATCTGTACCTTTCCGGCCGCGCCGGGCGGATGGTTACGGTTGCTGACCAGAACGTGTTTCCTGAACAGATCGAGGCGCTGATGCTGACCCTGCCAGGGGTGCGGCAGGCCGCTGTTCTGCCGGTATCCGACAGCCTGCGCGGAGTGGTTCTGCTGGCCGTATTACAGGGTGATCCGTTGACTGAGCCCGCAATCATGGCCGCGCTGCGGCGTGAGCTTGGGCCGCTCAAGGCCCCGAAAGCCTTGATATGGCGGCAGGATTGGCCAACCCTTCCGTCAGGCAAGACTAATCTTGTGGCGTTGCAACGGGGCCTTGCATGGCCCATCTGATCGCAGCACGGCGCAGTGCGGTGGTTCCGCGCGGTGGCGCCTTTGCCCGCCTGTCGATCGAAGATCTGGGCGCGCCAGTCGCCTTGGCTTGCCTTGCTGCT
>NZ_JANMET010000219.1:0-3221 GCF_031377265.1 Tabrizicola sp. | reverse complement strand
CCAGCCCTGTTCCGGGCCGACGATGTGGACGATGCCCTGGCGCACGTCGGACACCGGGTAATAGTGAATGCCGAAATCCTTGGCATTCTTGTCCAGCGCGGCAACCTGAACCCGGCTGTCTTCGGTCATCGTTGCGGCATTTGCGCGGTCCAGCGTGGTGGGCACGTTATGGTCCGGCACGGCGATGGTCTTTTCCGGCGCACGAACCTTGCGGCCGGTCATCCGCAGGCCTTCGAAGGCTTGCGGGCTGGTCACCTCATGCACGAGGTGGCGGTCGATATACAGAAGGCAGGTGCCATCTTCGGCCTCGTGGACGACATGGTCATCCCAGATCTTGTCATACAGCGTGCGCGGAGCGGTCATGGCTCATCTCATTTGTTTGGCGAATGGGGAACGGGTGACGCGGAGGAGGGGGCGTCAGGCAAGTCGTGCGAGGACAGACCGGTTCAACGCGGTGAACCGCCACGGCAGGCGGTCATGGTCGGCAATGTCGAAAAAGCGGATCATGGGTGGCGAAATACGCCTTTGCCCCTCGCAAAGCAAGGGCGGGGCGCACATCTAAAGGTGAAGTCGGAACCTGAGGGGGCATGTCATGCGTTGGATGCTTGCGCTGATGCTTGTGATCGGCACCTTGAGCCCGGTGGAGGCAGAGATGTACAATGGCAACGAGACGCCCGACTATACCGTGGAGGTGACGGACGGCGCGTTTGAGATTCGCCAATACCCGCCCCACATCGCCGCAGAGGTGACGGTGTCGGGCAGCCGCGATGCGGCGATCAACGCCGGGTTCCGGGTGCTGGCGGGCTATATCTTCGGCGGCAACGAGGCCAAGGCGAAGGTGGCGATGACCACGCCGGTGACGCAAGCGCCGTCGGAAAAGATCGCGATGACGACGCCGGTCACGCAAACCGGATCGGATCACGGCTGGACGGTGCAGTTCATGATGCCCGCGGCCTACACGCTCGACACCCTGCCAAAGCCGAACGACAGCCGCATCCGGCTTGTCACCACCAAGCCCGTCCGCATGGTGGTGCTGCGGTTTTCCGGCATCCCTACAACCGCGTCACTGGCCAGCCGGACCGAGGAATTGCGCGCCTGGGCCAAGGCAAAAGGTCTTGCGACCACCGGCGAGCCGCAGTTCATGTTCTACGACGCGCCGTTCAAGCTGCCGTGGAAGCGGCGCAACGAGGTCGCGTTCAGGCTGGAGTGACCGCCTCCAGAATATCCCCCGGCTGACAGTTCAGTGCTCTGCAAATTGCAGCAAGGGTGTCGAATCGGATGCCCTTCACCTTGCCGGATTTCAACAGGCTCAGGTTCTGTTCGGTGATCCCCACCTTTTCGGCCAACTCGCGCGAACGCATCTTGCGCTTGGCCAGCATCACATCCAGCCGGACCACGATTTCCATCAGACGAACCCTTCGTTTTCGGCCTTTACCCTTGCGGCTTCGCGCATCACCCAGCCGATCACGGTCAGCAACCCCGCCGACAGAACAAACCCGAGCGTGCCGCCATCAAGGCCGATCTGCAGCGTCTTTTGCGCTGCATTCCAGCTTAGCGCCAGAACCTGCAAGGTCGGCACCAGCACTGTCGCGGCGGCAACCAGCAACATCGCGCGGCCGATGCGCAGAATGTCGTCGGCGCTGCCGTCGCTGAGAATTTCGCCCCGGCGATAGCGGTTGAACAGGCTGGCCATTGCCAGAAAGGCCGAAGTCATCGGCAGCACTGCAGCAACCGCAATGGCCGCGACCAGCAGCGCCTGAACCTTGGTGACCGGCGTATCAGCCGCCAGAACCGGATATTGCGCCAGCATCGTCGCCGGATCGAAGTATCCCCGCAGCACGGCAATGATGACGATCAAGGGCAGCAGATAGACCAGCACCATCGCGGTCCAGTAAAGCCAGGATGACAGTGTGACGATGCGGTTCAGATCGGGCATGACGAATCCTCTTTAAGCAATTAAAATTTACTGTAATACAATAAACTTTAGACGTCAAAGGAGATTCGCCATGAAACCCGTCCTCGCCTTCCTTATACTGTCGGCCTGCGCCTCGGTGGTGCCCGGCACTGTTGCGCGCCTTGCCACGCTTGACCCGTTGACGGCTGATCCTGCCGCCATCGAAGTGGCGGTGATCCTGCCGCCGGGGCTGGCGGTGGTGCCCGGCAGCGCAAAGCTGGAGTTTGGTGCCACGCGGGGCGCGGAAAGCCGAAAGGGCAGTTTCACACTGCGCGACATTGCGGCCACGCCGGATGTGGCCGCCCCGAAAGGTTCCAGCGCCCGGGTCTTTGCCCTGACCACGACGGATGCAGCGCAGATGCGGGCGTTGCAGGCCGAGATTTCCGCATGGAAACGCGAGGGCAAGGCGCAAGGCAGCCTTGGTCTTGGGATTGGCGGTTGTGCCACCGGGGCGGGTCCTGCGGCGGATGCCACCGGGTCGGTGCTGATCCGTCTGGACAAGGACGCGCCGTTTTTGCCGCTGATCCGCGAGGGGCGGTTGGCCGACATTCTGGGTGCCGATGTGCTGGCCGCGATCCAGCCTTGCAAAGGCCCCAACTGAAAGATAGACCCCGCGCCTTCGCCCCGTCGGTTGAGATTGCGCCCTTTGGGTGGTAGCCTTGTCACAGACACCCGGCGCGGGGGTTCCTTGCCGCGTGTTCCATGGAGGACGATGTCCTGTCTCATTCTGACCCCGCGACCGGCCTTCCGGTCGGCCCGCGCCCGGCAAACCCGGTGACGCCGGATTACACCCCAGAGCAGGTTCTGGCCGCCGTGCTTGAATCGCTTGACGATGACAAGGCCGAAGAGGTCGTGCAGATCGATCTGCGCGGGCGTTCGGACGTGGCAGATTACATGGTGATCTGTTCGGGCCGCTCGTCGCGTCAGGTGGCCTCGATCTCGGAAAAGCTGGCTGACCGGCTGAAGCTTGATTTCCACATCAGCGCCCGCATGGAAGGCAAAGAGACCGGCGATTGGGTGCTGATCGACGCATCCGATGTGATCGTCCACGTCTTCCGCCCTGAAGTGCGCGACTTCTATCAGCTTGAAAAGATGTGGCTTCCCAGCGGCGCCACCCAGGCCGCGCAGATCTGATGCGCCTGCACCTTTGCGCCGTGGGCCGGTTGCGTACCGGGCCCGAACGCATGTTGGTGGACGATTATCTGCAGCGCTGCGACCGCACCGGGCGGCCCTTGGGGCTTGGCCCGGTGACCGAGCATGAGGTCGA
>NZ_JANMET010000187.1:0-10697 GCF_031377265.1 Tabrizicola sp. | reverse complement strand
GACCGGGATCGCGCCGTCGGGGGTGATCCGTGCCATGATCACCCCCTTAACGCCGACCGGCGACAGCGCGGCCGACGCCCGCCTTGCGGGCCTCCTGCTCGCGCAGCCAGTCCCTGACGGCCTCCATGCGGTAGAGCACCTTGCGCCCCACCCTGACGCAGGGCGGGCCCATGCGGCGGGTCTCCCAGCGCTGCAGGGTATCGACCGACAGGGTAAGTTCCCGCGCCAGATCGGTGCGGTCCAGCCAGCCGATCAGCAGGCCGGAGTCGACCTCCGGCGCGGCGTCCTCGGCAGAGCTTAAGTCGATCTTTTTCATGTGTTTTCTCCTTCACCGGCGCTCCCCGATCGGCGCGCTGAAATCGGTCAGGAGAGACAAGCACGGGCAGGGCACCGGCAAAGAGGCGGAAACCGGCGGAAACAAACGGGGTAATTATTCCGGACTTTTATCCACAGCGTTTCGCTGTGCGCGGCTCAGATTTCATTTTGAACAAACCCGGAACTCTGACAACTTCGGGGAGAGCAGTTCACAACCAGAATCGCCAGATGGTCACCCCACCGAGAGGCTGGGGCTTGGTCTCGTTCGACCCGAGGTCACGACCCTACCGGCGGTCAAACAAGGAGGCAGGCATGGCGTTTCCGGCGCAGGTTTTCTATTCGATTCTCGAGGTTTCGGTGCGCTGGGGATGCAGCGTGACGCAGGTGGTGAACAACGCCATCGCCGACGAGCTCGACCTGGTGACCGGAGTCTCGCAGATCATGTTGGGCGAGGAATGCGTCGCAGGCCTAACCAGCGTGCCAGGTTGCGCGGTCCGCCCTTTGTTCCGGCCGTTCGGCAAGGGCGCAAAGAAAATCTACCTCACCGAGGCGCGCCTGCCGCCGAATGACCCCTGGCAGACAATCAACAAGCCAGCCCGAGGCGTGCGGCTGACTGCGGCCGACATCATGATCACGGCCAAGGAAATCGACCGCTTTGAAGAGGATCACGGCATCGGCCGCACCCGGAGCGTGGGGCCTGGAGCCCCACTGAAATACGACTGGGACGGCTTCTATATTGCTGTTCTTAAACGCATCTATTCCAATGGCTTTCCAGCCCGGCAGCGCGATCTTGTGGTTGAAATGCAGGAGTGGTTCGTCGCGAATTCCGCCGAAGGCGATGCGCCGGACGAAAGCACAATTCGCCGCAGGATTCAGGCGGTCTGGAAGGAGTTGAACCCCGCCTGAAGCCGCTTTGGCGCGGTGTTCGCGCGTCCGGAATAATTGCCCGGTTTGTTTCCGCCGGTTTCCGCCTCTTCGCCGGTCTCATGCGTGGAGCAGGTTGCTCTTTGCCGATTCTCGATCCTCAGTCGGCCTGAACTGGAGGGCCCGCATGGGAACGCATCTGACCGAACGTGTTGTAAAGGCTGCCGAAATCGGCACGCGCAAGTACGTGGTGTTTGACGAGGATTGCGCAGGCTTCGGGCTTTGCGTGTTTCTGTCGGGCCGAAAGGGCTTCATCCTGATCTACCGCGCCGCCGGACGGCAGCGTCGCATGACGATCGGCACATGGCCCAGCTGGTCGGTGGTGGCCGCCCGGGAAGAGGCCAAGCGCCTGAAGCGTGACATCGATCGCGGTGAAGACCCGATGGATGTTCGGACATCTGCCCGGCACGCGCCGACCGTTGACGAACTGGTCGATCGCTACATCGACGAACACCTGCCGAAGCTGTCTGCATCCAGCGCAAAGGATCAGGCCAGCATGCTAAAGACGTTGGTCCTGTCCGAATGGCGATCGCGGAAGGTGGCCGACATCACGCCCACCGATGTCGACCGGTTGCTGACCAAGGTCGCGGCGGGGCGGCCGCGGGTCTGGAAGAAAACCGCCACACCGATCAAGGTGCCCCGGGCTTTCAAATCAACGAGGTCCAAACCAAAGCCACCGCCGAAGACGTTCAAGCCGACGCCCGTGCGGGCAAACCGCGTAGGTGAGGTGCTGCGCAAGATGTTCAGCCTCGCGGTCACATGGAAAATGCGGACCGACAACCCCGCCACCAGCTTCCGCAAGCGACCTGAAACCGCACGCGAGCGGTTCCTATCCTTTGAGGAAATCCAGCGCCTCGCCGACGCCCTCTGTGCCGATCCTGATCAGCGCGCCGCCGGGATTATCCGCCTCTGCATGCTGACCGGCGCCCGCTGCGGCGAGGCCCGCACCGCGACCTTTGACCAGTTCAACCTTGATCTGGCAATCTGGACCAAGCAGGCCGCCTACACCAAACAGCGCCGCGTCCACCGCGTCCCGATCTCGCACGAGGCCGTCGCCCTGATCCGCCTGCGCGGCGATGCCGTGCCCAAGGGTTGCCCCTTCCTCTTCCCCGGCGATGTACCGGGCCAGCCGGTAGTTGACCTCAAGCGCTTCTGGGAGCGGATGCGCGTGCAGGCCGAAATCCCCGACGTCCGCATCCACGATCTGCGCCATACCTTCGCCTCGCTGCTGGTCTCTGGCGGCGCCTCTCTGGAAATGATCGGGCGGCTGCTCGGCCACACCCAGATCGGCACCACCCAGCGCTATGCCCACCTGATCGACACGCCGCTGCGGGCCGGGGTGAACGCCGTGGGAGAGATGCTGAAGCCGCGTTTGCGGGTGGTTGGGGAGGGCGAAACCGGCACCGTTGGGGCAAAGGTCGCTTGATTGCAACGCGATCAATGCTCACCGTCGAGCCATGGAGCGGAGGGTAGCATGGCCAGCATCACGATTCGCAATCTCGATGATGACTTGAAACGCCGCCTGCGTGTGCGGGCGGCCGAACACGGTCGCTCGATGGAGGCGGAGGTGCGCGAAATCCTGCGGCAAGCTGTCGGCCACCTCAGCGCCCCACGCAACCTTGGCCAGTTGATCCACGCACGGTTTGCCGCAACTGGTGGCGTCGATCTACCAACTGCGACGCGCCGCCCGATGCGAATAGCGCCGAACTACAAGTGATCCAGAACCGTCGCCGACAACGAAAGGTCAAGCGTTAGCACGCATTGGACCGCGTCTGGCCGCAAGTTGCCACTCGAAAGCCGCACTCCTTACGGTAAGGTAAGAGCACAGTAGCCGTCAGGCATCGCATTCCTGTCAATGTGGAGGCGCGGCGGTCTTTTGCAGGGAAGCCGGATGAAGCTTATCGGAAACAGTGGTCAAGAGCGTGTGATTGATGCGCTAAGAGAGTGGATTTCACCCGGCTCGAATGTCGACATGATGACTGCTGGCTTTTCGATACACGCCTTTGGAGAGGCGCGAAATGACCTGTCCAAGGTAAACACCTGTCGCGTCATACTTGGTGCATCATCAGCAAATCCGCTTTCTCTCTCTGGCGCTGAGACCGACCGCGTATTCCGGAGCAGGCTTCAGGGACGATGGCTTTCCAAGCAGGCGGCAGATTGGATGGCGCGGAGCGTCGAAGTGCGGTTTGCATCATCTGAGCCGCCGCAAAGCTTGATTATTGCGTCCCATGGCACAAAGCGTCGAGCATTGTCGGGAACGTGCTCCTTCACCACTTCAGGCCTCGGCATAACACCCTCTGGGCAACTTGCCCTTGTGCAGCTATCCGATAATGAAGATGAGGTTGCCGCCTTTTCTGCGTGGTTTGCGGCTAACTGGACCGCTTTGCGGCCTGATGGCGAAAAGAGCGAATGCCTGCGGGAGGCCCTTTCGTCGATGGCGGCACATCGGCCACCCTCACAACTCTACTTTCAAACGCTCTACCAGCTTTTCAAAGACCTAGGTGATGAGCTGGATGAAGAGAAAATCGTCAAGTCTGCCACGGGCATAAGAAAGTCTGTCGTTTGGAACAAGCTCTTTAAGTTCCAGCGCGATGGCGTTATTGGGGCGATCGATAAGCTAGAAAGAATTGGTGGATGCATAATCGCAGATAGTGTCGGTCTCGGCAAAACTTTCGAGGCACTTGCGGTCATCAAGTATTACGAACTGCGAAATGATCGTGTTCTTGTGCTTTGTCCCAAAAGGCTCAGAGACAACTGGACACTGTATAAGGCGAACGACCGCAGAAACATCCTGGCGATCGACCGTCTAAATTACGACGTTTTGAACCACACTGACCTCTCGCGAGATGGAGGAAATTCAGGTGACATCGATCTTTCGCATGTGAACTGGGGAAATTATGATCTCGTTGTAATTGACGAGTCCCACAATTTCCGAAACAAGGCAACGCACCGGGATCGTGACACTCGGTACGATCATTTGATGAAGAAGATCATCCGTTCGGGAGTGAAGACCAAGGTATTGATGCTGTCGGCGACGCCCGTCAACAATCGGCTGGCCGACCTGAAAAATCAAATCGCTTTCATGACTGAAGGCGACGATCTTGCTCTCACGAAGTACGGAATTTCCAGTATCGAGGCTACGATCCGTAAGGCTCAAGGGCAATTCAATCGGTGGCTTGAACTACCCGATCTGCAGCGCCGCCCTGCGCGACTCATGGATATGCTGGGATTTGATTACTTCAAACTGCTTGATCTGTTGACCATCGCAAGGTCGCGAAAGCACGTCGAGCGTTACTACGGAACTGCGGAGACTGGTCAGTTCCCGGACCGGCTCAAACCGGCAAACATTAAGGCCGACGTCGATCTTCTTGGGGAGTTCCGGCCGATTAGGGAGATCAATAATGAGATCAGGCGTCTTAAGCTGGGCGCTTATGCACCACTCCGATATGTTCTGCCGCAGAAACAGCGGGCCTATGACGAGAAGTACAGTACCAAGGTTCGCGGCGGAGAAAGCATCTTCCGCCAGGTTGACCGGGAAGAGAGCCTGATCCACCTGCTTCGGGTCAACATTCTAAAGCGAATGGAGAGTTCGGTTGCGTCATTTGCTTTGACGATCAAACGACAGCTCGAAGACGTTGATGCAATCCTTGGCAAGATCGACGTGCATGTCGACGGCATCGATGAACTGACCATTGACGATGTTGATATTGATGATCCTGCCTTCGAACCGCTGATGGTTGGCAGAAAGGTCCGGGTGCTCCTCCAGGACGTGGATCGTGTGAAATGGCGGCAGGACCTGATCGAGGACCGCAATCGGCTTGCGACGCTCCTTTCAGCAGCCCGAGCGGTCAGCGCCGAACGTGACGCCAAGCTGGATCGGCTGAAAGAGGTGATCGCGGCCAAGATCGCTCATCCGATCAACCCCGGGAACAGGAAGGTCCTCCTGTTTACGGCCTTCGCCGATACGGCCGAGTACCTTTATCGGGAACTGTCGCGCTGGGCGCAGGACGCTCTGGGCATCCATGTCGCATTAGTTACCGGTGGCGGGACGAACAAATCCACCCTCAGCGGCCTACGGGGCGACATGAGCACGATTCTCAGCGCATTCTCCCCGCGGTCGAAAGAGAGGCCCCAGGAATTGGTGGAAGAAGGCGAAATCGACTTCCTGATCGCCACTGACTGCATTTCCGAAGGCCAGAACCTTCAGGACTGCGATTTCCTCGTCAATTATGACATCCACTGGAACCCGGTGCGGATCATTCAACGGTTCGGGAGGGTCGATAGGATCGGTTCGCAGAACCTCAGCATCCAATTGGTCAACTTCTGGCCCAACATGGAACTGGACGAGTACCTTGACCTTGAAAGCCGGGTCAGCGGACGGATGGTTCTCCTCGATGTTTCCGCGACCGGCGAAGAGAACGTCATCGAGTTCCAGGCGAACAACCAGATGAACGACCTCGAGTATCGCCGGGCCCAGCTGCAAAAACTGCAAGACACAGTGATCGATCTTGAGGATCTGTCGAATGGAGTGTCGATCGCCGACCTGACCCTGAACGACTTTAGGATCGATCTCTCGGGCTATCTGCATGAAAACAGGGAGGTGCTGGATCAGCTTCCCTTTGCGACCTACGCGGTCACGTCTGCGCCCCCGGACAACGGCGAGAACAGTATCCCGCCTGGCGCGATCTTCTGCCTGCGCGCGGTGGGCGAGGCAGCGGAAAAAGCGGCGGAACCGGGCTATCCATTGGCTCCGCATTTCATCGTCCATGTTGGTGACGATGGCGAAGTGCTTCTTCCTTATACCCAAGCCAAGCAGGTTCTGGACCGGCTCAAGAAGCTCTGCATCGGCAAAGACCTTCCCGACGCCGAGGCCTGCCAGCGCTTTGACAAGGCAACCAAGGGCGGCAGGGACATGGAGCCCTATCAGAAGCTTCTCGCACGCGCGATTTCGTCGATCGTCGGCAAGAGCGAAGAGCGGGCCGTCGCCAGTCTCTTTTCCCCCGGCGGCACCCATGCACGGAAGGGGGAGTTCGCCGGGGCCAATGACTTTGAGGTGGTGGCCTTCATCATCGTCTTGCCCAACACCGAGGGCGCTGCATGACGGCACGCGCCGATTTCGAAAACCTTGTCCAGGCGCTGGGCCTGCCGAGTGAAGCCCGGGTCGAAATGCGGGTGCCGAAGAAGCTGCTGATCGAACAAGGCGCGCCGACTGCGGCCGACAAGCGGGTGATCGGCGACGGGATCGAGGAGCTGCAATGGTTTGCGGCCTGCAAGCCCACGACCATCGGTGTGCCCGACTATCGCGACGAAGTGCGTGAGTACCTCGAAATTGCGGTTGTCGGCTGCGACCTGCGGCCCGGTGCCAAGGCCCAGCGCCTGACCGAACTGATCCACCGCGCTATTCCCTATCCGGTAATCCTGGTCACCCGTGATCCGGGCGGCCTTGCCCTGTCACTCGCCCACAAGCGCTGGGCGGAACGGGAGGCGGGCAAGATCGTGATCGAAGACGTCGAATCCACCGGCCCCCTGACAAAAGCTGTCGTGGATCAAGCCTTTATCCACGACCTTTCGCTTGCGAACCTGCCGCGCCGTAGCCTACTCACCGTCTATCAGGGCTGGATAACTCGGGTTCAGGCATTACACGCCGCGCGATTGTCGGGCGCTTATGTTGCAACCGACGATCAGGCCGTGCTGGACCGGCGGCGAGCGGCACTGGACACCATTTCCCGGCTGACGCGCGAAGGGGCAACCTTGCGCGCGAAGGCGACCAAAGAGAAGCAGATGAACCGGCGTGTCGATCTGAACTTGCAGATCCAGCGTCTGGAAGCCGCCATCGCTGTGGCACGTAAAGACCTTTGAAGGTGAGACAGACATGACCGAGATCGAAAAGCTGACTGCTGGCCACCCCGATACCCAAAGCGCCGATATCGTCGCGGGCAATATCGAGGCGCTGCGGGCCCTGTTCCCCGAAGCCTTAACCGAGGGAAAGATCGATTTCGAGGTTCTGAAGCAGTGCCTTGGCGGCGCGGTGGATGAGCGGGAAGAGAAGTACGGCCTGAACTGGCACGGCAAGCGCCGGGCGCGGCAGATCGCACTGATGCCTTCGACCGGAACGCTGCTGCCATGCTTCGAGGACAGTGTCGACTGGGACACGACCCAGAACCTCATGATCGAGGGGGATAATCTTGAGGTCCTGAAGCTGTTGCAGAAGAGCTATGCTGGAACAGTGAAGCTGATCTACATCGACCCGCCATATAACACGGGAAAGGACTTTGTTTATCCTGATGATTTTTCCAACAGTATTGCAAACTACCTGGCTTTGACTGGTCAGGTGGAGGGCGGAAGAAAGATCAGCTCAAACTCAGAGTCTTCTGGGCGCTTTCACACTGATTGGCTCAATATGATGTATCCGCGTCTTCGACTTGCTAAGAGTCTTTTGGCTTCCGATGGCGTGATTTTTGTTTCATGCGACGACCACGAGGCGCACAATCTCAGGCTACTTCTCGATGATATCATGGGAGAGGAGTGCTTCGTCGCGCAGATTGCGAACGTAAACAACTTGAAGGGAAGAAACGATCGCGCACATATTGCGACCGCGCATGAGCATCTTCTTATGTATGCGCAACCCGATTTTGAGTCATTAGGCCTACCTCTTTCCAGTAAGCAACTCAGCGAGTATCGCAACAGCGATGAGGCCGGTCTCAAATTTCAGTGGCGTGACCTTAGAAAAAGAGGTGGTGCAGACACTCGAGCTGCAAGACCAAACCTTTATTTTCCTGTGTTTGTGGACCCAGCTAGCGGTGATTGTTCGATGGAGCAAACGGACAGATTCTCAGTTGCCGCTCACCCCAAGAAAAGTGACGGATCTGATGGATGCTGGAGATGGGGCAAAGCAAAAATTGCTGCAGAAGTTAAGAACCTAAAGGGATCAAGTACCTCGGACAGTAGACGGTGGAACGTTTCCTATCGGGTCTATCTTGAGGCTGACGGTGAGGAGCGAGTCGCAAAGCCAAAGTCGGTTTGGATGGGACCTGAGCTTTCCACTGATACGGCTACCAAGACGTTGAAGGCCATTGTTCCTGGCGCAGACAACTTCACACCCAAGCCAGTTGAGCTGATGAAGCTGATTGCCCACCAGTCGCTTGGTGAGGGTGATCTTGCTTTGGACTTCTTCGCGGGAAGTGGTACACTTGGTCACGCAGTTATGGAGTTAAACGCGCAAGACTCCGGAGCCCGTCGCTTCATTCTTGTTCAGCTTCCTGAGCCAACTGGTCGTGACGACTATCCCACTATTGCAGAACTCACGAAGGAGCGGCTTCGCAGGGCTGGGGCTGCTGTTAAGCGGGACTTTCCATCGTCCGCGGGCGATACTGGCTTTCGTGCATTTAAGCTGGCTTCGTCCAACATCATTGCTTGGGAACCGGATACGACTGACTTCGCAGGCACCCTCCTCGCCCATGCGGAACACCTCGTCCCCGATCGCACAGAGGCTGACATCTTGACCGAGCTTCTACTAAAGCTGGGCCTCGACCTCTGCGTGCCGATCAAGACGAAGGACATTGCGGGCAAGTCTATTCATGCGGTGGGTGCTGGCGCGCTGATCGTCTGCCTGTCCGACGGCATAACCCGTGAGGTGGTTGAGGGGTTGGCTCAAGGCATCGTCGCATGGTGGCAGGCCCTCGCCCCCGCGGGCGACACGCGCGTGGTCTTCAAGGACTCCGCCTTTGCCGATGACGTCGCCAAGACAAATATGGCCGCGATCCTGAACCAGGCGGGCATCAAAGACATGCGGAGCCTGTGATGAAGCTGCATTTTGAGCCCGACCTTGACTACCAGCAACAGGCCATCGAGGCCGTCTGCGACCTGTTTCGGGGGCAGGAGATCAACCGCACTGAGTTCACCGTCACCCGCGCCGCGACAGGTGGCGGGCAGATAGAGCTGGGGCTGGAAGAGAACGCCCTCGGCATCGGCAACCGGCTGACCCTGCTGGACGACGAGATCGTATCGAACCTGCGTGACATCCAGCTGCGCAACGGGCTGCCGCCGTCGACCGGTGTATCCTCCGGCGATTTCACGGTGGAGATGGAGACGGGGACGGGCAAGACCTATGTCTATCTGCGGACGATCTTCGAACTGAACAAGCGCTTTGGGTTTACAAAGTTTATGATCGTGGTGCCGTCAGTCGCGATCAAGGAAGGCGTCTACAAGACTCTGGAAATCACGCAAGACCACTTCAAGAGCCTCTACTCTGGCCAGCCCTTTGACTACTTCCTTTATGACTCCAGCAAGCTGGGGCAAGTGCGCAACTTCGCCACCAGCCCGACGGTCCAGATCATGGTGGTGACCGTTGGCGCCATCAACAAGAAGGACGTCAACAACCTCTATAAGGACAGCGAGAAGACCGGGGGCGAGGCGCCGATCGATCTGATCCGCGCGACCCGGCCGGTACTGATCGTGGACGAGCCGCAAAGCGTGGATGGCGGCCTCGAAGGGCAGGGGAAGAAGGCGCTGGATGCGATGCACCCGCTCTGCACGCTGCGCTATTCGGCGACGCACGTGAACAAGCACAACATGGTCTACCGCCTGGACGCTGTGGACGCCTATGAGCGCAAGCTGGTGAAGCAGATCGAGGTCGCCTCGATGGAAGTTGAGGGCGGCCACAACAAGGCGTTCGTCCGCTTCCTGTCGGCCAGCAACACGCGCGGATCGATCACCGCAAAGGTGGAGCTGGACGTCCAGAAGAATGGGAAGGTAAGCCGCGACACCGTATCGGTTCAGGACGGTGACCATCTGGAGGAAACGACCGGCCGCGAAATCTATCGCGACGTCAGGATCGGCGAAATCCGGGTGGGGGGTGAGGCGCTACTAGAGGTGAAGACGCCGGGTTCCGAAGAGTTCCTGCGCACTGGCCAGGCGATCGGCGACGTCGACCCGGATGGAATCAAGCGCCTGATGATCCGCAAAACCATCACAGAACATCTGGAAAAGGAAAAGCGGCTGGCCCCCCTCGGGATCAAGGTGCTCAGCTTGTTCTTCATCGACGCCGTGCAGCACTACCGGTCCTATGACGAGGACGGAAACGCGGTGAAAGGGAAGTACGCGCGGATGTTCGAAGAGGAGTATCGGCGGGCGGCCAAGCTGCCGGATTTCAAGAGCCTCTTTGAGGGGATCGACCTGACTTCAGACGCAGAAGAAGTCCACGACGGATATTTCTCGATCGACAAAAGTCGCCGGTGGACTGACACAGCCGAGAACAATCAGGTCAACCGTGACAGTGCCGAGAGGGCCTACAACCTGATAATGAAGGAAAAGGAGAAGCTTCTAAGCTTCGACACGAAGCTAAAGTTCATCTTCTCGCATTCTGCCCTGAAGGAAGGATGGGACAATCCGAACGTGTTCCAGATCTGCACCTTGCGCGATTTCGGCACCGAGCGTGAGCGGCGGCAGACAATCGGCCG
>NZ_JANMET010000179.1:0-10807 GCF_031377265.1 Tabrizicola sp. | reverse complement strand
TCGCTCGGCAACGTCATCGACCCGTTGGAGATCATCGACGAATACGGCGCCGACGCGCTGCGGTTCGCCAACGCCGCGATGGCCAGCCTTGGCGGCGTGCTGAAGCTGGATACCCAGCGCATCGCGGGCTACCGGAACTTTGGCACCAAGCTGTGGAACGCCTGCCGCTTTGCCGAGATGAACCATGTGTGGGAGGGCCACAAGACCGGCCCCGCCCCTGCTCCGAAAGCCACCGTCAACCAGTGGATCATCGGCGAGGCCGCCCGTACCTTGGCCGAGGTCGACGCGGCGCTGGCCGATTACCGGTTCGATCAGGCGGCGGATGCGCTGTACAAATTCGTCTGGGGCAAGGTCTGCGACTGGTATGTCGAATTCGCCAAACCGCTGTTCGACGGGCCGGAGGCGGCTGAGACGCGCCAGACCATGGCCTGGGTGCTGGACCAGTGCATGATCCTGCTGCACCCGATGATGCCCTTCGTCACCGAGGAGCTGTGGGCCACCACCGGCGCGCGGACCAAGCCGCTGATCCACACCGACTGGCCCGTCTATGGCCTGGACCTGATCCAGCCCGCCGCCGACCGCGAGATGAACTGGGTGACCGCGCTGATCGACGAAATCCGTTCGGCCCGTGCGCAGATGCATGTGCCGGTGGGGCTGAAGCTGGATATGGTGGCGACCAGCCTGACCGACGAGGCGCGCGCTGCCTGGGCGCGCAACGAGACGCTGATCAAGCGCCTTTCCCGGATCGACAGCCTGAGCGAGGGCGCGGCCCCGAAAGGCAGCATCGCAGTGGCGGTGGAGGGGGCGGCATTTGCCATTCCGCTGGCCGGGATCATCGACATTGGCGAAGAAAAGGCCCGTCTTTCCAAAGCGATGGAGAAGCTGGGCAAGGAAATGTCCGGGTTGAACGGCCGGTTGAACAACCCAAACTTCGTGGCCTCAGCCCCGGAGGAAGTGGTGATCGAGGCCCGCGCCAACCTTCAGGCGCGCGAGGCGGAGGCAGCGATGCTGCGCGCCGCTTTGGCC
The DNA here is from genome assembly GCF_031377265.1 of Tabrizicola sp. Classification (GTDB taxonomy): domain Bacteria; phylum Pseudomonadota; class Alphaproteobacteria; order Rhodobacterales; family Rhodobacteraceae; genus JAUYQR01. Next base: position 9,781 of record NZ_JANMET010000179.1, on the reverse strand, counting down.
CGGCTGGCAGAACTGGACTGAGGCGGGGGCCTGACCGGCCCCTGCCCTATTGCGGCGCGACCGTAACGAACACCGTGTAATCCGACAGCTGTACCGGGCGGTTGAGATCGTCAAGCACGTTGCGGCCGGGTTCCAGCCGGGTGAAGGTGATCCGCAGACCCAGCGCCAGCGCCTCGCGCGTGGCCTCGTCGCACATGTTGCACAGCGTGATGTCGTGCAGGGTGCCCTCAGCATCGGTCAGGGTCAGGGTGATCTTGATCAGGCCTTCCCAATAGCAATCGACGTCGGACGGGCAGCGCACGTCCTGCACCCCGGTCAGCCGGATTGTGGCGTTCGAGCCGGGTAGCTGGACTACGGAGTCAGCCTCGATGACCAGGAGTGCAGGCTCAGGGACGGTATCGGCCATGGCGGGCGTTAGCCCGAGGGACAGGACAAGGACTGTGACTAGGCGTAGCATGCGAACCTCTGGATCAACCGGGGCCGAATGTGCCCCTTTGCTTATGACGCAGACCAGTGTGGTTTCCTTGGCTTGCACCAGCCACAACTTCGCGCATAGCGTGGTGGCATGACCAGCCGTTTTCTCACCCCGCTTGCACAGTCGCTGCCCTCCACCGTGCCCTTCACCGGGCCGGAAACGCTGGAGCGCCGTCAGGGCCGCCCGTTCCGCGCCCGGCTGGGTGCGAATGAAAGCGTGTTCGGGCCGTCGCCCCATGCGATTGCGGCAATGCAGGCGGCGGCGGCGGGTGCGTGGATGTATGGCGACCCGGAAAACCACGACTTGAAGCAGGCCTTGGCCGCACATCATGGGATCACTGCGGACCACATTGCCATTGGCCCCGGCATTGACGGGTTGTTGGGGCTGATCTGCCGCCTGACACTGGAGCATGGCACGCCGGTGGTGACCTCGCTTGGCGCTTACCCGACGTTCAATTTCCATGTGGCGGGCTATGGCGGGGCGCTGACGCGCGTGCCCTACAAGGGCGATCATGAAGACGCAGGCGCGCTGCTTGCCAGTGCCCGCAGCAGCAGTGCGCGGTTGCTGTATCTGGCCAACCCGGACAACCCGATGGGCAGTCATCATCCGGCCGCAGTGATCGAGGAGGTGGTGGCGAACCTGCCCGAGGCGACGCTGCTGGTGCTGGATGAGGCCTATGCGGATCTGGCCCCGCCCGGCACGGTTCCCACGATCCGCGCGGGTCATCCTCAGGTCATCCGGCTGCGGACGTTTTCGAAGGGGTACGGGTTGGCAGGCGCGCGGGTAGGCTATGCGATTGCGGCACCTGAGATGGTGCTGGCCTTCGACAAGGTGCGCGACCATTTCGGGATGAGCCGGGTGTCACAGGCCGGGGCGCTGGCGGCGCTGGCAGACCAGACCTGGTTGGCCGATGTGCAGGCCCGGATCATCGCTGCACGCGACAGGGTCGGTAGCATCGCGCGGGCCAACGGCCTGCTACCGCTGCTGTCGGCGACGAATTTCGTGACGCTGGACTGTGGCCGCGACGGTGACTATGCGCGCGCGCTGCTGGCCGCGATTGTGGCGCGGGGGGTGTTTGTCCGGATGCCGGGGGTGGCGCCACTGGATCGCTGCATCCGCGTCAGCCTTGGCGACGCGGTCAGCCTTGATGCGTTTGAAGACGTGTTGCCCGACGCGCTGAAGGCAGTCGGCTGATCATTCGGCCGCGAGGTTGGGTTTTGCCGGGCCCACGATAGGCGCCGGGCCGACGGGCACTTCTGCCGGGCCGAGCTTGGGCGCAGTCGCAGGCACCTCGGGGGTGAAGATACGCGTGGCCGGGCGTTCGGGCAGGTCTTCGCCAAGGGTTTTCAGCGGGCGACGGAACACCAGCATGTTCTGGAACGTGGTCTTGGTGCCGGTGAACCCCGCGCGTTCATCAACCGGCAGGGCATCGGCGCGGACATAATCCCAGCCTTGGGCGCCAAGCTCGTTCATCAGGGTGGTCAGAGCCAGGGCAAACCGGTCTTCGATGGTTTTGACACCGCGAGCCTTTTCGCCACGACGCGGGGCGGGCACCACATGATACTCATAACGTTGCATTTTCGTCTCCCCAACCTTGGCAGCAATACTATCGGGATTCGGCATCAGAGGCCAAGGCGGGAAAACATGATCGTGTGGTGGCAGGGTCATTCGCGCAACAGCGCAGGATATGGGGGTGGCGGTGCGGCTGTTGCCTAACGCTAGTGGAGAAACCGTCAGAGACCCAGCTTCGCCGCCACCAAGGCATTGACCGCCGCAGGGTTGGCCTTGCCGCCGGTGGCCTTGATCACCTGCCCCACGAACCAGCCGGCAAGCTTGGGATTGGCCTTGGCCTTTTCCACCTGATCGGGGTTTGCGGCAATGATTTCGTCAACCGCTTTCTCGATTTCACCGGAGTCGGTGACCTGCTGCATGCCGTGTTTTGCCGCCAGGTCGGAAGGTTCGCCGCCATCGGTCCAGACGATCTCGAACAGGTCCTTGGCCATCTTGCCGCTGATCTGGCCACTGCCGATCAGATCCAGCACACCGCCGAGTTGGGCCGCCGACACCGGGCTGTCGGCAACGCCAAGACCTTGCTTGTTGAGCCGACCGAACAGTTCGTTGATCACCCAGTTTGCCGCCTGCTTGCCGTCACGGCCCTGTGCGACCGCCTCGAAGAAGCCTGCGGATTCAAGGTCGGCGGTCAGCACGTTGGCGTCATAATCGGTCAGGCCGAAATCGGCCATAAACCGGGCTTTCTTGGCGTCTGGCAGTTCCGGCATGGTCGCCCTGATGTGGTCGACCCAAGGTTGGTCAATCTCCAGCGGCAGCAGGTCGGGGTCGGGGAAATAGCGGTAGTCGTGCGCCTCTTCCTTGGACCGCATCGATCGGGTCTCGTTGCGGTCGGGGTCGTAGAGGCGGGTTTCCTGATGCACGGTGCCGCCGTCTTCCAGAATCGCAATCTGGCGGCGGGCCTCATAGTCGATGGCCGCTTGGATAAAGCGCATGGAGTTCATGTTCTTCAACTCGCACCGCGTGCCGAGATGAGCGAAGTCCTGCGTTGCCTGGTATTTCTCGTACTGGCCCGGACGGCAGACCGAGACGTTCACGTCAGCCCGCAGATTGCCGTTCTGCATGTTGCCGTCGCAGGTGCCAAGATAGCGCAGGATCTGGCGCAGCTTGACCACATAGGCTGCCGCTTCCTCGGGCCCGCGAATGTCAGGGCGGCTGACGATTTCCATCAAGGCCACGCCGGTGCGGTTGAAATCGACGAAGCTGAGGTTGGGGTCCATGTCGTGAATGGATTTGCCCGCGTCCTGTTCCAGGTGGATCCGCTCGATCCGCACCAGGCGCGCGACACCGGGGGCCAATTCGACCAAAACTTCGCCCTCGCCCACGATGGGATGATAAAGCTGGCTGATCTGATAGCCCTGCGGCAGATCGGGGTAGAAATAGTTCTTGCGATCAAACGCCGAGCGCAAATTGATCTGCGCCTTCAGCCCGAGACCGGTGCGCACCGCCTGTTCGATGCAATACTCGTTGATCACCGGCAGCATCCCCGGCATCGCTGCATCGACAAAGGCGACATTCGAATTCGGCTCGGAGCCGAAACTGGTCGAGGCGCCGGAGAACAGTTTCGCGTTCGAAGACACCTGCGCATGGATTTCCATGCCGATCACCAGTTCCCAGTCGTGCTTTGCCCCCGAGATCACGCGGGGTTTGGGCGAGGTGTAGGCGAGGTCCAGCATCGTGCCTCCGACAGACAGGTTCAGCGCTTGGGTTTAAGGCGGCGCGCTGCGGGGGGCAAGGGGTCGCTGGTCTAGGACGACTGGTGCTGAGCGGCCAGTCCGCCGTCGCGGACGACGATATGCGCCCCGCCCTGCAGGTCCTGGCCGAATACCTCGGTCATGGCGAGGGCAAGGCCGTCATTGCCGTCAGGCCAAGCCGCCAGGTGAACCTCAGTCATGTGGGTGCACAGCAGCCGCGACATCGCAATCCGCACCAGCCCGAGGTCCACATCCTTTGACGGGTCCTCGCCGTGTGAATCCTGCAGCATCGCCGCCAACAGGCCCGCAGCCAGATTCACCCGGTACTGGCATTTCGTGGCAATACGGAAGTGCTCAAGCCCGGTAAGAAAACGCCGCAAATCCATGCCGGGGGGAAAGTCGCCAAGATCTTCCCGCGCCGCCATGTAGAACACCGCGTAGGCCGCTTGCCCGGTCTTTGTGGACGTCAGGGCCGCTGCTTTGGACGCCTCGTTATCAAAACCGGACAAGGTGCCAAACCAGTGCGGTAACATGTTGTGGGCATGGGCGGTCTGGGCATCGCTGTCTTCGGGGTCAAGGTCGCACCAATCCTCGAACCAGTCGCGGCACAGGGACCTGCCCTCTTCGATGCCGCGCACCAGCTGATAGCGCGTGTTTGCCAGCAGGGGAGACAGTTCTTCTATCGGATCGAAGGATGACAAGACGGCTTCGGCCTGCGCGTAATGCGCGGCACTGTCCTTCCAGACGCCCTGCGACATTTGCCCAACCTGCGTCATCTGACGCTTGGCGTTTGCGACATCAAGGTGTCCGTGCGCCAAAAGATGCGCAGCGGTATAGTCAGCCGGGTGGTCGTCAAACACTGCTGCAAGGCGCGCAAGTTCGGCATCGGCGGCGGGCCAATCCTGAGCCTTGATCCTGTCGTTCAACTGGCTGCGTGCCCCCTCGCTGATCAGGGTTGCCAGGGACTTTCCACCGCCCACCTTGGCGCGGGACAGATCGGCGTAGCGCAGCCAGACTAGCAGATCCTCCCATTGGCCATTTGCTGATATTGCTGCGTGGCCGGATTTGATCGAATGCCATTCATCCAGCACTGGCGCAACCGGCAGCACCGGAACATCAAGCCGCTTCAAAACCTCTTCCGGTGTCATTGGCTCCTTTGGCAGTTCAACGAGGCTGTCCGCCATTTCCCGCATTGCGGCGGGTTCCTGCTCAGCCATTGGCCGGTGGGTTTTCAGCGCGCGGAGGGAACGTATAACCATAACTCGGAACCACTTTCAGATCGTGAAGCAACTTGTTTAGCAATACCGCAAATTCTGGCGAAAACATGATAGTGCGGCGTGTTTCAAGTCGCAGATTCGCAATATCTTTACATTGCATAGCCTTAGGGTTGTTTACGGTTTTTGCACTTTCGGGATGCGTGTCTTCTGACGCTGCAGGGAAGTCCGGCAAAGGAGCTGATTCGCCGCCACCGATGCGCTGGGATCACCGACCCGAGGCAGTTGAATGGACCGAAGCGACGCTGGTTGCAGTTTCGACCAAAGACCCGGTGCTGGCCGAAACGGTGCCTGCGGATATCGCGCAATGGTGCCCCGGCTACCCGCAAGCCAGCATCGATGAACGGCGGGCCTTCTGGGCTGGGCTGCTGTCATCGGTGGCAAAGTACGAAAGCACGTGGAATCCGCTCGCCGCAGGGGGCGGTGGCCGATGGATCGGGCTGATGCAGATCTCTCCACGGTCAGCGGCGAATTACGGCTGCGAGGCCAAGACGGCCGGGTCGCTGAAAGACGGGGCGGCAAATCTGGAATGCGCCGTCGAAATCATGTCTGAACAGGTGGCCAAAGACGGCCTCGTCGCCGGCGAGGGCAACCGCGGAATTGGGCGTGACTGGATGCCGGTGCGTGACGCGGGCAAGCGTGGCGAGATGTCCGCCTGGACCAAGACGCAGCCCTATTGCGCCGCGACGGGCTGAGCCTGCGTCAGTCTGCCGCCAGCATGCGTTCCGTCATTTCCCGCAAATCGCCGCTCAGGCCCTTGGCCGCAAGCACCCGCGCCAGTTCGACCTTTGCCTTGGCCTGACGCCCCGCGTCGTATCGCGGCCAGGTTTCGAAGGCGGTCGAGACGCGTGACGCGGTTTGCGGGTTCAGCGGATCGAGTTTGATCAGCCAATCGGCAAGCAACTGGTAACCGGACCCTGATGCGTGGTGGAAGCCGGCATGATTGGCCGACAACACGCCGATGACGGAGCGAAAGCGGTTGGGGTTCTTCCAGTCAAAGTCGGGGTGACGGGTAAGTTGCTCGGTGATCCGGGCCAAATCCGCCGGGGCCGCATAGGCAACCTGCAGCGAAAACCACTTGTCCATCACGTTGCGATCCGCCGCCCAGCGCGCCTCGAACTGGGCAAGTTGGGCCTGCCCTCGCCCGATATCAAGCAGGGCCGACAGCGCGCCGATTTCTTCGGTCATGTTGTTGGCCGCAGCATAAGCTGCCTCGGCCGCACGCCCGCCGTCCATCCGCGTAAGCAAACCCAACGCCGCCACCCGCAGCGCCCGTCGCCCTGCGGCCTTGGCATCGGGCGTGAAGGGGCCTGGATCGGCAAGGCCGTCAAACAGCACCGGCAAACGCTGCCCAAGACGCTGCGCCAAGGCATCGCCCATGCGGCGCCGGGCAATGTAGATGCGGTCCGGGTCAGGCACGTGACCCGCCGCTTGCAAGGTCTGGGCCATGTCATCCTCGCCGGGAAGGCGCAGGGCCAGGGCGCGAAAGGCCGGATCAAGGCTGTCGTCAAAGGCGACCTGCGCCAGCGCGTCCAGCCAAGCAGCCGCCGGGTCAGCGCCTTCGGTTGCCATTTCAGCCATCACATCCTTGGCCAGCGCGCGGCCCGCTTCCCAACGGTTGAAGGCATCGGAGTCATGCGCCAGAAGGAATGCGCGTTCTGCCATCGGCACTTTTCGATCCAGCACAACGGGGGCGGAAAAATCGCGCAGGATCGACGGGATCGGCCGCGCGCCAAGACCTTCAAAACTGAAACTCTGCCGGGCTTCGGTCATTTCCAGCACAGTTGTCGGAACCACCTCATCGCCGTTGGGATTAAGCAGGCCAACAGCGATCGGCAGAACCTTGGGCTGCTTTTCCGGCTGGCCTGGGGTGGGCGGGTTGTGCTGTTCAAAGTGCAGCGTGTAGACACCGTCCTTAAAATCGTCGTCCACTTTCAAGCGTGGCGTTCCTGCTTCGGAATACCAGCGCTGGAACTGGCCGAGATCGCGGCCTGTGGCATCCTCGAACACCTTGAGCCAATCTTCGATGGTGGCGGCCTGGCCGTCATGGCGGTCGAAGTACAGGTTCAGCGCCCTGGCATAGCTGGCATCACCCACCAGCCGTTTCAGCATACCGATGACTTCAGAACCCTTTTCGTAGACGGTGGCGGTGTAGAAGTTGTTGATCTCGACAAAGCTTTCGGGGCGCACGGCATGGGCCAGAGGCCCGGCATCTTCACGGAACTGCCGCGCCCGCAACGCCATCACATCTTCGATCCGGCGCACCGCCGGGGAGCGCATGTCGCCGCTGAACTGGTGGTCGCGGAACACCGTCAACCCTTCCTTCAGGCATAGCTGGAACCAGTCACGGCAGGTGATGCGGTTGCCGGTCCAGTTGTGGAAGTATTCATGCGCAATGATCGCCTCGATTCGGGCGAAGTCGTCGTCGGTGGCGGTTTCGGGGCTGGCCAGAACGTAACGGGAGTTGAAGATGTTCAGCCCCTTGTTTTCCATTGCGCCCATGTTGAAATCATCGACCGCGACGATGTTGAACACATCCAGATCGTATTCGCGCCCATAAACCTGTTCGTCCCAGCGCATCGAGCGGATCAGGCTGTCCATCGCATAGGCGCAGCGGTCCTCATCGCCCTTACGCACCCAGATATTGAGGGCGGCCTTGCGGCCCGAAGCAGTTGTGAAGGGCGCCGAATGCGCCACCAGATCGCCCGCCACCAATGCGAACAGATAGGCGGGTTTGGGCCATGGATCGTCCCATTCGGCAAAGGTCTTGCCGCGCCGACCCGGATTGCCGTTCGACAGCAGGATCGGCAGATCACTTTCGACACGCACCTTGAAGGGGGCCATCACATCGGGGCGATCGGGGTAGAAGGTGATCTTGCGGAAGCCTTCGGCCTCGCATTGGGTGCAATACATGCCGTGCGACATATAGAGCCCCTCAAGCGCGGTGTTGGTCTCGGGCGCAATCTCGACTTCGGTTTCAAGGGTGAAGCCGCCCTTAGGCAGAAGTTTCACCGCAAGCGTGAGGCCGTGCGAATCCGGCACCGTCTTCACCTCGGCGCCATTCACCTTGCACGAGATCAGCCGCAGCCCCTCTCCATCCAGCCGAAGGGCGTGGCGGCCAGGGCGCGCCGGGTTTGGCGCCAGAACCAGCCGCGCCTTGACCCGCGTCGCCTTTGGCGAAAGTCGGAAGGTCAGCGCCACTGCGGACACCAGGAAGGGATAGGGCTGATAATCGGACAGATGGATCGTTCGTGGGGCGTTCATTGGGCACTCCTTGACCGGCTCAAGCTAGGCTTTGGGGTGTCAGGCGCAAGGGGTGGTTACGCAGACAGAGCGTTTCCACCTTTACGAATCTTCTACGGTCGCTAGTTTATGTTCCATGAATGTTCTTCTTTGGTTCAAGCGCGACCTGCGCCTATCCGATCACCCGGCGCTGACGGTTGCGGCGGCCATGGGCCGGGTTTTGCCGCTGTACATCATCGAGCCTGATTATTGGGCGCAGCCCGACACTTCGGCCCGGCAATGGGCGTTTACTGCCGAATGCCTTCACGATCTGCGTGATGCGCTGGCGGAGCGGCAGATGCCGTTGATCCTGCGCACCGGCGATGCGGTGGCCGTGCTCGACAGCCTGTGTCGCCAGCACAAGATCGCCCACATCATCAGCCATGAGGAAACCGGCAACCAGTGGACCTATGCCCGCGACCGCAAGGTGGCTGCATGGGCAAAGGGAGCTGGGGTGGAGTGGGTGGAGCTGGCGCAATCGGGTGTGGTGCGCCGATTGCGCGGCCGGGATGGTTGGTCAAAGGCACGCGATGCGATGATGGCGGCGCCGTTGCTGGACGTACCGGCGATCACCCCGGTGCCGGGGGTGGAGCCGGGTTTTCTGCCCAACGCACGCGCCCTGAAACTGGCTGAGGACCGCTGCCCGCACCGCCAGACCGGTGGCAGGCTGCAAGGCTTGGCGCTTCTGGACAGCTTTCTAGCGCAGCGCGGTGAAAGCTATCGCAGTGCAATGTCATCGCCGCTGACGGGAGAGCGCGCCTGTTCCCGCCTATCGCCGCATCTGGCGCTGGGAACAATTGGCGCAAGGGAAGTCGCGCAGGCCACCGCAGCCCGTCAGGCCCTGCGCCCAGGCGGGCGTTGGGGTGGGGCGTTGACCAGCTTTCAATCCCGGCTGGCCTGGCGCGACCACTTTGCCCAAAAGCTGGAAGATCAGCCGTCGATCGAGATGCGCAGCCTGCATCCGGGCGCCGAGGCCAGCCGCCCACGCCGGGCCGATGCCAACCTGCTTGCGGCCTGGGCAACCGGGGACACCGGCCTGCCATTCGTCGACGCCTGCATGCGCTATCTTGCGGCCACCGGCTGGCTGAACTTTCGGATGCGGGCGATGGTGACGTCTTTCGCCTCGTACCATCTGTGGCTGGACTGGCGCGCCAGCGGAACGCTGCTGGCGCAGATGTTCACCGATTACGATCCGGGCATTCACTGGCCGCAGATTCAGATGCAGTCCGGCACCACCGGGATCAACATTCCCCGCATCTACAACCCGGTGAAGCAGGGGCTGGATCACGACCCCAGCGGCGTTTTCACCCGCCGCTGGGTGCCGGAGCTTGGCCCGGTTCCCGATGCATTCCTGCAGCAGCCGTGGAAATGGCCGGACGCCGCATGGTTGCTGGGGCGCCGCTACCCCGAGCCGGTCATCGACGTCACTTCCGCTGCCCGCGCCGCCCGTGAGGCGATCTGGTCCGCCCGGCGCGGGCCCGGTTTCG
>NZ_JANMET010000135.1:0-11307 GCF_031377265.1 Tabrizicola sp. | reverse complement strand
GTCAAACCGCCTGTTGCGCATCCTAACCGGTCAGGGCCGCGATACCGGGGCCGAGATGCCGGAAAACCCGGTCCTCGTCGCCCGCAACATCGGCCCCGCCGAGCTTCTTGAATACGGCCGCAAGCTCAAGGGCGTGGTGCTCGACGAAGGCTCCGTTGGCAGCCATGCCGCCATCGTCGCCCGCGCCCTCGCCATCCCCCTTGTCATCAATGCCGACCGCGTGCTGGCCGAGGCGCTGAACGGCGACGCCATCCTTGTCGACGGCGATCAGGGCATCGTCCACCTTCGCCCCGAAGAAACCGTCGCCCGCGCTTTCCGCGAAAAAATCGCCATGCAGGCCGAGGCGCAGAAACGCTACACCTCGCTGCGCGGCCTGCCCGCCACCGCCAAATGCGGCTCCACCGTAGCGCTCTACATGAACGCGGGCCTGATGGCCGACCTGCCCTCGCTCGAAGGCTCGGGTGCCGAAGGCGTCGGCCTGTTCCGCACCGAACTGCAGTTCCTTGTCCGCTCCAAGATGCCGCAGCGCGCCGAACTTGCCGCCCTCTACGCCCGGGTGATGGACGCTGCCAAAGGCCGCCGCGTTGCCTTCCGCACCCTCGACATCGGGTCGGACAAGGTGCTGCCCTACATGAAGCCGCAGGATGAACCCAACCCCGCAATGGGCTGGCGCGCGATCCGGGTTGGCCTTGATAAACCGGGCGTCCTGCGCATGCAGATTCAGGCCCTGATCCGCGCCGCAAACGGCCGCCCGCTCACCGTGATGTTCCCGCTGATCACCGAGATGACCGAATTTCAGGCCGCCCGCGCCCATGTCTTGCGTGAATTGCACCGCGAAAAATCGCTGGGCCACGCGGTCCCCGCCAGCATCGAAATCGGCGCGATGATGGAAACCCCGTCGCTGGCCTACGCGCCGAAAGCCTTTTTCGACCTCACCGATTTCATCTCCATCGGCGGCAATGACCTGAAACAGTTCTTTTTCGCCGCCGACCGTGAAAACGAACTGGTGCGCCGCCGCTATGACACGTTGAACCTGTCGTTCCTCGGCTTTCTCGAACAGATCGTCGAACGCTGCCGCATCTCCGACACACCGCTGTCGTTCTGTGGCGAAGACGCCGGCCGCCCGATCGAGGCGCTGGCGCTTGCCGCCATCGGGTTCCGTTCCCTGTCGATGCGCCCGGCCTCGGTCGGCCCGGTCAAGGCGCTGCTGCGCCGGGTGAACCTTGATGACGCCAAGGCCGTGATCAATGCCGCCCGCGACGCTGGCGCCGAAACCGCCCGCCCCGCGCTGCTGGACTGGCTCGCCACGCAGTCCGACTGACCGCCCCAACCGCCGCCGCAGGACCCCGGATGAAGCTGCACGACAACCGCGCCTGGCTTCTCTTGCTGCCCGCCACCGCGCTCCTTGGCTTTGTCGGCCTGATCCCGCTTTTGTCGGTGCTCAACTTCTCGTTCCACGACATCTTCTCGCTCGACCTGATCCACTGGGTCGGCCTTGACTGGTACCACGAAATCATCGCCTCTCCGCGCTTTCACGCCAGCCTTGGCCGCAGCCTCCTGTTCTCGGCCCTCACCCTTGGCATCCAGCTGCCGCTTGGCATCGCCATCGCCCTGCTGCTCAGCCGCACGGGCCGATCCGGAATGGTCATGCTGCTGCTGATCGCCACCCCGCTGGTGGTGCCGTGGAACATGATCCCGGTGATGTGGCTCAGCCTGATCGACCCAAAGACCGGCCTTGTCGGCCAAGCGCTCGTCTGGCTCGGCCTCGGCTTTGACTACAAGTTCACCGCCCTGCACACCTGGATCCTGCTCCTCGCGATGGATACCTGGCACTGGCTCGGCCTTGTGGTGATCCTTGCCTACGCGGCGCTGTCCGGCATCCCGCAGCCCTACTACCAGGCCGCCGCCATCGACGGCGCCTCCCGCCTCGCGGTGTTTCGCCATATCGAGCTGCCCCGCATCACCGGCGCGCTCTCCATCGTGCTTTTGCTGCGCTTCGTCGACAGCCTGATGATCTACACCGAGGCTTTCGCCATCAACGCCGGCGGCCCGAACGGGGCCACCACCTTCCTGTCGCTGGATCTTGGCGAAGCGATCAAGGGCTTCAGCTACGGCTCCGCTGCCGCCCGATCGATCCTGTATTTCGTGATCGTGATCACGGTGGTCTGGGCCTTCGTCACCATCACCGAACACCGCAAACGCCACGCGGCCTACCGATGACCGCAACCGCCCGCACCCTTCGCGCCGCAGCCTGCGCCGCCCTCGCCGCATTCATCCTGCTGCCCTTGGCACAGACCATCCTGCTCAGCTTTACCGCCACGCTCGACCATGACGGTGTGCCGGCAGGCGCGTTCAGCCTGATCAACTACCGCCACATCTTCGCCACCCCCGCGCTGACCGCCTCGATCACCAACTCGCTGATCTACGTGCTGCTCAATGTCGCCCTGTGCCTTGCCGCTGGCCTGCCCGCCGCCTATGCCTTTGCCCGCTTCCGCTTTACCGGTGACCGGCATCTGCTGCTGATGCTGCTGGCGTTCCGTGTCACCCCGCCGGTGGTCTTGTCCTTGCCGATCTTCATCCTCTTTGCCCAGGTCGGGCTGGTCAACTCGCCCCTGGGCATTGCGCTGGTGCATTGCCTGTTCAATCTGCCGATCGCGATCTGGATCCTTGAAAGCTTCATCGCTGCCGTCCCGCGCGAATATGACGAGACCGCGTTTCTCGACGGCCACTCGCTGACCGGCTACTTTTTCCGCTACCTGATCCCCGCCATTGCCCCCGGCATCGGCGTGACCGCGTTCTTCTGCTTCATCTTTTCCTGGGTCGAGGTGGTGTTCGCCCGCATCCTGACCGTGACCGCCGGCAAACCGATCACCATGGCCATCAACGCGCTGTTCAGCTTTCAGACCGACATTGGCCTTGTGATGGCGATGACGGTGTTTTCGCTCTTGCCCGGCCTTGCGATGATCTGGTTCGTGCGCAACCACATCGCCCGCGGCTTCGTGATCCGCACGTAAGGCGCAAGGTGCGGCCTCACGGCCCAAGCCCCGCCGGTGTTGGCGATGGCCGGACCATTCAACCGATCAACCGCACCGCCCGACTTCGCCTTTGCAAGGGCGGGACCAAGTGTTGCGCCGAAAGCGACGATGGCAATCTGGGGCCGGAAAAAGGCCGCTTTGCGGACTTTGCGGCCGTTCCTCAATATCGGCGTTGAGCTCAGTCTTCAAATAAATCTGTCCCAAAACCGTCGATGGTTTGGATGTTTTTCTTGCGCCAATACGCCTCGACACCTTGCGGTCCCAACCCGTCATAGTATGGCACCAGTTCTTCTGACGCCCGGTCGCCGCTATAGGTCATGAATGGCACACCGGTGCCACAGGATGTCTGAACGCTTTCGATTGAAAGGTCGAACATCTGCCGACTGCCTGCCAGCTTTGGAAACGCCGCGATGGCGCTGTCCCAGCCGACGTCACGCGGGTGCAATACCTCCGCGCGCCCGTAGACACGCAGGATAAGTGCCTCTCCCTCGAATGCGCAGAACATAAGCGTTATACGGTTGGACTGCCGTAAATGTCCTGCCGTTTCATTCCCACTGCCGGTAAGGCTTAACCAACGAATGTGGCTGTCATCCAAAATGCGGAGCGTGTCTGCGCCCTTTGGAGAAACGTTAACTCGACCCGTTTGCGCTGCTGTGGCAACAAAGAAGACCGGCTGGCGTTCGATGAATCGCCTCAGAGTCCCGTTAAGTTTATTGCCTAATGCCATATCGTTTCCGTCGGCTGCGTCGAAAGAACTTAACAGGAACATCTCGGTTAGGCAATGACCGCTCAGGGCTCAAAGCCACTCCTGCAGCGCCTTTGCCTATCGCACTGAAGATCAGGCTTCAACCCGGCTCCTATACCGCCCTTCACCGTCAGACTGGCCCATCAAGGCTACCTGCCCCCGGCGTCACGACCCTTGCCCGCCCCGTTCAGGGCCTCTCCGCTGCGGGGCACCGCGCCCCAAGCCTTCACACCCCCTCGCCGCCACCGCACAGACCCTCGACTCCGGCCTGCTGCATCCGCGTAAACCCGCACCCCAGCGCCTGACGGCACCGGCTCAGCAATGCCGCGTTCATCGCGGCACGGGTCCTGCGGCCAGCAACCTCGTTTCAGGCCTTAACGATCTTCGGCGGCTCTACCGCCGTGGAAAACGCCGCCAGCACCGGCTCCACCCCATGCACCTCCGCCAGCCGCATCAGCGCAAAGCGGATGCGGGCGACCTCGCGGTAATAGCGCAGGAACGCGGCATTCAGCGCGGCCCCGGTGACCGCGCCCAAAATCGGCACCGCCTGCGCCATCAGCTTTTGCCCAAGTGCCGCAGCCAGTTTCGGGGCCACCGTGGCGATGATCTTTTGCAGCGCCGGCCCGGTGATCGTCATCCGTGCTGACAGGAAGCTGGTGTTGATCCCGTCATCCGCCGCCAACGGTGTGCCCGCGCCGAACACCTTCAGACACTCCGCCTTGACCCAAGGCTCGTCCGGGTCATACCCCGCCTCCGCCGCCGCCGCCCGGATCGCGTGCAGGATCACGGTGATCGTCACCGGCAGCTCGGCCAGCGACGTGGCAACGCCGCCAGCCCCCCCCACAGCCCCCGTGGCCATCGCGGCAAACAGCGGCCCGTTCGGGCCGATGTCCGGCCCCCGCGTGCCAAGCACGGCGACCCCGTAAGCCGCATCCAGCGCCCGCTCTGTCATCCGCTCGATCTGCGCACGCAAGGCCGGCGGGATCACCGCCATCTGGCTCTCCAGCGTCCCGCCCAGCCGGTTCACCAGGCTCATCACCGGCCCGTTGGCGCGGCGGTAACGCGCCGCCAGCCGCACAATCTCGGGCGCAGGGTCAGGCGTCAGGATCGCGGGCACGGGCAAGGGCATGTCTTCCATCGGCTCAATATGGAAAGCCTCCGCCGGTTTCGCAATCCCTCAGGTCGCGCGTCCGACCAGCCCGGTCACCCCGTCCCACGTCCCGCCCTTCAACGCCAGGCCCAGCACCCGGTCCGGGTTGGTCGGCGGCGGCATCACCACGCCCTCCAACCGCCGGAACCCGAACCGCCCGTAATAGGGCGCGTCCCCCACCAGCATCACCCGCTCCCAGCCCAGGCGCCGCGCCTCGGCCAGGCTTTCGTGGATCAGCAGCGCGCCCAACCCCTCGCCCTGCCGCGTCGGATGCACCGCGATCGGGCCCAAAAGCAGCACATCCGCCTCGCCGATCAGTGCGGGCCAATAGCGGATCACCGCCGCCAGCGTGCCATCAGCATCGCGCAGCGTCAGGCACAGCGGTGCCACCGTCGGCACCCCGTCGCGCAGCCGGTACGAAGACAGCGCCGTCCGCCCCGGCGCAAAGCACAGGTCATACAGCGCCTCCACCTCCCACCAGTCGGCCTCGGTCTCTTCCTCCAGCTTGTACACGCGCGCCCCACTGCGATTCTGCTTGGATAGCGCGCCGTAACATGACCCCATGTCACAATCAAATCAGCGAAAGCCCCATCCATGTTCTACCGCCCCGCCGAAGGCCACGGCCTGCCGCACAGCCCGTTCTACGCCGTGGTCTCCCCCCGCCCGATCGGCTGGATCTCCACCCGCAGCACGGCTGGCGACAACCTCGCCCCCTATTCCTTCTTCAACGCCGTTTCGTCCGACCCGCCGCAGGTGATGTTCGCCGGCAGCCGCAAGGACAGCATCGCCAACGCCGAGGCCTCAGGCGTCTTCGCGGTGAACATCGTCGAAGAAGCCGCCCTGCACGCGATGAACGCAACCTCCGCCCGCTTTCCCCATGGCACCGATGAATTTGAAGCCGCAGGCGTGCCGAAGGCCGAGTGTCAGACCATCGACTGCCCCCGCGTCGCCACCGCGCCCGCCACGCTGGAATGCCGCGTGGTGCAGGTGATCAAGCTTCTGGGCGATGATTACATGGTACTGGGTGAGGTGACCGGCATCCACCTGCGCGACGACTGCCTGGTCGACGGCCGCTTCGACGTGACCCGCTACCACCCCGCTGCAAGGCTCGGCTATCATGACTACGCGTTTGTGCGCGAGGTGACGGCGTTGAAACGGCCGGGGTGAACCGCTTGCCGTAACGGTCGCCACACAAGGGCCGCGCCCTCCCGGGGGGAGGGAGGGCGCGGCCCGGCGGCGCGTTCCGCGCCTCGATTCCGGGCCAAGACCCCGCTCCCCCCCCCAGTTCCCCACCCCCCGCTCCCCACCCCCTAGCAACTGTCTTTCACGCGGCCATTTTCAGGTAATCCTTTCCGTCCCGGACCATTGCGTTGAGAATGGTGAGGAGCTTGTTGGCGCAGGCGGTGATGGCGAGTTTGGCGGACTTTCCGGCGGCTTCGAGCCGGGCGCGGAAGGTCCTGATGGCCGGGTCGAAGCGGCTGGCGATGAAGCCTGCAAGGCAGAGCGCGCGGCGCACATCGGCCCTGCCGCCCCAGATGCGCCGCTTGCCACGCTGCAGCCCTGCACCGCAGGCATGCGGGGCCAGCCCCGCGAGGCTGGTGATCCGGCGATGATCGAGTTGGCCCAACTCGGGCAGGCGGGCGAGCAGCGCCGCAGCGAGCGTCGGGCCGATGCCGGGCACCGAACACAGGCGCGCACTCTGGCTTGCCAGGGCCTCACGCGTTTCGATGAGGTCGGCGATCCGAACCTCGAGGCTGGCGAGATGATCCCGCAACGCTTTGATCAGGATCGCAATTTCCCTTGAAAGCCAGGGGTCGCGCGTGGTCCCCGCCCGGTTCTTCTCGGCCCCGATCATCGCCACCAGATCGTCGCGCCGCGCCACCAGATCGGCCAGCCGCACCCGATCCGGGTCGGCGGGTGGGGTCGGCTTCAGCTCCAGCGCGCGGCCCATCCGGGCGAGGATTTCCGCATCGACCCGGTCGGTCCTGGCCAGCCTGCCGGTCGCGCGGGCGAACTCCCGTGCCTGTCGCGGGTTCACCCCCGCGCAGTCCACCCGCGCGCAGTCCACCCCCGCGCAGTCCACCCCCGCTCGAGCCAGCGCCTCCGTCAACGGCCGTTCATAGCCGCCGGAGACCTCAACGACCACCAGACAGCCCTTGGCCGCCTTGGCGAACTTCGCAAGATATTGTTTTGTCGTGACAATCCTCTCCGACTTGGCCGTGGAAAGGTGAAACGCGTTGATCCAACCCTTGGCGATATCGACGCCGATGATGTCTTGTGCGATCATGATGGTGCCTGTCCTTGATCTGCGGGATCGACCGGTGGTGCGGTCTTCCCATGCAACTGTTCAGGTTGAGCAATGGTCGGCAGACGAGCCCCAAGCTACGAGACGGGTTCCAAAATCCAAGGGTGCGTCGGGGTCTCGTCTGCCAGCCACTCTATCGCAGATTTCAAAGAGACAAGGGTGTGCCACAGCGCACCATGCCCCCAGAAACCCCCTTGCCCAACCGCCCAACCCCAATCACATTGCGCGAAAGGGGATCTTCATGGCGCAGTTTTCAACGGTAGCCGAATTTCTGGACCCAAAGAACAATCACGCCCCCACCAAAGCCGAACACGCCCTGATCACCGCCTGCCGCGAGGGCCGCCCCTGCATCCTCGGCGACGGCACCCTCCCCCCCGGCCCCACGCCGGACCGCACAATCCGCGCCGACCTTCTCCGCCTCCTGATTACTGGCGCCACCCCAGCCTGCGGGCTGCATCCCTCCGGCGTCTGGCTGCAAGGCGCGCATATCCCCGAAACACTCGACTTGCGCTTCACCAAGTGCCGGGGCCGGTGCGCGCTAGATGCCTGCCGGTTCGACGGAAAACCACAATTCGAACAGGCCAAATTCGCCCAACTCAGCCTAAGGGGCAGCCACCTGCCCGGCCTTTTCGCCCAAGATATGAAAGTCAAGGGGGGACTCTTTCTTCGCAACCTCACCGCCAAAGGCACGGTCGATGTGAACGGCACCAAGATCGGCGGGCAGTTGGTTTGCACAGGGGCCAATCTCGATGGCACCAACCCTGACGGCAGCATGGGCAAGGCGTTGAACGCCCAAGGGGTTGAGGTCGGCGATAGCCTCTTTCTAAGTGACATGACTGCTAAAGGCACAGTCAACCTTGCATCCGCAAGGATTGGCGGGCAACTGTCTTGTGTCGGCGCAAACTTCGATGGCGCGGGCGATGTGGCAATGTACGCTCATGGGGTTGAAATCGGGGCGGGTATATTTCTGGAAAGCCTTACTGCTAAGGGCACGGTCTATGTGAACGACTCAAAGATCGGCGGGAGTCTAGATTGCTCAGGCGCGAATCTTGACGGTGCAGGTGGCATGGCGCTGGGTGCTTATGGAATAGAGGTTGGCGGCATCGGACTTGGCGACCTTACTGCTATTGGAACTGTCCACCTCAGCGGCACAAAGATCGCGGGGCAATTGTATTGTGAAAGAGCCAGTCTTGACGGCGGGGGGGGCGAGGCACTTGATGCCCAGCGGTTGCATGTAGCCCAAAGCTTCATTTTTCGCCGTTTGAAGTCCATTAATGGGATAGTTCGCCTGGTAGCCGCACACGTCGGCGATCTGTCCGATGACAACGCGTCCTGGCCAAAAGCCCAAGGCGAACTGCTCCTAGACGGCTTTACTTATGACCGGATTGTTGCTGCAAGTACCGATGCGAAGGACCGGCTACCCTGGCTGGAACGCGGCAGCACCATCGACGGCCAGTTCCGCCCGCAACCCTATACCCAGCTTGCCAAGGTCCTCCGCCAGATGGGCCACCACCGCGATGCCCGGCTGGTGCTGGCGGAACAAGCCCGCCGTCTCGGGGTTGAGGCGCGCAGGCTCAAGCAGCTCAAGCCCGACGGGACCCGGCGGTTGGTCTTCGAAAACCCGCTCGCTGATGCCCGTCATGTCCTTAGCTACGGCTTCGACCTGCTGCTGCGGGGGGTCGCCGGTTACGGCCACCGACCCTTCAACTCCGTGATCGCCCTGGCTGTCCTCTTCCTTGTCGCAACCACCCTCGCCCACTTTACCTGGACCAATGGCTCCTTCGCCCCCAATTCCGATGTCATCCTCACCTCCCCCGGCTGGTTACAAGCCGAGGCTGCGGATTGCGTCCCCGCCCCCCTCCCCGGCTGCGATAAAAACCCCGCCAAGACATGGTCCGACGA
Organism: Tabrizicola sp.; assembly: GCF_031377265.1. GTDB lineage: Bacteria > Pseudomonadota > Alphaproteobacteria > Rhodobacterales > Rhodobacteraceae > JAUYQR01. Next base: position 2,170 of record NZ_JANMET010000135.1, on the reverse strand, counting down.
CCCCGCCCGTGGCCTCGACTGGGACAGCTTCAACCCCATCGGCTACGGTGCTGACCTCGTGATCCCGATCCTCGACCTCGGCCAGACCGACGCCTGGGCCCCCTCCAAAGACCGCGGCGATATGGGCTGGCTCCTCTGGTGGGGCCGATGGGTTCTGGCGGCCTTGGGCTGGATCGTCACCGCGCTGGGTGCCGCCGCGATCACCGGCATCATGCAGCGCAACGCGCCGGACTAGGGGTTCAAACCTTTCCAAAACCTTAATCCCGCAAAAATTATCTTTTCTTTTCAACGGTGGGATCTTTGTCCACGCGTGGACAACCATCTCAAAACGCCAACCGGATCAGCCCCAGCACCGTCTCCGCCGCCGCCGTCAACCGGGCCCCCTTGCGGGTCAACAGGCTGTAGGGCGCGACCGTGATCCCGAACGCCCCCTCCACCTGCACCAAAGGCGCCCCCGGTCCCGCCGCGAACTGGTCCGCCACCGCCTGCGCCAGAGGGGCCACCACATTCGACTGCTGCAGCATCGCCAGCGTCAGCAGGAACGACGCCGTCGACAGCCGCTGGTTCGGCCGCGGCAGGCCCAGCTCCGCCAGCCGCCCCAGCACCGCCCGGGCCAACGGGCTGTCCTCGCCCGGCATCACCCAGTCAAACTCCAGCACCTCGGCCAACCGCTGCGGCGGCACCTCCGCCAGCCGGTGCCCCCGCCGCACCACCAGCGCCACCGGCTCGGGCGCGATCACCTCGCCGTCGAACTGCCCCGCATCGACCCCCGCAGGCACCCGGCCGATCACGAAATCCAGCCGCCCCGCCAACAGCTGATCGCACAGGATATCGGACGCGGCCACCACCACCTCGGCACTGATCTTCGGATGCGACAGCCGCGCCGTCCTCAGCGCGGGCAGCACCAGATCCAGCGCCGGGGCCGTGACCGCCCCGATGCGAACCCGCCCCACTCCGCCGCCAGTGACCTCGGACATCTCACGCGCCGCCTCCGCCAACTCCTGCAGCACCCGCTCAGCCCGCCCCGCCAGCAGCCGCCCCGCCTCGGTCAGCACCACGCCCCGGCCAGACCGGCTGCGCACCGGCGCGCCCAGAATGACCTCGATCTCCGACAACAGCCGCGACGCCGCAGGCTGGCTGATCCCCAGCCGCGACGCGGCAACCCCGATCAAGCCGGTCTCGGCAAAGGCCGCCATCATCTGCAGATGACTGAGCTTCAGCCCGCGGCTCAGCAAGCCTTGCGTCCAACTCATATCAAACCCGATACCTATTCATCGCAAACCATGATTTGACCGATAAGCCAAAGCGGTGCAAACAGCAACTCGGACCCCAAAACACAGGATAGTGGCAGGGGCCGCACCCTAGGGAGGAACATCATGATCATTTCCAGAAGGGCGCTTCTCGCGCTCGCGTCCGCCATGCCGCTGCTTTCCGTCCCCGCCTTCGCGCAGGACAAGGGCACCATCGGCATCTCGATGCCCACCAAATCCTCGGCCCGCTGGATTTCCGACGGCAATTCGATGGTGGAACAGTTCACCGCCGCCGGCTACGGCACCGATCTGCAATATGCCGAAGACGATATCCCGAACCAGCTGGCCCAGATCGAGAACATGATCACCAAGGGTGTGAAGGTTCTGGTGATCGCGGCCATCGACGGCACCACCCTGTCGAACGCGCTCGACAACGCCGCCGCCTCCGGGATCAAGGTCATCGCCTATGACCGCCTGATCCGTGACAGCGGCTCGGTCGACTATTACGCCACCTTCGACAACTTCAAGGTCGGCGTACAGCAGGCCGAAAGTCTGGTCGCGGGCCTTAAGGAACGCTTCGCCGACGTGAAGCCATGGAACATCGAGCTGTTCGGCGGCAGCCCGGACGACAACAACGCCTTCTTCTTCTACAACGGCGCGATGTCCATCCTGCAACCGATGATCGACAGCGGCGACATCGTCGTCGGCTCGGGTCAGATGGGCATGGAAGTCGTGGGCACCCTGCGCTGGGATGGTGCGGTGGCACAGGCCCGCATGGACAACCTTCTGTCGGCCAACTACGGCGACAAGCAGCTGCATGGCGCGCTGTCACCCTATGACGGGCTGTCGATCGGCATCCTGTCCTCGGTCAAGGGCGTCGGCTACGGCTCTGGCGATCTGAAGATGCCGATCGTCACCGG
>NZ_JANMET010000094.1:0-4001 GCF_031377265.1 Tabrizicola sp. | reverse complement strand
GGCCAATGCCCGACAGCAGGCACAAATGAGTGTTGTGCAGCGAATTGGCCGCCATGATCACGATATCTGCGGGTTGAAAGACCTCTTCCTGAGCGGCCTCATCAAAGTAGGTCACGCCGGTGGCGGTCTTGCCATCGGCGGCCAACTCGACCTTCAGAACCTCGCAATGGGTCCGATAGCGAAAGTTGGCATATCGCCGCAGCGCATCGAGGATGCAGGTCTGCGGCGAGGATTTGGAGTAGTTCAGGCAGCCGTACCTCTCGCAAAAGCCGCAGTAATTGCAAGGGCCAAGCTGCATGCCGTATTCGTTGACGTAAGGTTCGCTGGCATTGGCGGCGGGCATCGGGAAGGGATGCAGCCCCATCGCGGCCGCCTGATCGCGAAACATGCGCGGGCCCAGCTGCATCTTCAGGGGCGGCATCGGAAATGCGCGGGCGCGGGGCGCCTCGAAAGGGTTGCCGCCGGGCATGATCTTACCGCCAAGGTTGCCGGCTTGGCCGGAGATGCCCAGCATATACTCGAACCGGTCGAAGTATGGTTCAAGCTCGGCGTAGGTGACGCCCCAATCCTGGATCGTCATGTCTTCGGTGATGATGTTCGCACCAAACGCTTCTGTAACATAGGACTTCAGCCGCAACTCTTCTGCGAGCGGACGCCAGGTGTTGCCGTTCCAGTGTATCCCTGCGCCTCCGACGCCGTCACCGGGCAGAAACGATCCCAACTGGCGCATCGGCAGTGCCGTATCCGTCAGCCCGTGCCGAACGGTCAGGGTCGAATTTGCGGGCTTTTGCATGAACCCGTAGCGCACCCCGTAGCGCAACTCATCCGCCACGTCGGGATATTGAAAGTCGGGCACCGTTTCCCGGTCCGCGCCACGCTCCAGCGCAAGGATCTCCAGGCCTTCCTTGGCAAGTTCGATACCGGCCATCGCCCCGGTCCAGCCAAGCCCGATGATCACAATGTCTTTTCTGGGGTCCGTACGTGCCATCGGTCAGGCCCTGTCGCCGGCGATCGACACAGGCCCAAGCGGGTAGGCGACATTATCCGTCGCCGGATCGTTCCATTCAAGAAAGCTCGCGCGGGCACCTGGAAAGCCGATATGAACCCAGGCGCTCATGCCGTGGTTGCCCCCGTAACGCGGGTCGCTGAAATATCCCTCCTTGGTGTTCTGCAGCATTATGGCAAAGAAGTCGCGCAACTGATCAGGCAGACCTGCATCACCAGCCTCGAGAGCGGTCAGCGCTTCGTCCTGCTGCAGCGCGTCAAGTTCGGCAAATGCCGTGCCCTTGGTCTTGCGGCACCAGTCGTCGAAGGCGCGGATGCCGTCGCGGTAGATTTGCGCAGGCGGAAGTGGCGACTGAAACCCCAGGAGCGGATCTGCAGCGGGATCGTGCGGGCCTTGCATGTACCAGTCGGCACCTGCGCCAAAGTCTCCGCCAAGCTGGCGGTCGATGAACTCTGGCACATGTGCCTCCAGCGCGCCGGGCCCGTCGCCTTCGGACGGGATCAGCCTTGATGTCGCTGCTTGGACGAACACCCACTCATCGGGAGAAAACACAGCCGGAACGTATTCGGCCAGCGTGGGAATGGCGGTTTGCCCGAACATCGGTCGCCCAAGTGACACCAACGCGGTTCCGGCGAGGCCTGCCGCCATGAACCCGCGTCTGGACGGTGTGAAGATTTGTGCGGACATGCCTGCGCCTCGATTGCCTCGCGGGCCTTTGCTTGTCGCCATCGGACCGCGCTCGATGTCGGGCCCGCAGCGGCCTTGTGAACGCGTCGCCCCGGTGCAATCAATCGGGATCTCGGGCGGAATAGTGTTCCTTGCCAAGAGCAACGATCATGGATCGAATTGATCGGAAAAGACGCTGAGGGACATTAACCTCGATCAGTGTCCGGTCGGGATTCGAGGTTCTGCGCAGATTTTGGCGCCGTCACTCCACGCCGTATTCCAGCATCTTCTCCAGACCTTCGGTCAAGAACTCCCCGACCTCTGGCTGGCCAAGCAGATAGTGGCTGACCAGGCCGTCATGCTGTTGGCGGGCGAGCAACTTGGTCTCCTCCCATTCCTCGGGTTCGGCATCCCCCCGACCGATCCAGAACAGCGCAACCAGCGCGTCCTTCTGCTCGTCGTTCATGCTTTCGATTTCTTGCGTGATTTCGGCACGGCTGAGGTCGCCCCTGGTCTCCTGCAAGGTCTCGGCCACCTCGTCGTCGGTGGGGTTGCCGCCAAGGTCGGAAATGTCTGTGGCCTCCTTGGCCATCACGGCACTGAACCTCAGTACCAGTTCCTCGATTTCGGCACTGTCAAAGGGAGGCTCAAACATCGGCATCTCCTGCATTTGTGGTTCCCGTAATGGCAGGTCGGTCCGGCCCCACACTGATGTCGATCAACTCGGTGCCAATCTGGACGCCGCATCGCAAACTACCGCCTTTGCCACCGCACCTTCTAGTCCTGCAGCCTGTCAATTTACCTGCAAAGAGTGGTGGTCATTGGGCTGTCGGGGGGTGAGGTCAATTTCGACCATCATTGGTGGCCTCGCGTGAAACATCCGAGTGGCGACGTTCTCGCTTGGTGGCCGACGGATGAAGGTTGGCAGAACAAGCTGGGGACATTCGAGTGTGGATGTAGCATAGACATAGCCGATCTGATGCCTTTCCACATTTTTAATCGTTTAGTGCGCGCCTGACCAGTAACTTCCGCTCGATGGTGGGGCAGGGGGCGTGGCCCGCTTTTGGTTTACTCGACCACCAGGATTGCCGTGTGGAGGGCGATGGGCCACCTTGGTGGCCGGCACGACGTTAGGCTCCAGGGCCGATGAATGGCGACAGGGGAGGGGGGGTACACCGAATTCCCTATCAGCGCAGTTGTGCAAACCAGACCACCTGAGTTCATTTTTTTCCAAGGCCGCCATCACCTGCCATGATTGCAGCATGTGCCAAGCACATCGGAAACCAGTCCCGGCAGCGAAAGAGAAAGTTCTCGCGGTCGATTTAGCTCAATCGCAAGCACTTGCGGGCAAAGCTGACGGAATTGTCCCTCTATCTTGCGGAGTAGCGAATAGGTTTCCACCGCGCGCAATTGTGTCGCTGCATACTGGCGAGAACGATATGTGTTGTGCCGGGAACAGGATCAGTTCACGCCACCAGCGGCTCTTTTGCGTCAGCCCTTGCGTGGTCTTCACAAGCCGCTTTTAGCAGAAAGTGCGCGAGCGCAGCTTTCCGGGAATCTCGATCAAGTGCGTAGGCGGTCTGTTTGAACGCAACCCCGTCAAGAAGTCCCTTAATGTAACCCGAGATCGTATCTGCCGCCATGAGCAGGGCCGTATCGAGAGTGTGGATGTATTTGCTGGTCACCGAAGCCGTCGAATGTCCAATGAGGGCGGCAATGGTGCTTTCAGTGAAGCCAAGATCATTCGCAACGCTGGCAAAGCTGTGTCGCAAAATATGTGCCGTCACATCCGCGAGCGGTGACGCGGCAAAGATATTCGCCCAGTGATTTTGGAAACTGTCGAAGGCGTTGTCCTCGGCTGAACCGGGAAAAACAAACGTCCCCGTCCGCATCAGCCGGTGTTCTTCAAGAAATTCAACCGCAGGAAGGCCAATAGGGCGTGTCGACGCGCCTTCTTTGGGCTCCGACAGGCGCAGACAACTGTTTTCGGTATCCACGTCATCCCACCTGAGCGAAATTATCTCGCTCCGGCGGCAACCCGTTAGCGCAAGTTGCCGAATGATCCCCACGGTGATGGTATATTTGTCATTCGCGCCAGCGCGACGCAGCATGTCGCCTAGAATTCGGTATTCATCTACGCTCAACCGCCGGTCCCGCACTTGGTCTTTGGGCTTGCGAATGCCGTGCGCGACGTTGCGCTCGATAACGCCGGCGCTGATGGCATAGGTGAGCATGGAACCGATCACGCCCACGCACCGGCTTGCGGCGCCTGCACCACCTCTCAGGATAGACTTGCCACGCAACCTGGCAGATTTTTTCGCAGCGCGCG
>NZ_JANMET010000063.1:0-40108 GCF_031377265.1 Tabrizicola sp. | reverse complement strand
GAACCGAGATCGCGGCGGAACTCATCCTCTGCGGCGGCACGGCGGAACAGAAGGCACATTGGCTGCCCAAGCTGGCGAGTGGTGAAGTGCTGCCGACAGCCGTCTTCACCGAGCCCAACACCGGGTCGGACCTTGGGGCCTTGCGCACCAAGGCGACCAAGGTCGGCGAGGATTGGCAGATCACCGGCAACAAGACCTGGATCACCCACGCCGCGCGCACCCATGTGATGACGGTGCTGGCGCGGTCGGTGCCGGGGACGACGGATTATCGCGGCCTGTCGATGTTTCTGGCCGAAAAGACCCCCGGCACGGATGCGGTGCCGTTCGTCGACAACGGGCTGTCCGGCGGCGAGATCGAGGTCTTGGGCTATCGCGGCATGAAGGAATACACTGTCAACTTCGACGGCTTTGCGGTGAAGGGTGACAACCTTCTGGGTGGAGTGGAAGGGCAGGGCTTCAAGCAGCTGATGCAGACGTTCGAGAGCGCCCGCATCCAGACCGCCGCCCGCGCCGTGGGTGTGGCGCAGAACGCGCTGGAGGTAGGGATGGCCTATGCCACTGACCGCCAGCAATTCGGCAAACCGCTGATCGACTTTCCGCGCGTGGCCGGAAAGCTGGCGATGATGGCGGTGGAGATCATGGTGGCGCGGCAGCTGACCTATTTCAGCGCATGGCAGAAGGACCATGACAAGCGCTGCGATCTGGAGGCGGGGATGGCCAAGCTGTTAGGCGCGCGGGTGGCCTGGGCGGCGGCGGACAATGCGCTGCAAATCCACGGCGGCAACGGCTTTGCGCTGGAATATCAGATCAGCCGCATCCTGTGCGATGCGCGCATCCTGAACATCTTCGAAGGCGCGGCCGAGATTCAGGCGCAGGTGATCGCGCGGCGATTGCTGGATTGAGGCGTCGGCCTGATCTTGTAAGGCCGACGCTCCATTCGCGCCCTATGGCGTTAGGACATTGGCGCGCTCGAAATCGACAGTTTGCGTGCTGCCGTCGTCATAGGTTACCGTCACCTCGACCGTTTCCACTGAGTTCAGCGGCAGCGTCACGTAGGGCCAGTGATCGGGGATTTTAAGCACGTTCGGCTGTGCCTCGGCCTCATAGCAAATTTCGGGCACATGCTCCTGTATCGCGCCGCCGTTCACCGAATACTCGATCTTGCTCAAGCCGCAGCGCCAAGCTTCGAGATGCGTAAAGTAGATCAGATCATTGCCTTCAAATTCCCGCACGGCGATCCAACTGCCTTTGGTCAAGTCCAGGATGGGCTTCACCTCAGCCGCCGTCGTAAAATTCTGTGCCGCCGCTGCTCCGGCCCAAAGCAGTGCCATCGTAAGAATCGAACCTGTCCGCATCTTCTATTTCCCTTTTTGTTCAATACCTTTTGTGTTGCCGCCCGCTGAGCGTTCAACGCACTGGAATATGCCACGCTGTATCGAGAGGCAGCAAGTCGTGAAAAGCCCGGCAGTATGGCCATGCGAGTCTTGGACGGCGGTCAACAAATCCCGATACGAGGACTGATCCGAGCTTGATCTGACAGCCCGGGCAAGGGACACTTCCCAAAACCGAAGGAGATGCGGTCATGGCAGAAATGGTGCTACTGTCTGGCGCTTCAGGCTTCATTGCCAAGCATGTCGCGCTAAAGCTGCTGAATGCGGGTTACGCGGTGCGGGGCACGGTGCGGCGGCTTGACCGGGGGGACGAAGTGCGCAAGGCCCTTGCCCCACATTTGCGGCCGGGCGCAGGCGAGTTGACCTTTGTGCAAGCCGATCTGGAAAGCGACGCTGGCTGGAACGAGGCCATGGTCGGAGTTTCAGCGGTGGTGCACACCGCATCGCCTTTTCCGCTGGCGCAGCCAAAGGACGCGACCGAACTGATCCGCCCTGCAGTGGAAGGAACGCTTCGGGTGTTGAAGGCAGCCCATGCGGCGGGAATTGGTCGGGTGGTGCTGACCTCATCCACCGTTGCGGTGCTGAACGATGGCAAACCTGACAGCCTGCAGGACGAGGCCGACTGGTGCGACACCACCCTGCCAGGCACCACGGCCTACGCCAAGTCAAAGACGATGGCCGAACGCGCCGCCTGGGAATACGCCCGCGCAAACGGCATCCAGCTTACCACGATCAACCCCGGCCTCGTGCTGGGCCCGCCGCTGGACGAACACTACGGATCGTCGCTGCAACTGGTGGAGCGGGTGCTGAAGGGCAAGGATCCGATGCTGCCGGATATCGGTTTTCCTGTCGTCGATGTGCGGGATGTGGCCGAGATGCACCTGCGTGCGCTGCAGCGCCCAGAGACGGCCGGCAAACGCTATCTTGCGGTCGCGGGATCGCTCGCGATGGTTGACATGGGCGTGACGCTGAAAGCGGCCTATCCGGTACGGAAAATTCCAACAAAGGTCGCGCCGGCGTTTCTGCTGCGACTGCTGGCGCTGTTTGATCCGGCGATCAAAGCGATCCTGCCGAAGCTTGGCCATCTGGAGCGGGCATCGAACGCCCGCGCGGTGCAGGAGATGGGGATGGAATTCGTGTCACCCAAGGCCGCATTGCTGGCGAGCGCCGACTGGTTGGACAAGAACGGCAAGGTCTGGGCCTAGCGCCCGCCCCGCGAAGGGCGCGGCAGGCCCAGCCTCGGGTTCAGCCGCCCCGCCACGCCCCAGGCCGACAGCAGCCCCACCCCGGCGGCAAGGAAAATGCCTGGCAACGGGGCAACCCACAGCACCAGCCACGCCGCCCCCGGCGTCAGAATCCCCGAGACGTCGCGGAAACTGGAATAGACCGCCGACATCTCGGTCCGCTCCGACGGTTTCACCGACATCATGAACGGCAGCCCGCCCACCACGTCCAGCATCACCAGAAACATCGAAGATGCCATGATCAGCGCCACGGTGACCCAAGGCAGGAATGACATCAAAGCCGCCGCGCAGAACAGCACGCCACAGACGCCGAACGCCATCCGCACCGATCCGCGCACCGACATGCGCCGGCCCAGCCGGTTCAGCAGCGGGGCGGCAAATAACAGCGCGTTGGTGACTGACAGAGCGATGCCACCCACCTTGTCACCCAAGCCCGCCTCGATGCAGAAGATCGGCAGATAGACGACATAAACCCACCAGCCACAGCTGCGCATCACCGCAAAGCTCCACCCGGCGATCAGGCGGGGCTGGCTGAAGAAGCGCCCAAGGTAGGCCAAAGGGTTCACCGCGGGCCGCTTGGCGCGGGTGATCTGCTTGCCATTGCCAAGGCGTAGCACCCAGAACGTGACCAGCAGCACCAGCGCGAAAGACCCCGCTAGGAGGAACGGCGCTGGCGCCCAGGTGTGGTACAGCCAGACCCCGGCCATCGGGCCGAGGGTCCAGGCGCTTGCCGCATACACCATCTGCACCGACTGGCTGCGCCCCAGATTGGCGCGGTCGACATAGTCCAGCACATAGGCGTTCAGGCAGACAAAGATCGTCACCGTCGCCATTGCATTGGCAATCAGTGCCAAGGGCACCGACCAGTCTGTGCCGATTGCCCCCAAGGTCATGCCCACCAGATACAAGAGCACGCCGCAGGTATAGGCCCAGCGGCGCGGGATCAGCCGGGTGGCCCAAGGCACCATCAGCCCCCAGAGCAGCGCCACGATCCCCGCCACAAAGAACACGATCGAGGTTGATTGCGCATCGCCCAGCGCGTCATACACGACCAGCGGCATGGTCGAGATCAGCATCCCCCGCACCGCTGCGTCCAGCCCCGCCAGAAGGGCGAAATTTTCGATCCGCGGGGTCGGGCTGTGGGTCAGGGCCAGGGGCAGATAACGGTTCGCCATACCGGTCACTTGGCGCTGCGGGCCACCCGCGCGTCTGCAACGGGCGCGACATTGCGCGTCGTTTCACAGCGTGCGGCTGAGAAGGTCGATCAGCCGCGCGCGGGCTTCGGGCAAGCTGCGGCCCGGCACGGAATGCAGCAGTTCGCGGTCCAGAAAATGCGTGGTCAGTGCCAGACCCTGCCGCAGTGCAGTGGGTGACAGCGGGGCCAACCCGGTCAGCCCCGGCGGCAACGGCAGCAGACGGTCCGCCCACTCCCCGGCCCCCTGCGCCGATACCGCGCGCCCGGTGCGCGGGCTGACATAGATCAGCCCTCCGGTCGCCCCGGTGACAGCGCAACTGTCCAGATCAAGGCCAAAGCCCACCTCCTCCAGCAACCGGATCTCCCAGCGCAGATAGGCCGAAGTCCACTCAGGCCCATCCAGCCCGTCCAGTAGGTTCACGGTCTCAGTCCACAGGTCGGGGTGCGGCTGACGTTCGGGCAAGGCCACGCGCACCAGCGCACAGATCGCGGTCAACCCGGCCAGCGCCAGCCTGTCTGACAGCACCCCGGCCCGCGAGCGCTGGGGTTCAACGGTGAATGTGCCGATGTGATCGTCCAGCCTGGCGCGCCATGCGACCTCCAGCTGTGCGCCGGGCTGCAACACCGGGGCCATGCGGCGCGACGCACCGCCGCGCACCACGCCCGCGTGGCGGCCATGCCCTTTGGTGAACACCTCGATGATCGCGGAACTTTCGCCATGCGGTCGCATGGACAAAAGCACCCCTTCGTCCCGCCATTCCATGCCACGACTATCGGGCGGCAGCGCGGCGGGTGCAAGCTCAGCTCGACAGGCCGTCTTCGTCCAGCAGGGTGCGGCCGGCGCGGTCTTCCAGCTCGATCACCCAAAGATCCGGGTCGCGCAGCCGCTGGCGGATCAGCATCACATCGACCTCGCGCTCCGGCCCGTCAGCAAGTTCCATCCAGACCCGCGCGCCAGTCGTCAGATCCGATCGCCGCTCGTAGGCCCGCGCGGTGCCGTCCAACAGCGCCACCTTGACCACTACGGCCCCTGCCGTCTTGTCGCCTTTTGCCGTCACATAGGCCGGAATGCCCGCAAGCTGCAGCCGGGCAAGGTATGCCGACACCCAGAACCCGCTGGTCAGCCGCGTGCTCATCGGATTTGCCCTTTGGCCAGATACTCCCCCCGGAGGGTCCGCCAGTGGTCGCAGGCGTCACGCATCGCCGTCCTTGAACTCCAGCCCCATCTCGGAATAGCGCTCCGGCTCGTCCAGCCAGTTCGGTCGCACCTTGACCTGCAAGAACAGATGCACCGTGCGGTCGAGAAACTCGGAAATCTCGGCGCGGGCGGATTGGCCGATACTTTTGATCGTCTCGCCCTTGTTGCCTAGGATGATACCCTTGTGGCCGTCCCGCGCGACATAGATGATCTGGTCGATCCGCGTGGTGCCGTCAGGCTTGTCTTCCCACTTTTCCGTCTCGACCGTCAGCTGGTAGGGCAACTCTTCATGCAGCCGCAGGGTCAGCTTTTCGCGGGTCATTTCGGCCGCGATCATCCGCATCGGCAGATCGGCGATCTGGTCCTCGGGGTAGAACCACGGGCCAGGCGGCACTTCGGCGGCCAGCCATTCCCGCAGATCGGCGACGCCAAAGCCCTTTTCGGCGCTGATCATGAAGGTCTTCTTGAACGGATAAGCCTCGTTCATCCGCTCGGCAATGGCCAGCAGGGTTTCCGCCTTGACCCGGTCGATCTTGTTGATGGCCAGCGCCACCGGCCGGTCTTGCGGCATCTCATTGGCCAGCCGGTCGATGATGGATTGCGCGCCTTCCGTCAGGCCGCGCGTCGCCTCGATCAGCAGTACGATCACATCGGCATCCGACGCCCCGCCCCAGGCTGCCTTGACCATTGCGCGGTCCAGCCGGCGCCGGGGCCGGAACAGGCCCGGTGTGTCGACGAACACGATCTGCGACTGGCCTTGCATGCAGACGCCGCGAATCCGCGTCCGCGTTGTCTGTACCTTGTGCGTGACGATCGAGATCTTCGCCCCCACCATCCGGTTCATCAAGGTGGACTTGCCGGCATTCGGCTCGCCGATAAGGGCGACGAACCCGGCGCGGGTGGTGTCAGTCATGGGAGCCTCTTTGCGATCAAGATCGTCGCTTACAGCAGTTGAGCGCGCTTTGCCAGTTCGCCAACATGTCGCCATCGGGCCGTATTGCCCGTAGTTGAAGAATCAGCCGTTTCAAACGATTGTTTTCTCAGCGTTTGGAGACCGACTGAGATGCGTTTGTTTCGGCTGCTTTTCAAGGCATTCTTTTCCAGCGCACCCCCAGCACGGCATCGGGTGGTGCACGAGAAGTTACCAACCATGGATTTCTCGGGTCTGGACGAACGGGTGACCGTTCTTCCAGCCAGGCGGGCACAGGTCCGCGCCCTTGCGCACGCGGTGTCCACCAACACACACAAAGTCACCATTCAGGGCCAGTGTTTTGTAGTGGATGGCGATACCATCGTCATCGGCAATGCCAGCATCCGCCTTGCCGGAATCGATGCGCCTGAACTGGATCACCCTTACGGCAAGAACGCGAAGTGGGCGCTGGTGAACCTATGCAAAGGGCAGACGCTTCATGCGGTTCTGGACGGCGCGATGTCACATGATCGCACTGTGGCCACGTGCTATCTGCCTGACGGACGTGATCTTTCTGCAGAAATGGTGAAACTCGGGCTCGCCCTCGACTGGCCGAAGTACTCGGGCGGTAAGTATCGCCAGTATGAGGTTCCCGATATCCGCCGCAAACTGTGGCGCTGCGATGCGCGGCAAAGGGGCCGGATGCCGCCGCCGGCCCGGTAACATCTTATGCGCCGCCCTCCAGCCGGGTCAGCAGCAACCGCGCGGCCTGCTGTTCGGCGATGCGTTTGGACCCGGCGCTGGCTTCAGCATGCTCACCACTTTCCAAGGCCACTTCGACGGTAAACATCGGCTGGTGGTCAGGGCCGGTGCGCCCGGCCTCAGTATAGCTTGGCGGCGGCATGCCGCGCGCCTGCGCCCATTCCTGCAATGCGGTCTTGGCATCGCGCGCGTCGCTGTCGACCCCGGCAATCCGCGCGCCCCAAATGCGCAGCACGGTGGCCTTTGCCGCTTCGAACCCTGCGTCGAGGTACACCGCCGCAATCACCGCCTCCAGCGCGTCACCAAGCAGCGCCTCCTTGCGTCTCCCGCCAGACAGCATCTCGGACCGGCCCAGTTTCAGCACGTCTCCCAGCCCGATATCGCGCGCCACGTCGGCGCAAGTTTCCTTGCGCACCAGCGCGTTAAAGCGCGGCGCAAGCTGCCCCTCGCTGGCGCCCTGATCGGCGTGCAACAGGGCCTCGGCCATCACCATGCCCAAGACCCGGTCGCCCAAAAACTCCAACCGCTGATTGTCTGGCCGGGTGGACGACGAGATCGACGCATGAGTGACGGCCCAGATCAGCAGCTCCGGCTTGCGAAACGGGTGCCCGAGGCGGCCCTCGAAGGCCTTGAGATCTGCTGACAGCCTCAATTTATCAGCTCAAGCAAATGTTCGGCCCGCCAACCGGCCGGATCCAGCAGTGACCACGGGAACCGGATCGCGTTGACCATGCCGGAACTTACTCGACGGCCTTGAAGAAACGGTCGGACCGCCAGGTCCAGAAATACAGCATCCGGCTGCCAGCCGAGGAAAAGATCACCCGGTCCGCCCGACCGATCAGGTATTCGACGGGCACAAATCCGACACCGCCTGCGGCTTGGGCATAGCGGCTGTCCTGACTGTTGTCGCGGTTGTCGCCCATGAAGAAGTAGTGGCCTTCGGGCACGGTGAACACATCGGTGTTATCGCCGAAGCCGTCCTTGTCGATGTTCAGGACGCGGTGTTTCCTGCCTTCGGGAAGGGTTTCGATCGACCGGGTCCGCGTACAGATGCCGCCGTCCCCCACAGCACCGTTTTCACAGCGCGGGCGGTTGCGCATCGGGCCTTGCGGTTCGTTGATCTCTTCGAACACGCCATCCGGCACCTGAGGCGCCATCACGCCGTTGATGTAGAGGATGCCGTCCTTCATCTGGATCTTGTCACCGGGCAAGCCGATCAGCCGCTTGATGAAATCGGTGCCATTGACCGGGTGGCGGAACACCACGACATCGCCGCGCACCGGATCGGATGCCAGAATCCGGCCTGAGAACGGGCACATGGCGAACGGACAGGAATACTTGGAGTAACCGTAGGCCATCTTGTTGACGAACAGGAAATCGCCGATCAGCAATGTGTCCTTCATTGATTCCGACGGTATCCAGAAGGGTTGGAAGAACAGCGTCCGGAACACACCGGCGATCAGAAGTGCGTAAACAATGGTCTTGATCGTCTCGACGATGCCGCCGTCCTTGGTGGTGCCCGATGCCATGCTGCCCTGCCTGCAAGATTTCGCGCTACATGCGCGCGGTCATGCGCCCAAGTCAAGCACGGCCCGGACCCGATGCCGTGATCGGGCGGGCTTCGATCACCACGAAGGCCTGCGCCCAGGGGTGGTCGTCGGTCAGCGTGACATGGATCACCGCCTCATGCCCCTCGGGCGTCATCGCGCGCAGACGTTCCGCTGCCCAGCCGGTAACGTGCATCACGGGCTGGCCAGACCGCAGGTTGCTTACCGCCATGTCCTTCCAGGAAATCCCCATGCGCAGACCCGTGCCAAGCGCCTTGGAACACGCCTCTTTCGCGGCCCAGCGTTTGGCATAGGTGGCGGCCACCGCGCGGGGGCGGCCAGCGGCCTTGCGCTGTTCACGCTCGGTGAACACCCGGTCACGGAACCTGTCGCCAAAGCGCGCCAGCGTCGCCTCGATCCGTTCGATGTTGCAAAGATCGGAGCCGATGCCGAGGATCATTTCAGTGCCACTCCTCAGGCCGGTTCCAGGTATTCATGGCAGAGCTGATCGCGCTCCTCCACCGAAAGATCAAGCTTCAATAACTGGCAGTAGGCGCCCTGCCCGTCGCGGCCAAGATGGTATCGGCAGGTGCGGCAGAAGCCAAAGGTGGGCAGCGACCCGGATGACACCCGGCTACGCAAGATCAACCGCGCAGCCGCGACCAGCGCCTCTGGCTCCTGCTCAAGCGGTAATTGGCCGGGAAGGCGCACGACGATGGCCCGCCCCGCTTCGGTCAGATCATACATGCGCTGGCGTTTGTCGCCCGCCGGCGCATGTTCGATGATCAGGCCCTTTTCGGCGAGCGACTTCAGGGTTTGTGACGCGGTGCCGCGCGTGGTGGCCAGATATTCCGCCACAACCGAGGGGCTGCGCGAAAACCGGTTGGCGCGCGACAGATAGTCCAGCGCCGCGATCTGGGCATCGGTCATCCCCTCCATCCGGCGCTGCGCAGCGTGAACGCGGGCAAGCCGGTCCAGCAGGAACATCATCTCGATCTGCGGTGTCATGCAGCGATGATATTGACTCGCTATCGCATGTGCAATAGTTTCGATTCGCTATCATATTGGAGAAATAAAAATGAACCTGCTTAGAACCACTGGCCTGATCCTGTGCCTGGCACCTGGCATGGCCACCGCCGAAATCACCTCGGCTGCCGATGCCGCCAAGACCGCAAGCTTTGACATTCTGTCTGCCAAGGTCACCCGGTCGGGCGATACGCTGACCTTTCGGATGACCACATCAGGCGCAGCCGGGGCTGAAGTTCCGGCCAAGACCGGCACGCTGGCGGGGGCTGGGGTGTTTGCCTATGTCTGGCCGACCAGCCTTGATCCGGCGACCGTCGGGTTCGAAGGCGGGACTGGCATTCTGGCCCTTGCAGCCACCAGCCACCCGGACTTTGACGACACGCCGCTGTACGACGAAGACGGCGATGGCGATCTGGCCAACGATGGCGCGCAGTGGCACACGCATTGGGTCGTGCTGGCCCCGTCCACCGACTGCGGGCCGTCAAACCTGGCGGTGCGCGACATCCCTGAAGGCCAGACGCCGCAACTGCCCGCCACCTGGCCGGGACTACCGCTGTTCATTGATAGCCCCGATGCAAACCCGGTGCTGGAGGCTTCGACGATCAGCGTATCCGTCGCCGTTACAGGCGCGGAAGGCGCATCCTATGACGGTGTCACCTCAGCACTTCGGGTCAATGCCGACCTGCACGCGCCGCTGTTGTGCGTCGCGGATGTGTTTGACGTAGCGTCGGGTGATCTGTCCCTGCCGGGCAAGATCGACTGACGGGCGCATCAGCCACTGGCGTCAGGGGCGTTCGGCCACGGCCGTGATCGCGCCCGATTGTTGATTGATGGTCACGACCAGCACACCATCCACATAAGTATCGGCGTCGGGCTGCCAGAAACTGGCCGGCAGCCGAAGGGTCAGCCCCTTGGCCGCATCATAAGCCGGCTCCACCCCCTGCAACTTCAGGCCGCCAAAGCCGATGCCGGTCGTCTCCGACACCAGATGACAGCCGCGAAAGCCGCCTTCGTCATAGGGTGGCGACAACACCATCAGGTGAAACGCCCCTGCGGCGGGTTCGACCGTGTCCATCACCGCCACCCGGATTGCCCCTTCGGCATAGGTGGCGCTGTTGTCCGCCCAGGGTTCCGCAATCAGTTGCGCCGAGGCGACGTAGCTTTCGCAATCCGTCACCGTTTGCGCCGCAATCGGGGCCGACCAGACGCCAGCCAGCAAGCCAGCGGCCAGCCAAGAGGTGGCACTGCGGGGTTTCAGCATCACTTCCTCACCTCATCCATCCTGCGGCGCATTTCCTCGATGGCTGGACCGAGACCGCGAAAGATCGCCTCGCCAATCAGGAAATGCCCTATGTTCAGTTCAACAACCTCAGGGATCGCCACAATCGGGCCGACGTTTTCATAGGTCAGCCCATGACCCGCATGCACTTCCAGACCTGCCGCGTGCGCCAGTTGCGCGCCGCGGCGCAAGGCAGCCAGCTCGCGCTGGGCCGGTTCAACGTGACCATCGGCCAGCAGTTCGGAATACAGCCCGGTATGCAGTTCAACCACGGCCGCACCGATCCGCGCGCTGGCCTCGATCTGGCGCGGATCGTGGCTGATGAACATGCTGACGCGGGCACCCGCAGCGCGCAAAGGCGCGATGAACTCGGCCAGTCGGGTCTCATCCGATGCGACATCCAGGCCGCCTTCCGTCGTCCGTTCCTCGCGCTTTTCTGGCACCAGACAGACCGCATGCGGCTTGTAGCGCAGCGCCAGTGCCTGCATATCCGCCGTCGCGGCGCATTCGAAGTTCAGCGGGATCGAGATCGCTGCCATCAATGCGTCGATATCGCCATCGCGGATGTGCCGCCGGTCTTCGCGCAGATGGGCGGTGATGCCATCGGCACCCGCCGCCTCGGCAAGCAATGCCGCGCGCAACGGGTCGGGCCAGGCTGATCCGCGGGCATTACGCACGGTGGCCACATGGTCGATGTTCATGCCAAGCCGAAGCGGCCGGTGCGCAACTGAAGTGGGTGTCATGCGAGACCTTTCTGCATCCTGCTATTCATGCTGACCCTACGGCGTTCCGGGGCCGTCGTCACCCTCGCCCGATGCGTCACGATCGCCTTTCCGTTTCAGTTTGGCCGCCGCAATGGCCACCGTCTCCCGCAGGGAGCGGCGCTTCTCGCCACGTTCCTTGGCTTTGGCGGCGCGGGCATGCTGATAGGCTGCAACCAGCGGAATCGTGACGTAATACGACGCCGCACTGATCAGGATCGCAGGGCCAAGCGCGCCGACGAAATAGGGCACATAGACTTCGCGCCAGAACTGCAGCAATCCGCCCCAGCGCGCGTCACGGTGATCGCTGAAGATGGCTGTCAGGTTGAA
The DNA here is from genome assembly GCF_031377265.1 of Tabrizicola sp. Taxonomy (GTDB): domain Bacteria; phylum Pseudomonadota; class Alphaproteobacteria; order Rhodobacterales; family Rhodobacteraceae; genus JAUYQR01. The sequence goes on along the minus strand of NZ_JANMET010000063.1, from coordinate 28,465 downwards.
CCAGAGATCCCCCCCCGCATGCGAAAATGCCCGTGCGATGTATTCGCCGTTCAGCGGTGCCTCGATTCCCATGATCCAGTGACCGAGCGACAGGGCCAGCACGGCAAAGAACGGCGTCGTCACCGGATTGGTGTTGAAGGTTGCCAACAATGCGGCAAGCACATTGCCGCGGATCAGCCGCGCCGCACCCCAGGCCGCCAGAAACTGCATCCCCGGCAGGGGCAGAAACCCGATCAGCGATCCGGCAAAGACACCGCGCGCCACGCGATGCGGTTGGTCTGGCAGGCGTCGCATGCGGTAAACCACATAGCGGATCGCGCGCTTGAACCCACCCTTCGGGTAGATCTGTTCGCGCAACCACGCGCCCCAGCCCAACGGATCCCTGCGCTTGAAGACCAACTTGCATCCTTCCTTATCCGGGAAACGCCCGGCCTTCGCCACTCACGGCCCAAACGAATTGCGGCCAAACGTCTTACGGTTTGCGCGTCAGATCACGATGCCGGGAAATCTGCGCCACGTCGGTTTCCGCCTCTAGCGCGGTCATTACCATATGCAGATGTTCGACATCGCGAAGGTCCACATCAATGATAAGCCGATAGAAATCCGGCTTTCGGTCGGTGAACCTCAGGTCCGAGATATTTGCCTTCTGCTCTCCGATCAAGGTGCAGATGCGCCCCAGCACCCCCGCATCGTTGGAAATCGTCACATCAAGGCTGATTGTGTAAACCGGGGCATGACGGCCCGAATGCCATTGCAGATCGACCCAGCGCGAGGTCTGCTCCTCCAGTTCCTCGAGCGCTGGGCAGTCGATGGCATGTACCACCACGCCCTGCCCGCGATAAGTGATGCCAACGATGCGTTCACCGGGCACCGGCTGGCAGCATTGCGCCCGGCGGAAGTTCTGATCTGCCGTCAGGCCGACCAGCGGGCGCTTGGCATCCACCTCGTCGTCGGTGGCTTTGGCAAGCTCCGGATACAGCGTTTCCACCACCCGCCGCGCCGTCAGTTCGGCCGACCCCAGACGCGCCAGAAGGTCATTCTCGTCGGTCAGACCCAGCATCTTGGCCGCCGTGCGCAGCGCCTTGTCAGATGATTTCTTGCCGACATGGTCGAACGCCGCCCGCGCCAGTTCCACCCCCAGCTTGACGAACCGCCCCCGATCCTCCTCGCGCAGCGATCGCCGGATCGCGGCCTTGGCGCGCCCCGTGGTCACGATGTCGATCCAGCTGACCTGCGGGCGTTGGCCCTCGGCGGTGATGATTTCGACCGACTGGCCGTTCTTCAGCCGGGTCCACAGTGGCACGCGGATGCCGTCGATCTTGGCCGACACGCAGGAATTGCCAATACGGGTGTGAATCGCATAGGCGTAATCCAGTGGCGTTGCACCGCGTGGCAGCTGGATCACATCGCCCTTTGGCGTAAAGCAGAACACCTGGTCGGAATACATCTCCAGCTTGACGTTTTCCAGAAACTCGTCGGTGTCGCCGGCATCCAGCTTGTCGGTCAGCGTGGCAATCCACTTGGCAGGATCGACGGCAAAGGGGTTCTTTGCCCGAACGCCTTCGCGGTACGACCAATGCGCCGCCACCCCGGCTTCGGCCACTTCGTTCATTTCCTGGGTGCGGATCTGCACTTCCACCCGCTTGCCGTCGCGGCCTGACACCGTGGTGTGGATCGACCGGTAGGCGTTGTTCTTGGGCTGGCTGATGTAATCCTTGAACCGGCCCGGCACCGCGCGCCTACGCTGGTGGATCACGCCCATGATGCGGTAGCAATCGGCGACTGACCCGCAGATCACCCGAAACCCGTAGATGTCGGACAACCGGCTGAACGCCAGATCCTTTTCCTGCATCTTGCGCCAGATCGAATAGGGCTTCTTAGCGCGACCGAACACATCGGCCTCGATCTGCGCCTTTTCCAGCTCGTGGCGAATGTCGCCGGTGATCTTGTGGACAACATCGCCTGCCTCGCGCTGCAGGGTCAGAAAGCGGCGCATGATCGAATTGCGCGCCTCGGGGTTCAGAACCTTGAAGGACAGATCCTCCAGCTCCTCGCGCATCCACTGCATGCCCATACGTCCGGCAAGCGGGGCATAGATCTCCATCGTCTCGCGGGCCTTTTGCGCCTGCTTGTCGACGCTCATCGATTTGATCGTCCGCATGTTGTGCAGACGATCACCAAGCTTGACCAGAATGACCCGCAGGTCTTTCGACATTGCCATCAACAGCTTGCGAAAGTTTTCGGCCTGTTGGGTCTCGGTCGAGGAAAGCTGCAGGTTGGTCAGTTTGGTCACGCCATCAACCAGTTCTGCAACCTCTTCGCCAAAGATCGCAGTGATGTCGGTATAGGTGGACCGCGTGTCCTCGATCGTGTCGTGCAGCAGGGCGGTGATGATTGTCGCGTCGTCCAGCCGCTGTTCGGTCAGGATCGCGGCCACCGCGACAGGATGGGTAAAGTACGGCTCGCCCGATTTGCGCATCTGGCCGTCGTGCATCTTATGCCCGTAGGCATAGGCCTTGCGGATCAGATCGGCATTGCTGCGCGGGTTGTAGTTGCGGACAAGGGCGATGAGGTCTTCAACGTCGATCATCAGCGCCCTGCCAGTATCACTTTGGGCCGCCGGGGGGATGCCCGGATCAGATTTCGCCCTGCGCTTCCATCAGGGCACGCAGAAGCTTTTCTTCGGACATGTCGTCCACCATCGGGCGATCCATTTCGCCACCCATCAGCAGCGCCATCTGGTCTTCTTCCGGCTCGTCGACCTCGATCTGGGTCTGGTGGCTTTCGATCATCCGCTCGCGCAGGGCATCGGCCGACTGAGTCTCGTCCGCAATTTCACGCAGCGACACGACCGGGTTCTTGTCGTTGTCGCGGTCAATCGTGATGGGCGAACCCGCCTGAATCTCACGCGCCCGGTGGGCAGCCAACATCACCAGTTCGAACCGGTTCGGAACCTTGTCAACGCAATCTTCGACCGTTACGCGGGCCATGGGCTACTCCAGTTCGGGTGGCTTCTTGGAAGTGGCCTATGTAGTCGCTGCTATAATTCTTGACAAGCGCTGAATCCGGCAATTTCAAAGCGGTGTGACGGCGTCACGATCCGCCTGTGGCAAGGCCGCCAGCATCTCGCGCACGCTCAGCCCGGTGCGTGGATGCACCCAATCGGGTGCAACATCCGCCAAAGGCACCAGCACAAAGGCGCGGTCCTGCAGGCGCGGGTGCGGCAGGATCAGCGTCTCAGGCGTGGTGCCGACCTGCGATTCGGCTGGCATTTTGCGCCAAAAGTCGTGGGTTTCGGGATCAGGCAGAACCGAATCACCGAACGCTAGAAGGTCGATGTCCAATGTACGCATACCCCAGCGCTGTACTCGCTTGCGCCCAAACTGGCTTTCCACCGCGTGCAGCCGGCTCATTAATGACGCTGGGTCAAGCGGAGCAATGCCAAATTCTTTCCAACCAATCACGGCAGCAGCATTGACATAATCCGGCCCGGCCCCCGCCGGAAAGCAAGGAGTCGCGAAAAAGCGACTTAGCGCAAGAACCTCAAGCCCTTGCGAGGCGAGAGCTTTCGACGCCTTCGCCAAAGTGATCTCCGGCTTTTCGCCGCCAATTGGCAAGTTTGCGCCGAATGCAATCAGCGCGTGTTCACTTTTGCACGTTATCACGTCGATTTTCCCATACTTGACTTGAACCGGTGACGTTTCGACTAATATTCACCGTTTGTTGTCCGGCGGATTCCTCTACAGTACGTAGATCAGTCAGGAAGTTCGATTGGTACGACGACTTTTCGAGGGGATCTTCTATGTTTTACAAAGACGAACGGCTTGCGCTGTTCATCGACGGATCGAATCTGTACGCGGCCGCAAAGGCGCTTGGGTTTGATATCGACTACAAACTCTTGCGGATGGAGTTTTTGCGGCGCGGCAAAATGCTGCGTGCGTTCTACTACACCGCTCTGCTGGAAAATGACGAGTATTCGCCGATTCGACCCCTGGTCGATTGGTTGCACTACAACGGCTTTACTATGCGCACCAAGGCGGCGAAGGAATACACCGACAGTCAGGGTCGGCGTAAAGTCAAAGGCAACATGGATATCGAACTGTGCGTCGATGCCATGGAGCTGGCAGCGCACGTCGATCATGTCGTGTTGTTCTCGGGCGACGGCGACTTCCGTCCCTTGGTGGAAAGCCTGCAACGTCAAGGGGTTCGGGTGTCGGTGGTGTCCACCATCCGCAGCCAGCCACCGATGATTGCCGACGAATTGCGCCGCCAGGCCGACAATTTCATCGAGCTGGACGAGCTGCGCGATGTGATCGGCCGCCCGCCACGTGAACCGCGCCCGCTGACGCCGGAAGACATGGCCGCCGAGGTGAAGTGACCTTGACCAAAGCCGGGCATTCCAGGTGCCCGGCTGCGGAAATGCGCTCTGAAGAACTCTCCTGCCACAGGGGATCATTTTGTCATGTGGCATCACTGTTGGAAAAGCCCGTCAGGTCGAAATCGACCTCGGGTCCACAACGCCTCTATCCCGCAGCGCGCCGAAAATGACGGCATTGCTCGGCATGTTTGTCGCGGCATTTCTTGCCGCCTCGCCGGTTCCCTTTCAGTCAGAAGTCGTGTTCCTCAGCCTCGCCGCCGCTGGTTGGCCGATGACCGCGCTTGTTGCCGTGGCGTCGGTCGGCAACATCCTTGGCTCCTGCCTCACCTACGCGCTGGGCCGCGGCCTCGCCGGATTTCGCGATCACCGCTGGTTTCCGCTGACCCCGCCGCAGATGGACCGCGCCGAAGGCTGGTTCCGGCGCTGGGGGGTTTGGGTGCTGCTGATCAGCTGGGCACCGGGCGGCGATCTGGCGGTGGCGATGGCCGGGGTCTTGCGCGTACCGCTCTGGCAGTTCGTGATATTGGTCACCATCGCCAAGACCAGCCGTTATGCCGCGCTGGCGTTGGCCTTCGTTGGCGTCACCGGTTAGCCTGCATCGCCCGTCACGTTTACACTGCCGCGCCCTAAGGGGCTGGACCTATGGCCCGTGCCGAATTACCTCTGCTCCACACGCTCCGAGGTTTCCCAGATGCCCGACCTGCCGCCCCTGACCCTTTACCTCGCTGCCCCGCGCGGCTTTTGCGCCGGGGTGGACCGCGCCATCAAGATCGTCGAAATGGCTCTGGATAAGTGGGGCGCGCCCGTCTATGTCCGGCACGAGATCGTGCACAACAAGTTCGTCGTCGATGCCTTGCGCGAGAAAGGTGCGGTTTTCGTCGAGGAGCTGGATGACTGCCCCCCCGACCGACCGGTGATCTTTTCCGCGCACGGTGTGCCGAGGTCGGTTCCCGCCGAGGCCACGCGGCGCCAGATGATCGCCGTCGATGCCACCTGCCCGCTTGTCACCAAAGTGCATAACGAAGCCGCGCGGTATTCGGAAAACGGTCTTCAAATGATCTATATCGGTCACGACGGCCACCCCGAAACCATCGGCACCATGGGCCAGCTGCCTGAGGGCGAGGTGCTGCTGGTCGAAACCGTCGCGGATGTGGCGCGCCTGTCGGTCCGTGATCCGGCCAAGCTGGCCTTCATCACCCAGACCACGCTGTCGGTCGATGACACCGCCGACATCGCCGCCGCCCTCCAGGCGCGCTTCCCTGCGATCCATGCGCCCGCGCATGAGGATATCTGCTACGCCACCACCAACCGGCAAGCCGCCGTCAAGGCGGTCGCTCCACGGATCGACGCGCTTTTGGTGATTGGCGCGCCCAACTCCTCCAACTCCAAGCGTCTGGTCGAGGTCGGCCGCACCGCCGGTTGCGCCTATGCCCAGCTGATCCAGCGCGCCGCCGATATAGACTGGCGCGCCCTTGCAGGTGCGAAAGCCATCGGCCTGACTGCCGGCGCATCGGCCCCCGAGGTGCTGGTGACCGAGGTGATCGACGCGCTTCGTACCCGTTTTGCGGTGACAATCGAACTGGTGGAAACCGCCGTCGAGAACATCGAGTTCAAAGTCCCTCGCATTTTGCGTCAAGAGGTTGGCTGATGCTTGGCCGCAGTCTTGGCGCCTTGCTGCTCTCGATCCCGCTTCCCGCCCTGGCCAACGATGCGGCGGTCTTTGTCACCTTCTGGGCCAACTCCGGCAGTCTGCCGCCGGAATATGCGTGGGACGTCAACGTCATCATCACCGTGGATGGCCAGCTGTCCCTGAAACACTGCCGGGGCTATGAAACTGAAGGTCCCGCCTGCACGACCAGCACGGCCAAAGTCGACGCCGCCGCGCTTGGAGCAATCCGTGAGGCGGCGATCACAGCGCAAGTCTTCGGCAACCCTGCGCAAGAGACCTCGGACATTCCCGTGGGCGGCGGCGCACGTGGGGGTTCCGTGGCGCAAGGTGGTGAGGTGGCAGTGCTGTCCGCCTGGCCTGTCGAAGCTGATGCAGAACGTGTCGGCGCGGTGCTTGACGCGATCTATTCCGCCATCCCAACTGAGTTGAGTACCAAGTTCATCGAAGACAATTGAACCAAGCAAGGGACAGTACATGATCGCCATATCCCCGGAGTTCCTGCTGACCGCCTTTGTCGTCTGCGTGACCCCCGGCATTGGCGTGGTCTACACGCTGTCCTCCACCCTTGGCGGCGGCTTTCGCGCCGGGGTCTGGGCCTCCATTGGCTGCACGCTGGCCACCGTGCTGCACCTGGCCGTGGCGCTCGCGGGGCTTGCCGCCGTGTTGCACACCAGCGCCGTCTTGTTCCAAACCATCAAATACGCGGGCGTCGCCTACTTGTTGTGGATGGCCTGGGCCGTCCTGCAAAGCCACGGCTCCATGGCGATCACCGCGACCGAGGGCGGATCGGCCGCGCGCCTGGTCTGGCGCGGCATCGTGCTGAACATCCTGAACCCCAAGCTACCGTTGTTCTTTGTGGCCTTCCTGCCGCAGTTCCTGCCTGCAGGCGAGACCAGCGTCGCTGCAATGCTGCAACTGGGCGCGGGCTTTACCCTGATGACGCAGGCAACCTTTCTTCTTTATGTCGTCCTTGGTGCATCCGGTCGCCAGACCGTGCTCTCCAGCCCCACGTTGATGACTTGGATGCGCCGTGCCTTCGCCGCCTCGTTTGCGGCTCTCGGCGCGCGATTGGCGTTTGAGAGAGCATGACCCGCATTCCCGCCGGCCCCCTCATCCTCGGCCTGGCCGGGCTTATTCCCTTCCTGTGGTCGGCGGCCACGCATCTTTCCCCCGCCCTTGCGGCTTGGGCTGGGGGCTATCTGCCCCCGATGTTCATCGGTTCCTACGTCGGCCTCAGCTACGGCACGATCATCCTGTCGTTCATGTCCGGCGTCCTGTGGGGTTTTGCCGCCAAGGCCGAAGGGCGCGCAGCGACGGTCGGCTACGCACTTTCCGTCATTCCCGCGCTTTGGGTGTTCGTGATGGTCACCGATTCGTCGGTAAACTCGATGATCTACCTTGCCGCCGGTTTCGCGGGCCTCCTGCTGCTCGACGCGTCTTTCGCGGCCCAAGGTCTTGCGCCCGGCTGGTGGATGCGGCTACGGCTCCTGCTCACCGCCATTGTGCTCGGCTGTCTGGCCGTGCCGATCCTTACCTGACAGGACCCCGATGCCCGACCTCTTCGCCTATACCGACGGCGCCTGTTCCGGCAATCCCGGCCCCGGTGGCTGGGGCGTGCTGATGCTGGCCCGCGAAGCCGGCGTGGTCGTCAAGGAACGTACATTGCAGGGCGGCGAGGGCCTGACCACCAACAACCGGATGGAACTGATGGCCGCGATCTCGGCGCTCGAGGCGCTGACCCGGGAAACCGAGCTGACCATCGTCACCGACAGTGCCTATGTGAAGAACGGCATCACCGAATGGATGACGGCGTGGAAGCGCAAGGGCTGGCGCACTTCCGGGGGGCCGCCGGTCAAGAATGTCGATCTGTGGCAACGGCTTGACGCGGCCCAGGCGAAACACAAGGTCACCTGGCGCTGGATCAAGGGCCATGCAGGACACGCCGAAAACGAACGTGCCGATGCTTTGGCCCGCGCCGGGATGGCCCCGTTCAAACCCGGCGCCGCGTGATGGCCCTGCCGACCGAGGCCTTGCTGCAAGCGCTCGACTACGCCTCGGTTGCGGTGTTTGCAGTGACCGGCGCGCTGGTCGCTTCGCGGTCGCAGCTGGATATCGTCGGCTTTATCTTCATCGCCTGCCTGACTGCCGTTGGTGGTGGCACGCTGCGCGACATCATCCTTGACCGCGAGGTGTTCTGGGTCGCCGATCCCGTTGTCCTGGCTGTGGCCAGCGCCGCCGCCGTGCTGGTGTTTCTGACGGCGCATCTGCTGGAAAGCCGCTACCGGGCGCTGCTGTGGATCGACGCGTTCGCGCTGGCCGTCGCGGTGCCTGCAGGCGTCGCCGCCGCGTTGGCCGATGGGCAAGGCTGGCCTATCGTGCTGGTCATGGGCATGATCACTGGCTGCATGGGTGGCCTGATGCGCGACGTGGTGTGCAACGAGGTGCCGCTGGTCCTGAAACAGGGCGAGCTTTACGTAACCTGCGCCTTCGCGGGGGCGCTTGCAGCCGTTCTGGCCGGGGTTGCGGATCTGGACAGCCGTCTGGGCCTGATCCTTTGCGCCGCCGCCGTGCTGATCTTGCGCGCGGGAAGCCTCAGCCTTGGGTGGCGGCTGCCAGTGTACCGCTCCACCCCGCCAAAGCCCGGCGCGCCGAAACGGTAGGTCACAAGCGGCTTGTTTCAAACCGAATATTCATTCATTATATTGCTATGCCGCGCACCAAGACCATTCCCGATGCCACGATCTTTTCCGCCATCCGCCAGTTGCTGGCCGAAGGCGGCGAAAAGGCGGTGTCCTTTTCGACCGTTGCCAACAGCACCGGCCTTGCGGCACCCACCCTGGTGCAGCGCTATGGGTCGCGTGACGGCATGGTCAAGGCAGCACTGCTGGCCGCTTGGGATGCGATTGACGCCGCCACCGATGCGGCCATAGCCGCCACCGCCGATAAGGGGCCACAGGCCTTGCTGAAGGCGCTGGATGTCGGCGCGAAGCCTCTCGACGGCAGGGACGAAGAGCTCCGGCTGCGCGCAGCACGCTGGCGCGCAGCGGTGGAATCCTCACTGTCGCTGCGTGTGGGCAGTGGCGAAAAGGGGCGCGAGACAGCGTCGCTTTTGTTTGCAGTCTGGCAAGGTCAGCAGCTTTGGGCCGCGGCGGGTGGCCGCGGCTTTCGTCTGAAAGACGCGATCAAGCGGCTTACCTGACGTAAGTTTTCCACAACCAGATCAATAACATCGCGCCCAGGACCGCGCCAATGAACCCTGCGGCCCAACCGGTCAGCATGATCAGCGCGCGCAGCACGAACCCGCCGATCAGCGCGCCGAACACGCCAATGGCAACCGTTGTCGGCACGTCAGTGTTCAGTTTCATCAGCCGTGTCGCCAGAAACCCGGCAGCGGCACCGATGATCATCAAGGCTATGAGCGGCATGGGCGGCCCTCCATTTCCACACTGATATGGGGGGCCCGTAAGGCGTTGTGAATGGGTCAGATGTCATTGGCCCGCATCGCCTCAGCGATCCGCGCGAAATCGGCGGCGCTGACTGGGCGCAGGCCATAGCGGAACGCCATCCCCCAACTGGTCAGCCCGCGCGTCAGATCCAGCTTGTCCAGCAGCGGGCGGATCGGTGCGGGTGGTGCCTCGGCCCACGCAACCGCGCGCCGCCACGGTCGGAACCCGTTGTCCATGATGCCCACCCAAGGCTCGCCGATCGCCACCCGCCCAATGGCGGTGAAGGCTTGCATGGCGGCCCCGTCAGGGTAAGTCTCGCGCGGGGAATAGATCACCACACCGTCGCCTGGACGCATCTTCAACAATGGTGCCGATTTTCCGTGCCCGGCCTGCACGATCCCCTCACGCCGACCAATGGCCGCGTGATCCGCCGACGCCGTTACCACCCAGAATTTTACGTCAGTCATCCGAACCTCCTGTTCCATGTGGTCAGGATAGGACCCGGCTCCTGTCAGAACCTGTCAGGACAGAACCGCCGACAAAGCAAACCCACGCAGGAACTCCTCCGGCGCCATCGCGCGTTTACCCTCGCGTTGCGCCAGCGTAATCTCCACCGCGCCGGTGCCACAAGCGACCACCATTCCACCCAGAACCTGCCCCGGCGCCCCAGCCCCCTCGGCCAAGCGCGAGCGCAGCAGCTTCACCCGCTCGCCCGCCACCTCGCACCAGGCACCGGGAAACGGCGACAGCCCCCGGATCAGCCGGTCCACCTCGACCGCTGGGCGCGACCAGTTCACCCGCGCCTCTGCCTTGTCGATCTTGGCGGCGTAAGTGACCCCCTCGGCAGGCTGCGGCACGGCGGGCAAAGGCAACTGCGCCAGCGCCTGAATGATCAGCCGCGCCCCCATCGCGCTGAGGCGGTCATGCAGGTCTGCGGTCGTCTCCTCCGCTCGGATCGCCGTCGCCTCGCGCAGCAAAACCGGCCCGGTATCCAGCCCCGCTTCCATCTGCATAATGCAGACGCCGGTTTCGGCGTCCCCCGCCATGATCGCGCGGTGAATCGGAGCAGCGCCCCGCCAGCGCGGCAGCAATGACGCGTGGATGTTCAGGCAACCAAGGCGCGGCGCATCCAGCACCGCCTGCGGCAGGATCAGCCCATAAGCCACCACGACCGCGACATCCGCTTGCAGCGCAGCGAATTCCTTCGCTGCATCTTCGCTGCGCAGCGAAACCGGATGCCGCACCTCCAATCCCAACGCCTCGGCCTGCGCCTGAACCGGACTGGGCCGATCGGCCTTGCCGCGCCCTGCGGGTCGTGGCGGTTGGCAGTAAACACCGACGATTTCATGGTGTTGATGTAGCGCTTTCAGCACCGGGACCGAGAACTCCGGCGTGCCCATGAAAACGATTTTCATTTGACGCGCCTCAGCTTGTCTGCCCGTGCGATCAGCATCTTCCGCTTCAACGGTGACAGCTGGTCAAAATACATCTTGCCCGCCAGATGGTCGATCTGATGCTGCACTGACGTGGCCCAGAGGTTGATGAAATCCCGCTCCTCGATCACCCCCTCGGCGTTCAGAAACCGCACCGTCACGGCGCGGGGCCGCTTGATCACCGCCGACACGCCGGGCAGGTTTGGACTGGCCTCCTCATGCTCGCGCAACTGCCCGCTGGCATGCAGCACCTCGGGATTGGCCATCCGCACCGCCTGCCCCCTGCTGTCCGAACAATCCACCACCGCCAGCCGCAAGGGCACGCCGATCTGCACCGCCGCCAGCCCATAGCCCGGCATCGCGTCCATCACCTCGATCATATCCGCCCACAGGGCGCGCACTTCATCGGTGATCTGCGCCACGTCCGCCGCCACAGTCCGCAGCACGGCATGTGGCCAGGGGATGCACACCCTCATGCCAACACCCCGGCCAACGCCGTGGCCCGCGCGTCCGACGACAAGCGGTCCAGCGTCACGATGCCGTCCAGATGGTCCAACTCGTGCTGCGCGCAGACTGCCGCAAAGCCCTCCAGCAGCGCCTCGACCCGCACCCCGTCAAGCCCCGTCCATCGCAGCCGCAGCGCCCGCGACCGTTCAACCTCGGCCACGACGCCAGGGATCGACAGGCAGCCCTCCGGCCCCAAGGCCAACTCGTCCGACAGCCACAGAACCTCCGGGTTTATCAGCACCATCGGATCGGCCGGCCCGTCCTTCCAGGCCACGTCCATCACGAACAGCCGCCGCATCGCCCCCACCTGCGGCGCAGACAGCCCCCGGCCCGGTGCTGCATACATCGTCTCCAGCATATCCGCCGCCAAGGCACGCAGATCGTCATCCAGTACCGCAGGCAGACAGGGCTGCGACAGACGCGGGTCGGGCCAGCGCAAGATGGGCAGAAGCATCCGGAATACCTCAGTTGTCAGCCCCGGCGCATAGCGGTATCAGGGTCGAAAGTCACCCCCAAGCATTGCACGAGAGGCAAGATGAAACGCCTTGCCCTGATCGCCCTTCTCGCCAGCCCGGCCGTTGCCGATCGCGCGATCACCGTGCAGCTTCCCGACGATGCGAAGATCGCCGAGGCGGCGACAGCCGGGTTTCTGTCCGAACTTGCGCTGGCCGAAGTGGTCGGCGTCAACTGCCCTGACTATCGGCTGACCAAGGGTGAGGCAGAGTTGATCAGCGGCACGGTGGATCTGGTGGCCGACATTTTTGACCTCAACCCGGAAACTCGGGCGCAAAACGTCTACGGCCCTGCGTTCGCACTCCTCGACCAGCCCGGCACCTGCGATACGGAGGGCCCGAAGATCGCGCCGCTGGTCGAGAAATTGAAGGCGATGGGCGGCGGCACCGATCCGCTCGGCTGACCGTCAGCGCACTGTCAACTCGCGCGCCCGCTCCCGCTTCAGCTTTTCCATCTTGCGGGTGATCATCTGGCGCTTCAGCGGGCCGAGATAATCGATGAACAGCTTGCCATCCAGATGGTCGATCTCGTGCTGCACGCAGGTCGCCCAGATGCCCGCAAACTGGCGCTCCTGCTCGACCCCGTGCAGATCGGTCCAACGGACCTGAACCTCGGCGGGCCGCTTTACATCGGCATACTGATCCGGGATCGACAGGCACCCCTCCTCGTAGACCGTCTGGTCTTCCGACGCCCAGATCACAGCCGGATTGATCAGCACCATCGGTTCGGGCGTTCCCTCCTTGATGCAATCCATCACCAGCACGCGCCGCATCACCCCGACCTGCGGTGCCGCGAGGCCGATACCCGGCGCGTCATACATCGTTTCCAGCATATCGGCGGCCAGTTGCCGCACCTCTCCCGTAATCTCGGTGACCGGATCACAGAGCTTCTTGAGGCGCGGGTCGGGATGGATCAGGATAGAGCGGATCATCGCAGCGATTTACGAAAGCATCCGCCGTGACGCAAGGGGGACAAGACGGGTTGATTGAAACACATGCAGAGGCACGATTGTTCTGCAATTCTCCGCATTATCAGCACTCTGTTCTAAGATAGAATGAAGAATCAGAATGACATTCCACTATTCCTCCAATATCCGAAATAAAAGCAACAGCCTGAAAGCCCGCCATGACCTTTGATACCCCTGTAAACCGTATCGGCACCCACTGCAGCAAATGGGACATGCTGGAAACACTCTACGGAATGCCGCCTGACGAGAGCCTCGCCATGTGGGTCGCCGACATGGAATTCCGCCCGCCGCAGGTGATCCAGACCGCGCTGGAAAAGATGCTGGCGCATGGTGTCTATGGCTATTTCGGCGACGACAGCAAGTATCTCGACGCAATCCGCTGGTGGATGCAGACCCGGCACGGCTGGCAGGTGGCGCGTGACCACATCTTCACCACCCACGGCCTCGTCAACGGCACCGCCATGTGCATCGACACATTTTCTGCGCCCGGTGACGGCATCGTGCTGATGACCCCGGTCTACCATGCTTTCGCCCGCATCATCAAAGCCGCCGACCGGCAGGTAATTGAATGCCAGTTGACCAACACCGATGGCCACCTGACGATCGATTTCGCCGCCTGGGACGCGCAAATGACCGGCGTGGAGAAGATGTTCATCCTCTGCTCGCCGCACAATCCCGGCGGGCGGGTCTGGACGGCGGATGAACTGCGCGGCGTCGCCGACTTCTGCGTCCGCCATGACCTGATCCTCGTCTCCGACGAGATCCACCACGATCTCGTCTACCCCGGCCAACGCCATATCGTGATGGCGAACGCGGCGCCGGACATCGCCGACCGGCTGGTGATGATGACGGCCACCACCAAAACCTTCAACATCGCCGGTGCCCATGCTGGCAACGTGATCATCGCCGATCCCAAACTGCGCGCCTGTTTTGCAAAGCGGATGAACGCCATGGGCATCTCCCCCAATTCCTTCGGCCTGCACATGGCGACCGCCGCCTATTCCCCCGAAGGCGCCGCCTGGGTCGATGATCTGATGCGCTACCTTGACGGCAACCGCCGCCTCTTTGACGCAGCGGTCACTGCAATCCCCGGCCTTCGTTCGATGCCGCTTCAGGCGACCTACCTCGCCTGGGTTGATTTCTCGGGCACCGGCATGGCCCCTGCCGAATTCATCGCCCGGGTGGAAAAGACCGCCAAGATCGCCACCAACCACGGTGCCAGCTTTGGCAAAGGCGGCGACAGCTTCCTGCGGTTCAACATCGCCGCCCCGCGCGCCCAGGTGGCCGAGGCAGTCGCCCGGCTGCAAAAGGCCTTCGCCGATCTGCAATGAAACGGCTGCTGACGCTTCTTCTGCTGATCGCGGTGCTGGGCCTCGGCCTCGCCGCGATCTGGTTGCGCCCTCTGGCACCGCCGCCACCGCTGCCCCCGATCCAGGGCAGCATCGACCTGATCGTGATCAACAAATCCGCCCGCCGGATGCAACTGTTCCAGAATGGCCAGCCGCTGCGCACCTACCGTATCGCCCTTGGCTTCACACCCAGCGGCGACAAGGTCGCCCAGAGCGATGGCCGCACGCCCGAAGGCCGCTTCACCATCAACCGGCGCAACGCTGACAGCGCCTATCACCTGTCGCTCGGCCTCGATTACCCGCAAGCCGAAGATCGCGCCCGCGCGGCGGCGGCTGGCTACAATCCCGGCGGCGATATCTTCATCCACGGTCAGCCAAACGCGCTGCCGGACGGCTTCATCGTCAAAGGCGACTGGACGGCCGGCTGCATCGCCCTGACCAACGCCGAGATGCAGCAAATCTGGCAGGTGACGCCCATCGGTACCGCAGTGGAAATCCGCCCCTGACCTTGCTCTTTGCAAAAATACTCAAAAAAGCCGGAGCCAAGCGGCCCTGGCCGCGCCGGCGACACGAAAACCATGCGGCGGCACGCCGCTCCGCCTGAAAGCCGGCGGCTACATGCGCGGCAGATAGCCGACTGGCGCAGACTCGTCGCGCCAGAAATCCAGCGCCGCCTTGCCGGTCACCGCGGTCGCACGCTTGAAATCGCAGACCAACTCGCCGTTTTCGATGCTGGTCGCCATGATCAGGCACTGAAAGATGTGGCGCGACCCGTCATAGATATCGACCAGCCCGCGCAGCTTTCCCGGTGACATGTCGGCATCCAGTGCAAAACCGTCATGCCAGAACCGCAGCACCGGATACACCGCCTCGCCGACCTGCACCCGCAGCCGCGACTTGTTGCGCTGTTCCCGCTTGCGCGCGGCCTCCAGCCCGTCACGGACTTCTTTTGGCAGAAACTCCAGCATCGCCATTCCCCCGCAGTGCAGATCTAAATTCTGAAACAAATCGCAATAAAATCAAGCTGCCACACAGCTGTTGCCAATTTGTGAAGGTCACGTGTCGCTAAAGTCGCACCCGGTTTCGCCCTAGGATTGCAATCCACTGTGGCAACAGCGCATTTGGGGTTTCTGCAGGCCCCGCGACAGGAACAGGCTGCGAATCAGTCGGAAGGGCGCTAAAGCCACGCGATGATCCTCGTTTCCGCCATGATCCTTGACGCTCTGTTCGGTGAACCAAAGCTGATCTGGGATCGCATCCCGCATCCCGCAGTGGTGATGGGCCGCCTGATTGCGGCACTTGAGGCCCGCCTGAACCGGGGCGAAGGCCGCCGCCTGAAGGGTGCTGCGATGACCGCCGGCCTCGCATTCGGCGCGATGCTCGCGGGCTGGCTGATCCACCTGATCCCCGACCACGGTATCCTTGAGGCCCTTCTCGTCGCCATCCTTCTGGCGCAGCGCAGCCTTGTCGATCACGTGCGCGCCGTGGCCACCGGCCTGCGCCGTTCGCTGGCAGAAGGTCGCGCGACCGTGGCGATGATCGTCGGCCGCGACACCGCCGCGATGCGCGAACCTGACGTCGCCCGCGCCGCCATCGAAAGTGCCGCCGAAAACCTCTCTGACGGCGTGGTGGCACCGGTGTTCTGGTACCTGCTGCTCGGCCTGCCCGGCATCCTGATGTACAAACTGGCCAACACCGCCGACAGCATGGTCGGCCACATGTCCCCCCGCTACCGCGAATTCGGCTGGGCTTCGGCCCGGTTTGACGACCTTCTGAACCTGATCCCCGCGCGCCTGACCGCCGTCCTCATCGCGCTGACGCACGGCTGGGTCGACGCCACGCCCATCCTGCGCGACGCGCCAAAGCATCGCAGCCCGAATGCAGGCTGGCCCGAGGCTGCCCTCGCCCCGGTTCTCAACGTGGCCCTTTCCGGGCCGCGCAGCTATGACGGCGCGATGAAGGACTTTCCATGGGTCTGGCCCGAAGGCCGCCGCGACCCCGGCGCCCCCGATATCGACGCCGCCTGCGCCGCGCTGTGGCGCGCCTGGGGTGCACTGCTGGCAATTGCCACGCTCACAGCGCTCTTCTAGTCTTTTACCGGAGGTTTTCATGCGTGCCGCCCTTGTCGCCATTGCCCTGGCCAGCCCTGCCGCCGCCGCACCCTGCGGTGGCGATTTCGCGGCATTTCTCACCACCATGCAAGACGAGGCGATGGCAGCAGGCCAGCCCGCTGACACCGTGAAAGCCTTTTTCAAGGCCGCCGCGCCTGACCCGAAAGTCCTCAAGGCCGACCGCAACCAAGGCGTCTTCCGCAAGACCTTTCTCGATTTCTCGCAATCGCTGATCTCAAAGCAGCGCCTCGCCACCGCCCAGACGAAATCTGCCGATCTTGACGCGATCTTCACCCGCGCCGAGGCCGAGTTTGGCGTCAGTCGCGGCATCCTCCTCGCCTTTTGGGCGTTCGAGACGGATTTCGGCCAGGTCCAGGGCGATTTCAACACCCGCAACGCGCTGCTGACCCTCGCACATGATTGCCGCCGGCCCGAGATGTTTCAGCCGCAGGTTCTCGCCGCGCTGGAGCTGTATCGGCTGAACGAGTTCGACCTCGCCACCACCGGCGCCTGGGCGGGCGAGATCGGCATGGTGCAGATGCTGCCGAAAGACATTCTTGAACGTGGGGTAGATGGCGATGGCGACGGGCTGGTCACGCTGAAAACCTCGGTCGAAGACGCGCTGCTGTCTGGCGCACGGATGCTGCAGCACCACGGGTGGCGCGCTCGTGAACCGTGGTTGACCGAGATCACCTTGCCTGATGGCTTCGATTGGGCGAAGACCGGCCTAGACACCACACTGCCGGTGCAGGATTGGGCCGCTCTCGGCGTTGCCGCGCGCATTGGTGCGCTGCCCTCCGGCCTGCCTGCCTCGGTCTTGCTGCCGCAGGGTCGCAACGGCCCGGCCTTCCTCGTCTATCCGAACTACCGCGTGCTTTTTGAATGGAACAAAAGCTTCATCTACGTCACCACCGCCGCCTATTTCGCCACCCGCATCGAAGGGGCCTCCGCCTATGCTGCGGGCACCCCCGACGCAGCACTCAGCCTGGAACAGATGATGGCGCTGCAGGAAAAGCTTGCCGCCCTTGGCCATGAGGTCGGCAAGATTGACGGAATTCTTGGGGCGGGCACCCGCGCGGCGGTGCAAAAGGAACAGTCCCGCCTTGGCCAACCCGCCGATGGCTGGCCGACGGTGGCCCTTCTGGACGCGCTCTGATGGTATCCTGGGCACTTGTCGCCACGGTGAAAGCGCCCGCGCCGCAGATCCTTGCCTTTGTGGCCCAGCATCTGTCGCTTGGTGCCGCAGAGATCACCCTTTGCTTCGACGACCCGGAAGACCCCGCCTTTGCCATCATCGCGGCCCTGCCCCGTGTGACCGCGATCCGCTGCACTGACGCCTATTGGCAGTCCCACGGCGGGCGGCACGACCGGCATCAGAACCGTCAGGCCCGCAACGCCAGGGTGGCACAGAAATGCTGCACGCATGACTGGCTGGGCCATCTGGATGTAGACGAATTCCTGTGCCCCACCCGCCCCCTGGCCGACATCCTGGGCGCGCAAGACGCCAAGACCATAGCGATCCGGATGGAACCGTTCGAAGCGATGCACGACCCGTCCCTGCCTGACGACATCTTTACCGCCCGGCAGTTCCGCGGCCCGTTGCGCGACACCCACGCCGATCTGCGCCGCCCAGTGCTGGGGCCTTACCGGTCGATCCTGCCCAAGGGCAATCTCAGCCACGCTGCGGGAAAATCCTTCTGCCGGCCTGCAGCACCGGGTGTAGCGCTTCGCCTGCACGGCGTCTTTCTGCAGGGCGAGCGGATGGCCGTACCCTTCCACCCGGATGTGCCCCTGCTGCATTTTCACGCGCAGGACCGCAAGGCCTGGCTTGCCGCACTGCCGTTCCGGCTGACCCGTGGTGCGTATCAATACCACCCGGCACTGCAATCGCATCTTGCCGGGGCGGCGGATGACGTGATTCAGCGCCTGTATGACGGCACCCAGATCCTCACCGCCGAAACCGCCGCGCTGCTGCAATCTGCAGGCCGGCTGATCACCGCTGATCTGGCCTGCGCGCCAAGGTGGCGGCTTTGCAAAAGGGCACCCTCGCATGACGCCGACCATGGCAGACCTGATGGCAGCCCTGCCGCACATCCTTGCCGCGCCAAAAGACAAGGGGCCGATCACCCAGCTGTGCACCCGCCCGATGCGCAACCACCGCGCTTTCCCGCCGGCCCTCACCGTCACCTGCGCCAGCGGCATTCCGGGGGAACGCTGGCTGACCGAACCCTGGCTGCGTCTGCCCGACGGCAGCCCTGACCCCGACATCCAGATCTCGGTGCTTGCCGCGCGCGTGCTGGGTCTGGTCTGGCGCGACGGCGAGGACATCCCGCATCCCGGTGATCCGATCGTGGCCGATCTTGACCTGACCGAGGCGAACCTGCCCACTGGCACCCTGCTACAGGCCGGCACAGCCGTCTTGCGCGTGTCACCCGTGTTCAATGACGGCTGCGTGAAATGGACTGCCCGCTATGGCCCCGAAGCCCGCGCCTGGATCACCGCCCCCGGCCACCGCGACCTGCGCCTGCGCGGCATCCTGTGCAGCGTCGAACAGGACGGCATCATCACCTTGCAAGACACCCTGACCATCCTGCACCGGGGGTAAGGCGCTGCCCAACTACGCCGTCACCGTGATATCTGAACGCCCGGCACCCGCTGCCAGGACCCCGCACCATCGCGGTGCCCAAGATCCTGCGCCCAGATGGCAAGGAAGATGACGGTCGTCAGGGCGATTATCGTATGCATGGCAAACCTCGGTCCGTGAATGTTCACGCCTCGTTCTGCCCGAATCAAGTTAACAGCCGGTTATCCCTACGCCCGTCTTCAGGCGACCATCGCCTCGGCCTTCTTCAGGTCCACGCTGACCAGCTGACTGACGCCCTGTTCCTGCATCGTTACCCCGAACAGCCGGTCCATCCGCGCCATCGTCACCGGATGGTGCGTGATGATCAGGAACCGGGTCTCGGTCCGCCGGGTCATTTCATCCAACAGATCGCAAAACCGCGTCACGTTGGCATCGTCCAGCGGCGCATCCACCTCGTCCAGCACGCAGATCGGTGCCGGGTTCGCCAGAAACACCCCGAAGATCAGCGCCAGCGCCGTCAGCGTCTGCTCGCCGCCTGACAGCAGGCTCAGCACGGCCAGCTTTTTGCCCGGTGGCTGGCACATGATCTCCAGCCCCGCCTCCAACGGATCGTCACTTTCCACCAGCACCAGCCGTGCCTCGCCGCCGCCAAACAGATGCGTGAACAGGGTCGCGAAATTCGCGTTCACCTGCTCGAACGCCGTCAGCAGCCGCTCGCGGCCCTCTTTGTTCAGGCCGGAAATCCCCGCGCGCAGCTTCTTCACCGCCTCTTCCAGATCGGCCTTCTCAGCCGCCAGCGCATCATATTCCGCCTCTACCGCCTTGGCGTCTTCCTCTGCCCGCAGGTTCACCGCCCCCAACGCTTCGCGCTGGCGTTTCAGCCGGCCCACGTCAGCCTCAAGGTGGTCGGCATCCGGCATCTTGTCTGCGTCCACTCGCAAGGACGCGAACAACTCGTCCGGTGTCCGGTCATCCTCCTCGCGGATGCGTTCCGCCGCCAGCGCCACGCCCTCGCGCGCGGCGTCCAGCCGCGCTTCGGCCCGGGCCCGCGCCTCGCGCGCCTCGCCCGCCTGGCGCTCTGCATCGCGCTCGGCCGTCTGCGCCTCGCGCAAGGCCGCTTCTGCCGCCGCCAGTGCATCCGCCGCCAGCCGCCGCCGCGCCTCGGCACCCGCCATCGCGTCGGCCAACTCTTCGCGCCGCGCTGCAATCTCTTCCGGGGCCTCGGTCGCTTCGGCCAATTCCTCCTCGGTCTCGGCCCGCCGCTCGGTCAACTCGGCAATCCGCCGCTCTGCCGTTTCCAGCCGGTGCTTCCAGCCCGACAGCTCCTTCACTGCCTCCTGCCGCCGCCGCACCCGCGCCTCGCCTTCGCGGCGCACCTCGTCTTGCGAGGACCGCCGCGTCAGCATGGCAATCCGCGCCGCCTCAACGGCGAATTTCGCCGCCTCAACCGCGCCGCGTGCCGCGTCCAGATCACCCAGATCGGCCATCGCCCCCTCGGCCTCGCGCAACCGCGCACGCGCCGCCATCGCCTCGTCCTCGAACCGCGCAACCGCCAGCGTCGCCGCCTCCAGCTTGCCCCCGGCGATCGACCGGTCGGCCTCGGCCCGCGCCGCCGCCCGGTTCGCCTCGGTCACCCGGCCATCCGCCGCGCGCCGTGCGTCCCGCGCGCGCTGATCCACCGCCGCCAGTTCCGCCAACCGCGTCTGCAACGCCTCATGTGCATGGCGCGCACCATCGGCCCGCGCCGCCACCTCATCCAGATCGCGCTTCAGCTGCACCAACCGGTTCAACTGCTGCAGCCGCAGCGCCGCCGCCGATGGCGCATCCTCGGCCCCCGCGCGGAACCCGTCCCAGCGCCACAGATCGCCCTCGACACTGACCAGCCGCTGACCGGGCTGCAGATCGGCCTGCAACACAAACCCCTGCTCGCGGCTGACCAGCCCGATCTGGCTCAAGCGGCGCGCCAGCACCGCCGGCCCCCGCACTTCCGACCCCAACGGCACCGCGCCAGCAGGCAAAGCCTGCGGCACCGCATAAGCCTCCAGCCGTGCCCAGCCCGACCGCGCGCCACCCTCCACCTCGGGGCTGCGCAGATCATCGGCCAAGGCCGCGCCCAGCGCCTTTTCAAATCCCGGCGTCACCACCAGCTTGTCCAAAAGCTGATGCCCCGCCTGCGCTTCGCGTTCCACCAGCCGCGCCAGTGCCGCCACTTCGGCGCGCAAGGCATTCGCCTCGCCCTCGGCAGACGACCGCGCCGCCCGCGCCTCGGCCTCACGGCCCTGCGTCTCGGCCCGCGCCACCTCGGCCTCGACCAGCACCGCTTCTGTCGCCTCGGCCAAGGCCGCCGCCGCTTCTTGCGCGTCCTCCGCCGCGGCATAGGCCTCGGCCGCCGCCTCCAGCGCCTCTCCTGCTGCAGCCACCGTCTCGCGGGCCCGCAAAGCCTCGCCCTCGGCCCGCTCCAGCGTCGCCCGCGTGTCGCCCAGCATCCGCTGCGCCGACTGGTGCCGTGCGGCCAGCCGTGCGGCATCTTCCGTCGCTTGCGACAGCACGGTTTCCCGGTCGCTCAGGATCGCCCCCGCCTCGCGCGCGGCTTCCATTGCCTCGGCCAGCTTTTCCTCGTGGCCCTCATGGGCGCGGGCCAATTGCTCCACTTCCCACTCCAGCCGCTCGATCACCTCGCCCGCATCGCGGTTCAGTCCGGCCTCGCGCTCCATGTCGCGCGACAACTGCTCCACCCGGCCCCGCAGCGTGTCGATCATCGCCCGGGCGCGCGTTTCCTGATCGCCCAGCGCGTCCCGCTGCAACCCCAGCCGCTGCAGCACCGCGCTGGCAATCGCCTCCTCTTCGCGCAAGCGGGGCAAGGCCGCATCTGCCGCCTCGCGCACCGCACCGGCACTGCGTGCCCCAGCCTCCGCCTGCCCCGCCGCGATCAGCCGCTCGCGCAACGCCCCCTCAGCCACGCCCCGCGCCGCATCCGCCTCGCGCCAGCGCCGCCACAGCAGCATGCCTTCCGACTTGCGCAGCTCCTCGCCGATCTCACGGTATCGCGCCGCCTGCTTGGCCTGCCGGATCAGCACGCTCAACTGCTGGGCCAAGGCTTCCAGCACATCATCCACCCGAAGCAGGTTCTGTTCCGTCCCGGCCAGCTTCAGCTCGGCCTCGTGCCGCCGCGCGTAAAGGCCGCTGATCCCCGCCGCCTCTTCCAGGATCCGCCGCCGCGCCTTGGGCTTGGCATTGATCAGCTCCGAAATCTGCCCCTGCCGCACCAGCGCCGGGCTGGCCGACCCGGTGGAGGCATCGGCGAACAGCATCTGCACATCCCGCGCCCGCACTTCCCTGGTATTGGCCCGGTAGGCAGACCCCGCATCCCGCGTGATCCGCCGCACGATCTCGATCTGATCCGCGTCGTTGAAGCCGCTTGGCGCCAGCCGGTCCTGGTTGTCAATCACCAGCGCCACTTCGGCGAAATGCCGCGCGCCACGCGTCGCGGCGCCGTTAAAGATCACGTCCTCCATCCCGCCGCCGCGCATCGCGGTGGGTCGGTTTTCCCCCATCACCCAGCGCAACGCTTCCAGAAGGTTGGATTTGCCGCAACCATTCGGTCCCACAACGCCCGTCAGACCCTCATGGATCACCAGATCCGTAGGGTCGACAAAGCTTTTGAAGCCGTTCAGGCGCAGTTTGGTCAGACGCAATGGAACCTCATGAGTCGCACCTGGCGATGTTCCCGCCCGACACCCACAGAGTCAACCCAAGCCCCCATCATCTGGCAAGCTCCGCCACCTTATCCCCAACATCTTGAGCGCCAACCCGACATTTGGCGCCTGATTCTCTCTTGCGCGCACCGCACCATCACGCTTTGCTGTACCGAAACCGGGAGGCCCCATGACCCCGCCCTTCACCGGACGCTGCCTTTGCGGCGCTGTCACCTACCGTTGCACCGAACCGCCGCTCTGGCAGGGCCACTGCCAGAGCGAAAGCTGCCGCCGCGCCACAGCCTCGCCCTTCACCTCGTTCTTCGGCATCCGCAACGGTGCCGGGGCATGGTCCGGCACACCCCCCGCGACCTATGCGTCCTCCCCCGGTGTCTGGCGTGACTTCTGCCCGACCTGCGGCACTCAGATGACTTACCGCGCCACCCGTTTCCCCGACGAAACCCACTTCTACGCCGCCACCCTTGATGACCCGACGCAATTCACCCCCGCCGGCCACTATCACGCTGATGAACGGCTGCCTTGGGTTCACCTCGCCGACGGCTTGCCACTGGAATGACGCCGGATCAACGCTTCGCGCCCGGTGACTGGTCGGCCCTTCAGCGCCTGATCCAGACCGACTTCGTCTCCATGACCAGCCGCAATGCAAAAGCCGCACCCTTCCGGATGCGGCTCTTTCAGGTCTGCAGGACGAAAGACCTATTCGATCTCGTTGGCGTTGTAGGACACCCACTTGCCGAATGGTGCCAGCGGGCGCGCCGTCTTGGTGCCGCCCAGCGTCATCTTCACGCCCACGTACAGCGTGCCGATCGTATCCCCAAAATCGTCCCCGGCGTCGTCATACGAGATGCGGTTGTAATCATAGCTGCCATAGACCGAAAGCTGGTCGCTGATCGCCCGCTCAAGGCCGATCTCGGCGTTGAGAATGGTATTGCTGAACTGGTCGTCGCCATACTTGCGGCCGCCTGCATAGCCGACAGACCCGGTCATCACAAAGTCGTTCGGCAGGTTGTAGACCAGCCCGGCGCGGACATAGGGCGCGCGCTGCGTGCCTTCGTCATATTCGTCAGTCGAGTCCAGATAACCAACCTCTCCAAAGATCGAACCGAAAGCCATCGCCCGCTCGGCCTCAATCCCCGCGAAGGTGTAGTACATGGCCGCATCGGAATCACCGAAGTCGTTGTGATCGCCATAGCCAAGGAACGCTCCGGCCGTGAACCCGCCAAAATCCCGCCGCAACCGCAGCGCCAGATCGCGCGAAAAACTCGTCGCGTCGTCTGTATCCAACGATGGGTCAGCACTGGAATAGTCGTTGCTGGTAAAGTCGATCTGCCCGGTCAAGCCATTGCCAATCGCGGTCGCAAAGCTCAGGCGGGTGCGCAGCGTGGTCCGGTCATCCTTACCGTCGATCCCCCCGTTGGATTCCAGACCCGGTCCGCCGTCGGCGTTATGCCAGTAGCCAAGGCCGAAATCACCTGAAAATCCGTAATCCTGCGCCATCGCCGGCGCTGCCGCGCCAAGTGCGGCGGCGAATAGTCCGAAAACTGCCTGTTTCATTGCTTCTTCCTTTGAAAAGATCGTCTCTAGTGTGACCAATCGCAAAAGCTCATACTCTCTCTGGCAATCACCTGAAAGGTCTTGCCGCACTTGCGCTGCGTTTGAAATAGCTCTTTTTTGAATACTGTGACATTGCCGCACTACTTCAAGGTTTTGCCCTTGTCCAATTTCGCCTGCCCCGCCGCCCTGACCTGATCCACCGTCTGCCCGGTCGTCAGCATTTGCCGGTCCAGCCGCAGCTCGATCACTGCGGGCTTGCCCGACGCAACTGCCCGCGCAAAGGCCGCCGAAAACGCGCCCTGCTCCTCAACCACCTCGCCATGCCCACCATAAGCCATTGCCAGGGCCGCAAAATCCGGGTTCACCAGATCGGTCCCTGATACCCGCCCGGGATACTCCCGCTCCTGATGCATCCGGATCGTGCCATACCGCCCGTTATTGGCCACGATCACGATCACCGCCGCACAATGCTGCACCGCCGTCGACATCTCGTTCAACGTCATCTGAAAACAGCCGTCGCCAGCCATGCAGACAACCATTCGCGCCGGGTGCGCAAGCTTTGCCGCAATTGCCGCCGGAAACCCATATCCCATTGACCCGGATGTTGGCGCCAATTGCGTTCCGTATTCTCGCAATCTTATATAACGATGCAGAAACGCCGCGTAATTTCCCGCCCCATTGGTTAAAATCGCATTTCGGGGCAGATTCTGCGACAGCCACCCCACCACCGCCTCCATCCGCACCGCGCCCGGCGTGGCCACCGGCACCTGCCAGCCCTCATAGTCCGCCCGCGCCTGCGCCGCCCACTCCCGCCACCGCCCTGCGAAAACTGGTGCCCGCGCCAAGGCCGCCACCATCACCGGGGCCGGCGCGCAAACCGAAACCTCCGGCCGGAACACCCGCCCCAACTCGTCCGCGTCAGCATGCACATGCACCAGTCGCGGTGGCCGTGCCGGATCAATCAGCTCATACCCGCCCGTCGCCACATCCCCCAGCCGCGACCCCAGCACCACCAGCAGATCCGCCGCCGCCAGCCGCGCCGCAAGCTTCGGGTTCGCCCCAACCCCCAGATCGCCGACATAGGCCGGACTGTCATTGTCCAGCCGGTCCTGCCGCCGGAAACTTACCGCCACCGGCAGGCCCCAGCCTTCCGCAAACCGCCGCAGATCCGCCGCTGCCGCCGCACTCCAGGCAGGCCCGCCCACCACCAGCAAGGGCCGCTCCGCCCCCCGGATCGCGCCCAGCACCGCCGCCACCTGCGCCTCCGACACCCCCGGCACCGGCGCCACGGGCGGGGGCAGATCCGCCACCTCGGCAAACGAACTCAGCATATCCTCCGGCAGCGCCAGCACCACCGGCCCCGGCCGCCCGCTCATCGCCACATGAAACGCGCGGGAGATATACTCCGGCAGCCGCTCTACCTGATCCACCTCGGCCGCCCACTTCGCCAGACCCCCGAAAACCCGGCGATAGTCCAGTTCCTGAAACGCCTCGCGGTCGCGGTGCCCGCGTGCAATCTGGCCCACGAACAGGATCATCGGTGTGCTGTCCTGCCGCGCGATATGCACCCCCGCCGCCGCATTGGTGGCCCCCGGCCCGCGCGTCACGAACGCCACCCCCGGCCGCCCGGTCAGCTTGCCCGTGGCCTCCGCCATCATCGCGGCAGCGCCCTCATGGCGGCAGACGATGTTGGGAATGCCCCGCTCATACAGCCCGTCCAGCGCCGCCAGAAAGCTCTCCCCCGGCACCGAAAACACCCGCTCCACCCCGTAAGCCGCCAGATGATCCGCCAGGATCTGCCCACCATGCCGCATCATTGCCGCCCCCCGCTTTGCCCAAACCCTGCGCCAGCCACGGCCCCCTTGCAACCCCGCCCCCAGCCGCTACTTTCTCGCCAACCCGGAAAGGCCCTCATGCTCACCCTCCTCGGCATCCCCGGCGCCCTGCGCGCCGCCTCCACCAACCGCCTTCTCCTGGCCGAGGCGCGCCGCGCTTTTGGCGACGCAATCCACACCGAGGCCGACCTGCGCCTGCCGCTCTACGACGGCGATCTTGAGGCCACTCACGGCATCCCGCCCGAGGTTCAAACCCTCGCCGACCAGATCGCCGCCGCCGATGCCATCGTGATCAGCACGCCGGAATACAACAAATCCGTCCCCGGCGTTTTGAAGAACGCGCTCGACTGGGTCAGCCGCACCAAGGGCGGCCCCTGGCGCGACAAGCCAGTGGCGATCCTTTCCGCCGCCGATGGCCGGGGTGGCGGCGACCGCTCGCAATTTGCGCTGCGCCTTTGCCTCGTGCCGTTCCGCCCGCGCGTGCTGCCCGGCCCCGAGGTGATGGTGGCTGACGCCAGCCACGCCTTCGACGCCGACGGCCACCTCAAGGACGAGCGCTACCAGAAGGCGCTTGCCGAACTCATGCACCTCCTGCGGGCCGAGGCGGATCGGCCCTAGCTCCCCACAACCCCCGCCCATCCGGTCACCCGCCAGTCGCCGGC
The DNA here is from genome assembly GCF_031377265.1 of Tabrizicola sp. Lineage (GTDB taxonomy): Bacteria > Pseudomonadota > Alphaproteobacteria > Rhodobacterales > Rhodobacteraceae > JAUYQR01. The sequence goes on along the minus strand of NZ_JANMET010000063.1, from coordinate 1,741 downwards.
GCAACGCTCCACACGACGACAATCGTCGCGCCACACCCCGAACCTCCCACCTGCGGCCAAAGCGGACAGGCCGGGCTCGTACTGCGCAACCTGAACCCTTCCTCTTCGCCAAATATCCTCGGGGGGTGAGCCCGGAACGGGCGAGGGGGCGGAAGGCCCCCTAAAGCGACGCCTCAACCGCAAACTCCGCCGGGATCAGATAGCACCCCTCCAGCACCAGATCGGCCATCACTTCCGCCACTTTCGGCGCCATCCCGAAGCCGATCTTGAACCCCCCATTCGCCACATAATGCCCCGCCCGGCCCGGCCAGACGCCCAGCATCGGCGCCCGGCTTCGCGCCCGTGGCCGCACCCCGGCCCAGCGCTCCACCACCTCCGTCCCGGCCAGCACCGGCACCGCCGCCACCGCCTTGGCCACCAACGCCTCCAGCGCAGCGTCGGTCCCCATATCCGTCCAGACCGCCTCGCTCGTCGATCCGATGGCCACCGTCCCGTCGCCATGCGGCACGATGTGCAGCCCATCGACGAACAGCTGCGCCATCTCCCCCGCCTCATACCGCAGCGCCGCAGCTTGCCCCTTCACCCCGCCGCCCACCACACGCCCCAACCCCGCCGACAGCGCCTCCAGCCCCGCCAGCCCGGTAGCATGCACCACCGCACCCGCCTCCTCGGCCTCTCCGGTGACCTCACCGCCATAGGCCCGCACCGCCGCCGCCAATGCGGCCAAACCCGCCCTCGGCGCAATCCGCGCGCTCAGCGTGTCGCGCACCACAAAGCCCGTGGGCGACACCGGCTCCCAGCCGCCCGCCGCCCGCTCCACCCGCCACTCCGCCGCCCCGCCCCACAGGGCCGCCGCCGTTACCGCGCGCGCCCGCGCCACCTCCACCGCCCGCGCATCCGCCAAGGGCTGCACCCGGCCTGACCGCAGATACCCCGTCGCCAGACCGGACGCCTCTGCCACCGCCTGCCACCAGCCCTCGGCCAGCAGCAGGCTCTCCAGCTGGAACTGCTTCTTCGCGTTCCACGCCTCCGGCACATGCGGCGCCAGCGCGCCCACGATCCCGCCCGAAGACCCCGCACCCACCCCGTGCGGATCGATCACCCGCACCCGCGCCCCGCGCCGCGCACAGGCGAAGGCCACCGACAGCCCGAAGATCCCCGCCCCCCGCACCGTCACATCGAACCTCGGCACGCCAACCCTTGCCATCGCAGCCGCCCTCGCCCATTCCTGCCCCAAACGGGGTACCCACATGCCGGCCACGATACAACCCGACCTTGATTGGCGCGACGGCATCATCCCCGTCTCCCGCGCCTTCGATGACCCCTACTTCTCCCTCGCCGGCGGCCTTGCCGAAACCCGCCACGTCTTCCTGCAAGGCAACCGCCTGCCTGATCGGTTCCGCGACGGCTTCCACATCGCCGAGCTTGGCTTTGGCACCGGCCTCAACCTGATGGCCACCCTCCTCGCCCATACCGGCCCCGGCCACCTGCACTACACCAGCTTTGAGGCCTTCCCGATGCCCGCCCAAGACATCGCCCGCGCGCTGCAAGCATTCCCCGAGACTACAGAAATCGCGCAACCCTTGCTCATCCAATGGTCTGCAGGCCAGTCCACCCTGCACTTCCCGAACCTGACCGCCACCATCATCCTCGGCGACGCCCGCGAAACCCTGCCCCGCTGGCAAGGCCAAACCGACGCCTGGTTCCTCGACGGCTTCTCCCCCGCCAAGAACCCCGAGCT
>NZ_JANMET010000168.1:0-30766 GCF_031377265.1 Tabrizicola sp. | reverse complement strand
TGGCGGTGTTCGGGCGATCCGGCGTGATGAATGATCTGGGGGTCGCATTGGGGCTGCCCACACTATCGATCTATGGGCTGCATGGCGTGGTTCTGGCGCATGTTTTTCTGAACATGCCGCTTGCCGTGCGGATGATCTTGCAAGGTTGGCAGGCGATCCCCGCTGAACGGTTTCGCCTTGCCAGTGCCTTGGGCTTTGGTCCGACCGAAGTGGCGCGGCATCTCGAATGGCCGATGCTGCGGGCAGTTCTGCCCGGCGCGGCGTTGGTGATCTTTGTGATCTGTCTGACCAGCTTTGCCGTGGTGTTGACGCTGGGCGGCGGGCCTGCGGCGACGACCGTTGAACTGGCGATCTATCAGGCGGTGCGCTTTGACTTCGATCTGGGGCGGGCGGCACTGCTGGCGTTGGTGCAATTCGGGCTGTGCGCAGTGGTGGCGGGACTGGCCTGGGTGATTGTGCGCCCGACAGCATTTGGGGCGGGGCTTGACCGGTTGGTCGCGCCGGAAGCGCCCTTGGGCTGGCGACGGGCGGCAGATGGTGGGGTCATCGTTCTTGCTGTGTTGTTCCTGATGGTGCCGTTGTCAGCGGTGGTCCTGCGCGGAATTCCCGGGCTTTTCGACTTGCCGCAATCAGTACTGGCGGCGACGGGGCGGTCCGTTCTGGTGGCATCGGTGTCTACGTTGATCACCGTGACAACTGCATTGGTCATGGTGGTGGCGGTTGCTTCACGGGCGCGCGGTGGCTGGTTGATCGAGGCGGCGGCAGTCATCCCGTTGGCGACGTCAGGGCTGGTGCTTGGAACCGGGCTGTTCCTGATTGTGCAGCCGTTCACGCCGCCCACGTCATTGGCGTTGCCAGTGACGATGCTGGTGAACACCGCACTGTCGCTGCCCTATGTTTATCGCCTGCTGCTGCCGCAAGCGCGCGCGCTTGAGGCGGACTATGGCCGCCTTGGCGACAGTCTTGGTCTGCAGGGCGTGGCGCGCTGGCGCTGGTTGATCCTGCCACGACTGGCGCGTCCGTTGGGCTTTGGCGCAGGCATTGCGGCGGCCCTGTCGATGGGGGATCTGGGGGTTATCGCGCTGTTTGCCGGCGAAAGTCAGGTCACCTTGCCACTGCTGGTGCAGCAATTGATGGGCAGCTATCGGACCGAGGCCGCGTCGGCTGCTGCCTTGCTGTTGGTGGCCGTGAGTTTTGCAATGTTCTGGATCTGCGACTGGGGGGGCCGCCGTGCTGCATCTTGATCAGGTTGTGCTGGCGCAAGACGGGTTCCGTCTGACTGCGGATTGGCGGATACAGCAAGGCGCGCGGGTTGCGGTGATCGGGCCATCGGGTGCAGGGAAATCGACGCTGCTGTCGGCGATTGCGGGGTTTTTGGAACCCGCTTCCGGCAGCATCAGGTGGAATGGTCTGGATTTGCGCGGCGTGTCACCGGGGGACCGGCCGGTCAGCATTCTGTTTCAGGATCAGAACCACTTTCCGCACCTGAGCGTGGCGCAAAACCTTGGCTTGGGCTTGCGTCCCGATCTGCGGCTGTCGCGCGATGAGGCCGTGCGGGTTGCCCTGGCGTTGGATCGCGTCGGGCTGGCGGGTTTGGGGTCGCGCAAGCCAGCGCAGTTGTCCGGCGGGCAGGCCAGCCGGGCGGCACTGGCACGCGCGCTGCTCAGGGCGCGACCGGTGCTGCTGCTGGATGAACCGTTTGCGGCCCTCGGCCCGGCCCTCAAGGCCGAAATGCTGGCGTTGGTTGCCGAGGTTGCGGCAGAAACTGGCGCCACCGTCCTGATGGTCACGCACGAGCCTTCGGATGCCCGCGGCTTTGCCGATCTGGTGGTGCTGGTGGCGGATGGGGTGGCACAGGAACCGGTGCCGACGGCGGACCTTTTCGCCAGACCCTCGGCAGCACTTGCCGACTATCTGGGTCGTCCAAAATGAAAACCCCCGCCAAAGGGGCGGGGGATTCGGTCAGCGACAGGTTGGATCAGACGGTTTTCTTGCCTTTGATCCCGGACCAGAGCCGCTTGTTGGTAAGATACAGAAGGCTTGTCAGCACCAGAAGGAAGATCACGGCGGTAAAGCCAGCTTCCTTGCGCGCCATCAGCTTTGGTTCAGCCGCCCACAGAAGGAAGGACGCGACGTCCATCGACATCTGGTCCATCGTTGCGGGCGTGCCATCGGCATAAGTCACCTGATCGTCGCTGAGCGGCGGCGGCATCGCGATCCAGCTGCCTTCGATGGTCGAAACGCCGTTTTCGTCCTTGCAAGTATCCGGAATGGCACCCTTGGCGAAGATCTTGTTGTAGTAGCCGTCAGATTCGAAATCTGCCGCGCATGCCGGCGGCTCTTCATAGCCAAGCAGAAGAGCGTGGATGTATTCCGGCCCGCCCATCCCGCGGACCAGCTGGTTGATCCCGGTGCCGTATGGCCCGTGGAAGCCCGCCCGCGCCTTGGCCATCAAGCTGAGATCGGGCGCATTTTCCATTGCGGAATGCGGGAAGTTGTCGGTTGGAGCGCCTTCGCGGTCTTCGCCGGTGTCCTTGTCGGTGATCGTCCACTGCTTGGCATAGGCGCGGACCTGGTCGTCCGGCAAGCCCGGCCCACCCTCGTCATGCAGCGTGCGCAGCGGCACATACTTCAGCCCGTGGCAGGCCGAGCAGACCTCGGTATAGACCTGCAGGCCGCGCTGCAGTTGCATCTGGTCGAACTTGCCGAACGGGCCTTCATGCGCGAAGGTCACATCCTCGATATGGCCACCCTCGCCAGCGGCAAAAGCCGATCCGACGGTCAACGCCAGCGCCGATACGGCGGTGAGTGCGATTTTCCTGAACATTACCAGTTCCTCTCTCACTCGGCCGGATGGGCTTTGGAGCCGTAGTGGGCATTGAAGTCTTCTTCGATCGTCGCGGGTTGCGGCTGCGGTTTCTCGATCACGCCCAGCAGCGGCAGGATGATCAGGAAATACCCGAACCAGTAGGCCGACGCGATCAGCGAGATGGTGGCATAGGGTTCTTGCGCAGGCATGGCACCGACCCACATCAGCACCACAAAGTCGATGCACAGCAGCGCAAACCACCATTTGAACATCGGGCGGTAGCGGCCCGAGCGGACGGAGGAGGTGTCAAGCCATGGCGCCAGCGCCATCACTGCAATCGCGCCGAACATCGCCAGCACACCAAAGAATTTGGCGTCGATGATGCCGAAGGACAGCCAGTTTGCCGCGATAACCACCCAGACATCGCCGGTAAAGGCACGCAGGATCGCGTAGAACGGCAGGAAGTACCATTCCGGCACGATATGCGCAGGCGTCGAAAGCGGGTTCGCTTCGATGTAGTTGTCGGGGTGGCCGAGGAAGTTCGGCATGAAGCCGACAACCGCAAAGAACACCAGAAGGATCGCGGAAAGTGCGAACAGATCCTTCATCACGAAGTACGGCCAGAACGGCAGAGTGTCGCGCTCGGCTTCTTCCTTGGACCCGCGGCGCACTTCAACACCGGTGGGGTTGTTGTTGCCGGTGGTGTGGAAAGCCCAGATATGCACCGCCACCAGTGCCGCAATCACGAACGGCAACAGGTAGTGCAGGCTGAAAAAGCGGTTCAGAGTGGCGTTGTCGACCGCAGGGCCGCCCAGCAGCCAGGCTTGGATCGTCTCGCCCACACCGGGGATCGCGCCGAACAGGCCGGTGATCACCGTGGCACCCCAGAACGACATCTGGCCCCAGGGCAGCACATAACCCATGAAGGCGGTCGCCATCATCGCCAGGTAGATCAGCATGCCGATGATCCAGGTAATCTCGCGCGGGGCTTTGTAGCTGCCGTAGTAAAGGCCGCGGAAGATGTGCAGGTAGACAGCAAAGAAGAACAGCGAGGCACCGTTCATGTGCAGGTAGCGGATCATGGCGCCGCCGTTGACGTTGCGCATGATGTGTTCGATCGACGCGAAGGCCATGTCGACATGCGGCGTGTAGTGCATGGCAAGGACGATGCCGGTGATGATCTGCAAGGCAAGGCAGAACGTCAGAACGATGCCCCAGATCCACATCCAGTTCAGGTTCTTTGGCGTCGGGAGCATGATCGTGTCATACAGCAGCCCCACAATCGGCAGGCGCTTGTGAAACCAAAGCTGGCCACCGGTCTTGGGTTCGTAATGGTCGTGCGGAATTCCGGCCATGATATGTGTTCCTTACCCGAGCTTGATGGTGGTTGCGTCTTCGAACACGGCAACCGGTACTGGCAGGTTGCGCGGCGCAGGGCCTTTGCGGATACGGCCGGAGGTATCGTAGTGCGAGCCGTGGCAGGGGCAGAACCAGCCGCCAAAGTCACCCGACCCGTCGCCTAGCGGCACGCAGCCCAGGTGGGTGCAGACGCCCATCATCACCAGCCATTCGCCCGCCTCGTCCAGCGTACGGTTGGCATCGGCGGCATCGGCATCAGGCTTGTTGGCGTTTTCGGCCATCGCGTCGGGCAACTCGTCCAGCGTGGTGGCGCGGGCGGCCTCGATCTCTTCGGGCGTGCGGCGGCGGATGAAGACGGGCTTGCCGCGCCATTTCACGGTCAGTTGCGTACCAACTTCGACGGCCGAAACGTCGACAAAGATCGACGCCAGCGCCTGAACGTCGGCGGAGGGGTTCATCTGGTTCACCAGCGGCCAAACTGCGGCACCCGTGGCAACCGCACCGGCACCAGCCGTTGCATAATACAAGAAATCCCGCCGAGTACCTTGGCCGGTTCCTGCGTGTTCGTCTGCGTGGGACACGAGATCTTCTCCCTTCGTCGACCGCTCTGCATTGCGGCCCATAAACCTGTCAGGCTGTGGCATGGCCAGCCCGTGTTAGGCGCGTGTTTAGCCAAGCCTTGTTGGATCGTCCAGCGGACAAAGCAACGCAGTGGTGGGTTTAACCGCAGAATTCAGCCCTTTCTGCGGATCAGGCCCGGCCTTTACGCGTCGCTACCTGTCTTGAGGCGGGCGGTTGGCAACCCCCTGTGACAAGGCGTACCGACTTTTCAGTTACCCCTGCGGCGCGGTTGTCATCATTGACGGGCGCAAGGCAAAATGGCTTGCCCAGTCATCAAGGCCCGGCCGACCCGCGCGCCAGGGACGGGATTGATGCCGGAAATCAAGATATCCCAGGGCTGCAGCAAGTGCGATCTGGCCCATATTGATCGGGCCGTTCAGATGGCTAAGCCAGCGCTGTTCCAATGTTGACAATGCTCGGTCGATCTTGGCCCACTGCCCTTCCATCCAGTCGCTGGACCGGAACGGTTCCGGCCGCACGAAACCTTCGTAGCGCATCAGGACGGCTGCGTCGGCAATGCCATCCGCCGTAGCCTCAAGCGTCAGCACCTCCCACAAACGCGGGGCGGCGGGGTAGAGGCCGGCACCAAGCCGGTCATCCAGATAGCGGCAGATCACCCGGCTGTCATAGAGGGCCGGGCCATCGTCACGTTCCAGCGCCGGGATCTTGCCCAAAGGGTTACGGTCAAGCGGCATCGTGCCGGGATCAAGCGGATTGCCGGAGGCGGGTATCAGCGTGACCTGATCCGTCGCCCCAGCTTCGTGCAAAAGGACCATCACCTTGCGCACAAAGGGCGAGGCCGGAGCGTAGTAGAGGTGCATGATTATTCCTTGCGAATGCGCAATCGTGCCATCAGGGCCACATCAATCTCGATCCGGCGGCCACCGATCAGGACTACCCGCACAACTCGCGCCGCCGTGTTGGTCTGGCGGGTCGTGGCATCTGACCGATCCGCCGGGCGATGGACGGCGACGCCCTCGGCAAGATCGTCAAACGCATCCTCGACGCGCTGATCGGTGCGGCCGGGAAAGCTGCGCGCGGTGACATAGCGCTTGATCGCATAGCTGGCAGCGGTCAGCAGGCCAAGGCGCATGGCAAGGGGGACGAGCGGGGCAAGGGGCAGCGGCATGACCAATCCTCCAGTTGCTGAGATGAAGATTACGCCCTCCACCGCCCCCTGTCCATGCGGCTTAGGCCGGAACGAACGCGTGCGCTGCCATCGCAATGGTCAGCGCGCCGCGCAAGTGCGACGGGCGTCCGGCGCTTGCGAAAAGCAGGAGACGCCACACCGTCGCGAATTATTCGCCCGTTTCGCCTGTTTGCTCGCGCATCAGTGCCGCAATCGCCTGTGCGCCGGGGTCTGCCTGCCCCGCCAGCACCTTCGCCGCGCGGTCCCGCACTTCGATGGTCTTGTTCTGGTTCAGCTTCCAGGTGCCTTCCACCGATGCAATCACCAGACGGAATGGCAGGATCATCCGCATCATCCGGGCCATCACACCCTCGCCCATCTTGTCCGAATGCCAGGGCTTCTTGGGCAACAGCCGCCCCTCATGTTCCGCCGAAAGGGCGTCGACATGATCTTTCATTTCCTCGAACTCCAGCGCCATCAGCGTACCGCGCAAATGCACCGCCACATAGTTCCAGGTCGGCACCTGATCCGGCGTTCCGTACCAGTCAGGCGAAACATAGGCATCCGGGCCGGAAACGGCCAACAGCGCCGGCCCTGGCAGAACTGCCCGCGCGATAGGGTTTGACCGGGTCAGGTGCAGATCGGCAAACGACCCATCCGGCGCCAATACAAACGGGATGTGCGAGGCCAGCGGCCCGTCCGTTCCGTTCAGCATCAGAATGCCAAAGCCGCGCTGACGGGCAAAGGTCAGGTTTTCGTCTGTCGACGTGCTGCGAAAAGCGGGGTTGGTGTGCATGAAACCTCCAAAGGAAAAGGCCGCCCCGGTTTTCCCTGGACGGCCTTTCTATACACGCGTGCTGAACGCACAGGGTCGGCAGGGGATCAACCCTGGCGGGCCTTGTAGCGCTTTTGCGTCTTGTTGATCACATAGACGCGGCCTTTGCGGCGCACGACTTGGCAATCGCGATGACGCGTCTTCAGCGAGCGGAGCGAGTTGGCAACCTTCATAGGTCTTCTCCTGATCGCGGCGCGTCTGCGCCGATTGAAAACAACGTGCCCCCTTGCGGAGGCGATGAATGGTGGGCGGTACTGGGATCGAACCAGTGGCCACTACGATGTCAACGTAGTGCTCTACCGCTGAGCTAACCGCCCACATGTGCCCGATGCATCCCCGCCCAAACAAAAAGGACGCGGGCGGAACCGCGTCGTTCAGGGCGGGTCTATACTGAGTTGCGCATAAGCCTGCAAGGGGTTTTGGCTTTTCACGAAATCCCGCTATACCTTGTTGAGTAACCGGAGGTCGCCCACTTTGTCCGAGGCATATCAGCTTTCTCGTCCGCTCCAGCAAACGACATCGGTTATCTTTGCTTCCCCCCACTCGGGGCGCGAGTATCCTGCGGAATTCCTTGCAAATACGCTGCTTGACCACCATGCGATTCGAACGTCTGAAGACGCATTTGTGGACCGTTTGTTCGACATGGCCCCACAAATGGGGGCGCCGTTCCTCGCCGCGCGGGCGCCACGGTCGTTCATCGATCTCAACCGTGCCGCCGACGAGCTTGATCCAGCAGTGATCGAAGGCGTTGCGCGGATGGCCCACAATCCACGCGTATCCTCCGGCCTTGGGGTGATTCCGCGGGTGGTTGCCGGTGGTCGGGCGATCTACCGGGGAAAACTGAACCGGGCCGAGGCTGATGCCCGGATCAATCGCTTCTGGCATCCCTATCACGAAACCTTGAAAAACCTCATGGACGAGACGCTTGCGACTTTCGGGCAGGCCGTCCTGATCGATTGCCACTCCATGCCCCACGAGGCCATCGAGGCACATGCGCGGCCTGGCCACCCCAAGCCCGAGGTGGTTCTGGGCGACCGTTTCGGTGCTGCTGCGGGCCGCGACGTGATGGAACGGGTCGAGGCAGCTTTCGCTTCTGCAGGCTTCCGGGTTGTAAGAAATGCCCCATTTGCAGGGGCTTACATCGCACAAGCCTACGGACGCCCATCCCGCTGCAGCCACGTCGTGCAGGTGGAAATCGACCGCGCGCTGTACATGGACGAAGCCCGCATTGAACCAAGCGCTGGCTTCGACGGCTTTCGCACGGCAATAGGCGGAGTGGTTGCCGAGCTTGCCGGGATTGGTCGCCATGGACTGCCAGTGGCGGCGGAGTAACCTGACTCTGGTTGTGGCGCGCATACGACGCAACTAGCGTTCGGCCTCCATCGCAATCGGAGATAACCATGCGTGTCCTCGTTACCACTGCTGCCCTTTTTCTTTCCCTTCCCGCCTACGCCGAAGACCTTTGGCTGACGTCGCCCGCCCCTGCGCTGATGCCTGCTGCTGCCAGCAGCGGCTTGGCTCCCGTAAACGGGATCGAGATGTACTATGCCACCTACGGTGCCGGTGACCCGGTCTTGCTGATCCATGGCGGGCTGGGGCATGCAGATGTATGGTCTGCACAGGTTGCGGACCTGATGATCGACCATCTTGTCATCGTGGCAGACAGCCGTGGCCACGGCCGCTCCAACCGGACGGAAGAGTCATTTTCATATGAGCTGATGGCGTCTGATTACCTGGGGCTGCTCGATTATCTGAAAATCGGCAAGGTAGACTTGGTCGGCTGGTCTGACGGTGGCATCATCGGTTTGGACATCGCGATGAAGCATCCCGAACGTCTGAATCACCTGTTTGTCCAGGGTGCAAACATCAGCACCGACGGCGTCAATCACGCGGCGGCTGAGACGCCGGTTTTTGCAGCCTATATTGGCATGATGGCGGGTGACTACGCCAAGATGTCGCCTACTCCCGATCAGTTTGACGACTTTGTCACGCAGATTTCCAACATGTGGGGGACACAACCGAATTGAACCGACGAACAGATCGCAGCCATAACGGTTCCGACGGCAGTTGTCGTGGGGGAATATGATGAGGCGATTCTGCGGCCACATACCGAAAAGATCGCGGGCCTGATCAAGGGATCCAAGCTGGTTATCCTGCCGCAAGTCAGCCATTTCCCAAGCCTCCAGGCACCCGCGGAGTATAACGCAGCCATTCGCGACTTCATCGACCAATAAGCTAGCGCAACGCGCGCCCTTTGATGATGGCGTCGTGACCAAAGCGGGCGCGGATCTTGTCCGTCGCCCGCTCCGTCGCGGTCCGCTTGCCGGCCTCTGGATCCAGAAGGTCGTTGCTGAGATCAGCCTGATCTTCAGGGGCGAGGTCGGATATTCCGACACCGATCAGCCGGAACGGGCCATGCGTGCCCGACTGATCATAAAGGTCGCGCGCGGCGCGGTAGATGCGGTCGGTCAGTTGGGTAGGGTCTGACAAGCTGTGGCGGCGGGTGACCAGCTGGAAATCGCCTTTCTTCAGTTTCAGGGTCACCGTGCGGCCACCGAGGGCCTTGGCCTTGGCGCGATCCGCCACCTGTTCGGCAAGGCGCCAGATGTGGCCATCCAGCAGATCAGGGTCTGAGGTGTCCTCATGAAAGGTTGTCTCCTTCGAGATCGACTTCAGCTTTTCATCCCGGGTGACGCGGCGGCTGTCCTGGCCGCGGGCAAGGGACCAGAGCCGGTCACCCATGCTGCCAAAGCGGGCGATCAGGTCGGGGCGGTCCCAGCGCAGCAGGTCGGCGATGGTTCTGATCCCTGCGGCCTCCAGGGCGGCCTGGGTGGACTGGCCGACGCCCCAGATGATGCGGACGGGTTTGGGTTTGAGGAAGGCCTCGGTCTCGGCGCGGCCGATGATGGAAAAGCCGCGGGGCTTGTCGAGATCACTGGCGATCTTGGCGAGGTACTTGTTGTGGCTGAGGCCAATGGAGCCAGTGAGGCCGAGCTCGGTCTCCATATCGCGGGTCAGGCGGGCGAGGAGGACGGCGGGGGCGGCGCCGTGCAGGCGCTGGGTGCCGGTGAGATCGAGGAACGCCTCGTCGAGGGAGAGGGGTTCTATGGCGGGGGTGAGGCGTTCCATCATGGCCCGGATCGCGCGACTGGCTTCGACGTAGGCGGGGAAGCGGGGTTTGACGACCACGGCTTCGGGGCAGAGCTTGAGGGCTTGGAACATCGGCATTGCGGAGCGGACGCCCTTGATCCGGGCGAGGTAGCAGCAGGTGGAGACGACGCCGCGGGTGCCGCCGCCGACGATGAGGGGGTGGTCGCGATAGGCGGGGTTGTCGCGTTTTTCGACGCTGGCGTAGAAGGCGTCGCAGTCCATGTGGGCGATGGAGAGGGAGGTCAGTTCAGGGTGGGCGGCCAGCCTTGGGGAGCGGCAGGCGGGGCACCTGGTTCCGGCATCGAATTCGGTGAGGCAATCGCGGCAGAGGCTGGGCATGGGGGGAGTATAGGGGGTCACGTGGGGGCCGCAAAGGCCTCCGGTTTGTCCACGCGTGGACAAAGAGGTGGGGATAAGGAAATCAGAGGGTTAGGGGAGGCGTTTAAGGATTTGTTAGGGATTGGAGGGTATTGAGGGAGTGTGATAGAGTGCTGGGAATGTGCCAATGGTGCGCTGTAGCGCACCCTACGATGGGGCGGAAATGTCTGTGAAAGTTGTGCGCAAGATTGACCCCGTTCACCCCGGCGAGATTCTGGGGGAGGAGTTTCTGGTGCCATTGGGCATGAGTGCGGCGGCGCTGGCGCGGGGGATCGGGGTGCCGGCGAACCGGGTGAGCGAGATCGTGGCCGGACGGCGCAGCGTGACCGGCGACACCGCGCTGCGGCTGGCGGCGGCGTTCGGGACGACGGCGGAGTTCTGGATGAACCTGCAGAAGGGCTGGGAGTTGGCGGTGGCCCGGCGGGAGTGGACGGGCGGGGTGGAGCGGGTGGAGGGGTCGAGGTGAACTTCGACTTACGGCTTGTTACTGACCGCCTCTAACGATGTTGACGCTTGCGGCGAGACCTGAGCCAATGGTCTCCATATCTTTGTCATCAAATTTCTTAAAGGCACCAACGAAAACAGCGGCTGTGATAGCGGTTATTGAGGCTATTGGTGCAACGATCATAGCGACGGCGAATGCTGAACTCCCTCTGGAAAAAGGTCCCCAGAAAGACTGATGTACCAGATGCGCGAGTGTTGCCGCCATCCCAGCCACGACCGTGATCCCAATCCCAACAGCGATCCACCTAAGCCAGTATCGCTGGCCAATTTCCCGGTGGGCAAGACGCTTGAGCTTTGCCTCGGCTTCAAGAAGTTCAAATTCTAGCTCTTCTCTACGTCGTGTACTTCCGCCGGGAGGATCATCAGGTGGAACGGGTGGGATGATGGTCTCAGGCATCTGCAGGCTGAGATGCCTCTAGACGCTTCAATTTATAGTGCTGTCTGATCATGTCATCCGGAATCGGAGCATACCAACCGCCGGTCTGACGAGCCAAATCCCACGGCCCACCATGTACATGTGTTAAGTCAGAAAGCCTAAACGGCGTCAAATTTCCATAGTTTGCATAGATTTGCTCAAGCAACCCCGCCGTCCACTGGTCAAGCTCTGGAGTCGGGACAGCGCTGCTTACCGACGTCACGTCGATTCCCTGACGCCGAAAATCGTGATAAACATCCGGGATCACAGGCCCATGCTGCCACGCCTCAATTCTGTTCGGAAACAATGGCGTATCTCGCATTTCAAGATGCCAGCCGTGCGAAATGTAGGTCAACTTAAGCAGCGACATAATCGACAAGACTCTGCCATCCCGCTGGGCGCGAGTGACAAACCAGTTTGCAACTTGGCGGGCATCATATGTCATCGTTGTCCTACTTCTATCACACATACATAGTGTGGTGTGGACAGAATGTGAACAGTTTGGTGGATAGTCTGTTCGAACCCAAGCATAAATCGTGTTAGAAGAAGCACACTTGACCTGATCCGTGCATCAGCATCACCCCCTCTGAAACAACCTCTCCACCTCATCCATCACATCGTCGATCAGCCCACCGCTCTTGGCCTCCGGGCCGGAAAACCGCAGGATCCAGCCGTTGCGGTGCAGCTCCCGCCGGATCGTCAGCCCCTGCCGTAGATGCAGCATCCTGCGGGGCCGGCCCGGTTGGGTGGCGGTGGCGGGGGTGTCTTCGTCGTCGCGGGTGCTCTCGATGATCAGGGGGAGGATGGCTTCCCATTGGGTGCGGAGGGGGGCGGTGCGGTGGTCGGTCAGGGTTTGGGTGATGAGGGGGGTGAAGCCGCCGCGGAGGGCGGAGGCGAGGCGGTCCATCTGGCGGGCGGTGAGGCGTTCGGGGGTGGTGAGGTGGGGGGCGAGCGCCTCGACGACGCTGGCGTAGGTGCGGGTGCGGAACCGTTTCTGGCGGCTGGCGGAGGGGTGCAGTGCAAGGGCGGCGGCGTCGAGGGTGGGGAACAGCCCCTCCTCCACCGCGCGCAGCAGGGTGAGGCCTTTGTCCCAGGGCGGCGTGTCGGCGCGGATGTCGTTTTCGGCGACCATGGCGGCCATCGCGTCGGGGAGGCTGGCGGGGGTGCGGAGGAAGGCTGCGATCTCGGTATGGCCGAGGGAGGCGCAGGCGTGAAGGCGGCGGTAGCCGGAGATGAGGCCGTAGAGGTGGGGCGGGCCGTTCGGGTTAAGGCGGGGGGTGGTGAGCGCCCAGACCTCCACCGGCATGCGCAGGCCGGTGGTGGCGATGGAATGGGCCAGTTCGGCCAGCGGCTCAGGCTCCAGCGTGCTGCGGTCGCGGGGGAGGGCGTGGGCGTCGATGGCGGCGAGGGGGATCATGGGAGGCTCCTTTTGCGGGGCAGTATGCGGCGGGGGCTTGGGGTGTTGCGGTTTGGGGTGGTTGGACGGGCGGGGTATACAGGGGGCGTTAAAGCGTGTAGGCGGCACGCTGGCCTTCGATGGGTTCTGATGCGCCGGGCAGGGAGGCCCGGGGCGATGGAGAACGGTGGGGCCTGAAACGATGGCTTTACCGGGGGCTGCGGCCCCCCTTGGGGATACAGTGATGGATGATGTGAGATTGGCGGCGCCGATGGCGCAGGCTTTGGCTGCGAAGGGGTATGAGACCCTGACGGCGGTGCAGCTGGCGATGCTGACCGAGGAGGTCGCGGGGCGCGATCTGTTGGTAAGTGCGCAGACCGGGTCGGGCAAGACGGTGGCCTTCGGGCTGGCGATGGCGCCGGAGTTGCTGGCGGGCAATGACCGGCTGTTGTATGCCGATGTGCCGGGGGCGCTGATCATCGCGCCGACGCGGGAGCTGGCGCTGCAGGTGGCGCGCGAGCTGGACTGGCTGTACGCCGAGGCGGGGGCGAAGATCGCGACCTGCGTCGGCGGCATGGATTACCGGACGGAAAAGCGGGCGCTGGAGCGGGGGGCGCATATCGTTGTCGGCACGCCGGGGCGGTTGCGCGACCATATCGAGCGGCGGAGCCTGGACCTGAGCGGCCTGCGCGCGGCGGTGCTGGACGAGGCGGACGAGATGCTGGACTTGGGGTTCCGCGAGGATCTGGAGTTTATCCTGCAGGCGGCCCCGCAGGACCGGCGCACGCTGATGTTTTCGGCGACGGTGTCCAAGGACATCGCGGCGCTGGCGGCGGAGTTCCAGCGCGATGCGTTGCGGATCATGGCGCAGGGCGAAGCGAAACAGCATGTGGACATCGAATACCGCGCGCTGTCGGTGGCGGCGCGGGATCGCGAGAACGCGATTTTCAACGCGCTGCGGTTTTACGAGGCGCAGACGGCGCTGGTGTTCTGCAAGACGCGGGCCAATGTGAACAACCTGATGGCACGGATGGGCAACCGGGGGTTCCAGGTGGTGGCGCTGTCGGGCGAGTTGAGCCAGCAGGAGCGGACGCATGCGCTGCAGGCGCTGCGCGACGGGCGGGCGCGGGTCTGCGTGGCCACCGATGTGGCGGCGCGGGGCATCGACCTGCCGGGGTTGGAGCTGGTGATCCATGCCGATCTGCCATCCAACAGCGAGACGCTGTTGCACCGGTCTGGCCGCACCGGGCGCGCGGGGCAAAAGGGTGTGTCGGCGCTGATCGTTGTGCCGGCGGAGTTCAAGAAGGCGCAACGGTTGCTGCAGGGTGCCAAGGTTGTGGCTGAATGGGGGTCTGCCCCAAGTGCCGAGGACGTGACGGCCAAGGACGACATGCGGATGCTGAAGCATCCAGCACTGATGGCGGGCGTTGGCGACGACGGCGCGATGGTGGAGCAACTGCTGGCGCAGTTCGGGCCGGAGGCGGTGGCCGCCGGTTTCGTGCGCATGTGGCGCGAGGGCCGGTCTGCGCCAGAAGTGCTGTCGGATCAGGCGACGCCTGCCGCAGCAGCGGCACCGCGCGAACGCGGTGAGTTTGGCGCATCGGTCTGGTTCAGCCTGACGGTTGGCCGGTCTGGCCGGGCCGAAGCACGCTGGCTGTTGCCGAAGATTTGCGATGCCGGCGGCATCTCCAAGGACGGTATCGGCGCGATCCGGGTGCAGGAAGACGTGACTTACGTGCAGATCGGCGCGGCACTGGCCGACAAGTTCGGGCCGATGCTGGAGCTGGACAAGGGCGTGATCATGGAGCGGATGGCAGGTGAGCCGTCGCTGGACCGCCCGGAACGCGCGCCCTATGCGGCACGGCCAGAGCGGTCTGAACGCCCAGCGCGTACCGAACGCCCGGAGCGCACCGAAGCGCGCCCGGAACGGCGTGAAAAGCCCGCCTATGCGCCGAAACCGGCGCGGGTGGTGGAAGAGGGTGACAACGCCCCGGCGGCCGAGCCGCGCAAGACTTATGTCAAGCGCGACGATGCCGAAAAGGCCCCCTACGCCCCGCGTGAGGCCAAGCCCTATGTGAAGCGCGACGATGCAGGGGCCAAGCCCTATGCGCCCCGCGAGGCCGCAAGTGCCAAGCCCTATGCGCCGCGTGCGGCGGCGGGCGCACCAAAGCCCTATGCCAAGCGCGATGATGCGGGTGCCAAGCCCTATGCCCCGCGTGACGCAAAGCCCTATGCGGCCAAGCCCTTCGCCGCCAAGCCTTATGCGCCGCGCGATGCAGCAAAGCCGTATGTGAAACGCGATGACGCGGATGCGGATCGCAAGCCGCGCTGGTCACCGGAAGACAAGGCAGCGCCAAAGTCGGCGGGCTACAAGAGCCTTGGCGGGGCGGCGGGCAAGCCTGCGCGCGCCACCGGCTACAAGAGCCACTCTTCCGACGGGGCTGGCTACAAGCCGAAGGCCGAGGGCGAGGGGGATGCCAAGCGCACCTATGCCCCCACAGGCGACGGCGCGCGTCCGTTCGTAAAGCGGGACGGGCCTGCGGGCGGCAAGGCTGGCGGGTTCAAGAGCCATGCGGCTGATGGCAAAAAGCCGTTCGCGCGGGTGAAGCCGGCGGCCCCGAAGGTGGATGCAAAGGACACCTCGAAGCGGTTCGTGCCGCCGAAGGGACCGAAGCGTTAGTGGCTGTCGGTTTTAGAGCAGGATGAATCTTCTGGGAAACGTGCCTTGCACCTTTTGTTTCTTGCCGGATTTGATTTCAATCAAATCAGGCCGCGCCTGCCTGCCCCCGGCAGGCGCGATTCTCGCACCAGCCCAGTCTCGCACCAGCCCAGGCAGGCGCGGCCTGATTTACTCAACCGTTCGGGACTGCTGACAGCCCCTTGCCTCCCGGCTTCCGCCTACAGGCAATCGGACAGGACGACTGTCCACTGGACAGTCGTCAGACCTGTCCTCTAGTCGCGCCTTGGCCAACCAACCGCGCAAGCACGTCGGCATGCAGTGCCGAGGGCAGCGCCAGCACCCCGGCGGCCTTGGCGCCTGCGGTGTTGAAGCGCAGCGCCTGCCCGGTCTGATCTGTCACCACCACCCCGGCGCGCGCGGCGATCAGGCTGCCGGCGGCGATGTCCCATTCCCAGGCGTCGCGCAGGGTGAACATGCCGTCATGCCGCCCCTCGGCCGCAAGGCACAGCCGATACGCCAGCGAGGCGCGAAAGCTGCGGTGGATATCGGGTACCCCGCCGGGCCAGCGGGCGGGGTCAAGATTGGCCTTGGTGGTCAGGATATCTGCGCCGGTCAGCTCGGCCTTGGTGCTGGCGGCGATGGGCTGGCCATCGCGCAGCGGCGGGGCGTGGATGGAGGCGGTGTACAGCTTGTCCATCGCGGGCAGATAGACCACGGCGGCGGTGATCTGGCCACCGGTCGACACCGCGAGGGAATGGGCAAAGGTTTCCTCGCCGGCGATGAAGGCGCGGGTGCCGTCGATCGGATCGATGATGAACACCTGATCGCACGACAGCCGGGCGGCATCGTCGGGGGTTTCCTCGGACAGCCAGCCATAGTCGGGGCGCGCGGCCAGCAGCACCGTTTTCAGCATGTCGTTCACGGCCAGATCGGCCTCGGTCACCGGGCCATGTTCGCCGCCCTTGTCCCAGACTTGCGGATCACGCTTCCAGTGGCGCATGGCGATGCGGCCCGCGTGACGGGCGGCATCGGTCAGAAGGGCGAGATCAAGCGCCGGCAAGGGTCATCGCGGGGATCAGGATCGAGGGGACACGCATCGACAGATGCGGGCGGGCGTCATTGGCGGGGATCATCCGGGCCAGCATGTCACGCAGGTTGCCCGCGATGGTACATTCGTGGACCGGGTGGCTGATGCGGCCATCCTGCACCCAGAACCCCGAGGCGCCGCGCGAATAATCCCCGGTGGTGGGGCTGATGGTGGAGCCGATCATCGAGGTGACCAGCAGGCCGGTGCCCATGGCGGCGATCAGATCGTCGCGGCTGGCGGTGCCGGGGGTAAGGTCGATGTTGGTGGTGGAAGGCGAGGGCGGCGCGCCGGTGCCGCGCGCGGCGTTGGCGGTGGAGGTGAGGCCCAGTTTGCGGGCGGTGGCAAGGTCGAGGACCCAGCCGGTGAGAATGCCGTCTTCGACGATGTTGCGGCGGTGGGTGGCGAGGCCCTCGGCGTCGAACGGGCGCGAGGCGGAGATCCGGGGGCGGTGCGGGTCTTCGGTCAGGTGGAAACCGGGTGGCAGGATCGGTTGGCCCAGAAGGTCGCGCGCCCAGGAGGAGCCGCGTGCGATGGACGCGCCGTTGATCGCCGACAGGAGGTGGCCGATGAGGGAGGCCGCGATGCGTTCGTCGTACAGCACCGGGTAGGTGCCGGTTTTGGGCTGCACCGCACCGGGGCGTTGCAGGGTGCGGTCGGCGGCGAGAAGGCCAATGGACGCGGTGTCGGGCAGGTCTGACGCGTGGGTGAGGCTTTCGCCGGCCCAGTCGCGTTCCATTGCGGTGCCGGAACCGGTGAAGGCCACCGCCGACAGTGAGCGGGACGAGCGCGCGTAACCGCCGTGAAAGCCGTTGCTGGCCGCGATATGGACCTGGCGGCGGGAATAGCCGGACGACGCCTCTACTTGCGTGATGCCCGTGCGCGACAGGGCGGCGGATTCCAGGGTGCGGGCGTCTTGTTCAAGGGTGGCGGCAGAGGGTTCGGGGCTGGGATCGCAGAGATCGAGCGCGCTGGCATCCCATGCGGTGGCCAGTTGCGACGGGTCCGCAAGGCCTGCGTGCGGGTCTTCGGGGGCCTCGCGCGCCATCGCGACGGCGCGTTCAGCGAGGGCTTCGATCGTCGCGGCTGAGGTGTCGGAGGCGGAGACGCAGGCCTGGCGGCGACCCATCAGCACGCGCAGACCGACCTCCACCCCTTCGGAGCGTTCGGCCTGTTCCAGCGCGCCTTTGCGAATGTCGATCGACAGCGACGTGCCAGAGACGGCGATGGCGTCGGCGGACCCTGCCCCGGCGCGTTTGGCGGCGGCAAGCAGGGCTTCGGTCAGGGCGGAGAGGCTGGGGGTCATGGCGCGTCCTTTGCGGTTGTCCATGACCTAGTCCTGCAGAGGGGTGTTCGCAAGGCAGGGTCAGCGCAGCTTTTGCCCGTTGAGGTACAAGCTTTTGTCACGAAACTCGATACTGGAGGTCAGCGTATCGGGGCCGTCACCAGGTTTGGCGATGAAGGCGAGGCCGAAACGCAGCGGTGTCAGTTCGTCGGGTGGGATCAGGCCCGCGCTGGCCGCACGGTCGATCAGCGCGTTGATGCCGGTGGCGGCAAAGTTGAGCAGGCCGGTCGGAGCGGGCATGCCGTCAAAGGTGACAAGGTCGCTGTTGTCGAAGGTCAGCGCGCCGGTGCCGGTAAGTTTTGCGCCGACGGCGGAAAGGAGGAGTTCATCAAGCGACAGCGCCACGATGTCGACCGGCAGGTCGTTCGTGGAGGCGGGCTGCCAATTGGGTGCCAGCGCCTCGGGCTTGACGGCATAGCGGCCGGACAGGGCGAGGGCAAAGGACAGCGGGTCACGCGGGAAGACGGACGCGGGGTCGATCTGTTGCCAAAGCGCTTCGGAAAAGCTGAAGGCGCTGAGGCGGGCGGAGACGGTGAAGGGTTCGGGGCCGGACAGGGTGCCGAAGTTGACGGAGACGCCATAGCTGAGATCGTCATAGCCGAAGGCGGCTGCGGTGAACGGCACTTCGGGATCGTCGATGGTGATGTCAAAGCTGGTCAGGCCGGAGGTGAGATCGACCAGCAGACCTGCTTTGTCGGCGCGCAGGGTGGCGGCACCGGAGGCCGAGGTCAGCGCAATATCCTGCGGGCCGGGGGCAGGATCGGCCAGCCGGGCGGTGAAGGCGAACGGGCCGTGACTGAAGCTGGCGCGCAGGCCATCGGTGGCGGACATGCCCTGCAGAAGATCGGGCAGATTGGGCGAGGTCTTGGTCAGGCTGTCGGGCGGCGCTTGCAGATCGAAAGCCCCGGCAAGGGCAGAGAGATCAACGGTGAAAGAGCCGCCCTCGCCCTCGGGCAGAGCCACGAGGGTATCTGCGTGCAGCGTGCCGAGGGTGAAGTTGGTGGAGATGATCGGCGCGGTGGCCGTGAGATCCTGCCGGTGGCGCAGGCTGAGGTCAGCGGCGGCAAAGGTAAGGTCGGCGGCATAGTCAGCCTTGGCGGCGGCAGGCAGGTCCAGCGGATCAAGCGTGACGGTGAGGCTGGGCGCGGTGATGTTGAAAGCCGCAAGATCGCCCAGCCCGGCGATGGAAATCGCAAGGCCGGGGGCGGTTGCAGTGAAGGTCAGGCGGGACGGATCGTCAGGGCCCTGCGGTGGGGGCAGATCGAGCGTCAGGGGAAAGCTGGCGGGCAGCACCACGGCAACAGTGCCATCGGGCCGGGTTTCCAAGGTAAGCCGGTCAAGCCGCAGGGTGGCGGGGTCATCGGGCGTGCCAAGGGCGAGCGCGAGGCGGGACAGGACCAGACGGTTGCCTTCGGTCTTGGCCAGTGCGGTAAGCGGGGTGCCTGCTGCGCTGGCAAGGCGCTGCCAGTCAGCCCAGACCTGATCGGCGGTGACATCGGCCATGGCGGGCGACGCGGCGAGCAGGACGGCTGTCAAAAGCGGACGGCTGAGCATGCGGAAGCTCCTGGTTCTGGGCGCGGGCTGCGGGTGCGGAACAGAAAAAGGCCCCGGAGCGTATCCGGGGCCTTGATGTCGTGGATGGGGCCTATTGCAGTTGCTGGCCGTTGGCGAAAAAGCCTTTGTCCTTGAATTCAAGGGTCGATGTCAGCTCGTCAGGGCCGGCACCGGGACGGGCGAACATGCCCAGCATCATGCGCGCACCCATGGCTTGATCTTCGGGAAGAATGCCAATGGCGATCAGGTTGTCGATCAGGGTGTTCACGCCCTTGATGGAAACCTCGATCGTGCCGGTCGGGGCGGGCATGCCCTGGAACGTCACAAGGTCGGTATTGTCGAAGGTCAGCGCACCTGTAGCCCCGACTTCTGCACCGGCCGCTTTGACCAGAACTTGAGTGAGGTCAAGCGAGGTCAACTCTCCCGGAGGTTCGGCGCCGTCCATTTGGGCGTTCGGGTCCATGATGTCCTGCTTCCAAAAGCCGGTGCCCTTGGCATCAAGAATGATCGTCGCCGGTTCGCGCGACAGGGTGCCGGAGGGGTCGAACATGCCCCAGACCTCGTCCGAAACGGTCAAATCAACCAGTTTGGTCAGAAAGGCGAAATCCTGCGGCGTGTCGGATTTCGACGCGGGCAGAAGCACGTTGAAGGCGGATTCGCCAAAGGCTACGGTCACTTGCGGGAACGGGATATCTGCGCTGGACACCGTGAAGCTGGCACCGTTCAGGGTGGTGCCGTAGTTCACCCGGGCTTTGTCCATCGCCAGGGTAAAGCCGCCACCGGAGGCGTTGCCCGAAACTTTGGACGGGCCAGCGGCGTCGACCGTATCGGCGGTGAAGGTCATCGCGCCGAAGGTGAAGTTGCTGTCGACGGTGAAGCCCGCGTTCAGCGCGGCGGCCATGTTGGCCATCATGTCGGCACCAAGGAAGTTGCCCTTGGAGGTGCCCGCAACATCAGCAATGGAGAAGGTGGCCTTTACGTCGGTCGACGTCTCGGTGTCTTTGCCGGAGATGTTGATGACCATGCTTTTGGCGGTGTAGCTGCTGTCGAGAGCGCTGACATCGCCGGTCTTGGCGACGAGGTATTTACCGGTCATTTCGGACATCACGATGTCGGCGGTGGCATCCACGGGTTTGCCGGCCTCGTCCTTCACTTCGTCAAGCTTGACGGTGACGGAGGGGGCGGTGAAGTCATAGCTGGTCTCGGTGGCCGAACCGCCGGCGATGATGGTCATGCCGGGCTGCGACACGGTGACTTTCACTTCCGTCGGCCCGCCTTCGGAATCGGCGGGTATGGTGAGGGCGATCGGATAGCTTTCCGCCATGGTCACCTGGACGGTGCCATCGCCCAGGTCCTTGAAGTTCATCGTGTCGATGTTGGCCGCGAGGTTGCCACCGGTTTCGTCCTTGAAGGTGAGGACGAGGCCTTTGACCTCAAGCGTGTCGCCGTTGCGGGTGGCGCTGCCGACTGCCAGTTCCTGCCCGGCGCCAGTGGTCAGTGCCTGCCAGCTTTCCCAGACCTCTTCGGGAGTAACCTGCGCCTGAGCGCCCGTGCAAAACAATATGAGGGCAAGGGCGGTGCTGCCCGAGAGTCTATGGTTCATCATCATGATGCCTTTCGTCTGAAAAGAGATGCTGCATCGTTCATATGGCGGGGGAGGGCGTCAAGGGTTTCCGCGTCGGGTTAAGGGATGTAAACGCTTTTGTCATGGGGTTTGATGCAGGGCGGGCTTGGAATGATCGAGGTGGAGCGCGACGGGCGGATCTGGACGCTGCGGCTGGCGCGGGCAGAGAAGGCGAATGCGCTGACCGCCGCGATGCTGGCGGCGCTGGCGGCGGCGGTGGCCGAGGCGGTTCGGGCCGAAGTGGCGGTGCTGGTGCTGACCGGGGCAGGAGCGGTGTTTTCGGCCGGGGCGGATCTGGGCGAGATGCGGACGGGGTTAGGGGTGAACCCGCTGTGGGAGCGGGCGTCGGGGGCGATTGCGGGGTTTGCGGGGCTGACGGTAGCGGCCTTGAACGGCACGTTGGCTGGCGGCGCGATGGGGCTGGCGCTGGCGTGCGATCTTCGGATCGCGGTGCCGGGGGCGGAGTTCTTTTACCCGGTGATGCGGCTGGGCTATCTGCCGCAACCGTCGGACCCGGGGCGGCTGGCGGCGCTGGTGGGCCCGGCGCGGGCGCGGATGATCCTGTTGGCAGGCGCGCGGATCGGGGCCGAGGAGGCGCTGGCCTGGGGGTTGATCGACCGGATCGTGCCGGCGGAAGGATTGATCGAGGCGGCGCGGGGGCTGGCGGCGGATGCTTTGGCGGCCAAGCCCGGACATCTGGCGGCGGTGAAGCGGATGCTGGGGTGAGCGGGGGGTTTCACACCCCCCAAGGCCGCGCGAAGGGCGCGGCCTTCCCCCCGTGGGATATTTGTGGACAGATGAAATCCGGGGTTCAGGCACAGGGGAACTGTCGTGGCGCATGGGTATGAAAGCGGGCGGTTGAACCTGCCCTTTGTCGGGATCGCGACCTTTGGGAAGAGCCCGTATCAGCCGGACTGGGGCAAGATCGAGGCGGATTTCGCGGTGCTGGGCGCGCCTTACGACATGGGCACCCAGTGGCGCGCTGGGGCGCGGTTTGGGCCGAGGGGGATCAGGGAGGCGTCGATGCTGTTTTCCTTTGGGCATGCCGGGGCTTATGACCATGAAGATGACGTGACCTATCTGGAAGGGGTGCGGATCGTCGATATCGGCGATGCCGACATCATCCATACCGACACGGAGGGCAGCCATGCCGCCATCGAGGCGGGGGTGCGCGCCATTCTGGACGCGGGCGCGGTGCCGGTGGTGCTGGGCGGCGATCATTCGGTGAATATCCCCTGCATCCGGGCCTTTGCCGGGCGGGGGCCGATCCATATCGTGCAGATCGACGCGCATCTGGATTTTGTCGATGAGCGCCACGGGGTGCGGCATGGCCACGGCAACCCGATGCGGCGGGCGGCGGAGGAGGAGCATGTGACGGGGCTGAGCCAGTTCGGCATCCGCAACGTCAGTTCGACCGCGAAGGAGGGGTATGAGGCGGCGCGGGCGATGGGATCGGACATCCTGTCGGTGCGCCAGATCCGCGCGCTGGGGCTGGCCGCAGTGCTGGACCGGGTGCCAGCGGGGGTGGATTACTACCTGACGATTGACATCGACGGCTTTGATCCGTCAATCGCGCCGGGCACCGGGACGCCGTCGCATGGCGGATTTCTGTATTACGAGGTGCTGGAGCTGATCGACGGGCTGACCAAGCGGGGCCGGATCGTGGGGATTGATCTGGTCGAGGTGGCGCCGGATTACGACCACAGCGGCACCACCGCGATTCTGGCGGCGCAGATCTTGTTGAACACCATCGGGCGAATTGCCCATCGCGCGAAAGGCTGAGGCATGGAGGGGCTGCCGGGCAAACTGAGCGGCTGGCTGCAACAGGGCGCAGATGTGGCGATGGGCTGGCTGGCCTCGCCCGCCGCATGGTCGCAGTTTGCGCTGCTGGCGCTGGCCTATGTGGCGGCACGGGTGCTGGCGGGGCGGATGTCGCCGGTGATCTTGCGGGTGCTGACGCCGAAGGAGGGCATGGCGGGGATGCTGGCCACGGCGCGGCGGTTCGCGCTTTTGTTCCTGCCGCTGCTGTTGCCGCTGGTTGCCTATGGGTTGACGGCGGCGGGCGAGGGGGTGACGCGGGCGGCCTTTGGATCGGGCGAGGTGATTGCGTTTGGCAAGCGGGTGTTCCTGTTTCTGGCGGCGCGGGCGCTGGTGGGCGAGGTGCTGACCGACGGGTTCCTGAAGCTGCTGGGGCGGTATGTGCTGATCCCGGTGGCGGCACTTTATGCGCTGGGGGTGCTGGACGAGATCACCGTGCGGCTGGATGCCATGGTGGTGGAGCTGGGCAACATCCGGTTTTCGGTGCTGGCGCTGATCCGGGGGGTGATTGCGGGGGCACTGCTGTTCTGGTTGGGGGCGTGGTCGAACCGGCAAAGTGCGGGCTATATCAAGGCGCAACCGGCGCTACGACCGGCGACGCGGGAACTGGCGGTGAAGGCGGCGGAGATTGCGATCTTTGGCGCGGCATTCCTGATGCTGATGAGCATCATGGGGATCGACCTGACGGCGGTTGCGGTGCTGGGCGGCGCGCTGGGCGTGGGTATTGGTCTTGGCCTGCAGCAGATCGCGGCGAATTTCGTCAGCGGGATCATCCTGCTGATCGAGGGGCAGACCACGGTCGGCGACTATGTGGAGCTGGACGGCGGCGAGCGTGGCACCATCGTCAGGATGACGGCGCGGGCCTGCGTGCTGGAGACGTTCGATGGCCGCTGGATCGTGGTGCCGAACGAGCATTTCATCACCACGCGGGTGGTGAATTACAGCGATCAGGGGAGTGCTAACCGTTATGAGGCGCTGTTTTCGGTGAGTTATGAGACCGACATCAACCTGGTGCCGGAGATCATCGAACGCGCGGTGGCGGCACTGCCTTTCGTGCTGAGCGCACCGGACGGGCCGGATTGCGAGCTGAAGGGGTTTGGCGAAAGTGCGGTGGATTTCGCGGTGGAATACTGGGTGGCGGGGATTGATGACGGCAAGAACAAGTACGGCTCGCCGGTGCTGTTTGCGGTGTGGAACGCGCTGAAGGCGGCGGGGATCGAGATGCCCTATCCGCACCGGGTGGTGGAGATCAGGGGCGGCACCGTTGGTTGACGCGCTGGTCATCGGGGCGGGGCCAGCCGGGTTGATGGCGGCGGAGGAGCTGGCGCGGGCGGGGCGGCGGGTGCTGGTCTGCGAGGCCAAGGCTTCGGTCGGGCGCAAGTTTCTGATGGCGGGGAAATCAGGGCTGAATGTCACCAAGGACGAGGGCGCGGCGGCCTTTGCGGGCAGGTATGACAGCGACTGGCTGGGGCCGATGCTGGCGGAGTTCGGGCCGGCGGAGGTGATGGCCTGGTGCCGTGGGCTGGGGCAGGAGGTGTTCACCGGGTCTTCGGGGCGGGTGTTTCCGGCGGCGATGAAAGCCTCGCCCTTGCTGCGGGCGTGGCTGGCGCGGTTGGGGGCGGCGGGGGTTGAGGTGCGGACGCGCTGGCGCTGGGCGGGGTTTGCGGGCGCGGGGCTGCGGTTTAAGATGCCGGAGGGGGAACGGGTGCTGACCCCGGCGGTGACCGTGCTGGCGCTGGGCGGGGCAAGTTGGGCCAGGCTGGGGTCGGACGCGGCATGGGTGCCGTGGTTGGTGGAGCGGGGGGTGGAGGTGGCGGCCTGGAAGCCTGCGAACATGGGGTTCGCGGTGGACTGGTCGGCGCAGATGGCACGGGTGTTCGGGCAGCCAGTGAAGGGGGCGGCGCTCTATGTGGCCGGGCGGCGCGAGCGGGGCGAGTTTGTCGTGTCGGCGCGGGGGCTGGAGGGCGGCGGGATCTATGCGGTGTCGCGGGAGTTGCGCGAAGGCGCGGGGCTGGTGCTGGACCTGATGCCGGATGTGGGCGCGGCGGAGGTGGCCGCGCGGCTGGGACGGATGCGGGCGGGCGAAACGGCGGCCAACCGGCTGCGCAAGCTGGGGCTGGCGCCGGTGGCGGTGGCGTTGGTGATGGAGTTTGCGAAGGGTGCGCCGTTGACGGTGGTGAAGGCCTTGCCGGTGCGGCTGGCGGGGCCACGACCGCTGGACGAGGCGATTTCCGTGGCGGGCGGGGTGACGCGGGGGGCGGTGACCGAGGGGTTGGAGCTGCGGGCGGTTCCGGGGGTGTTCGTCTGTGGCGAGATGCTGGATTGGGAAGCACCTACGGGGGGTTATCTGCTGACCGGGTGCTGGGCGACGGGGCGCTGGGCGGGCCGGGCGGCGGCTGGGTGAACCGTGGGGACCGGAGGGTTTCACACCCTCCGGACCGCCCGTGGGATATTTGGCGAAGAGGAAGCCGAATTTTAGGTAAATTTTAGAGTTTGATGCCGGTTAGATGGGGTGGTTGACCGCTGCGGTGGCTGGATCGCCGGTGTTGGGGGTGCCTCTGGGTTCGATCAGCAGGAGATGCGCCTCATCCGCGGCGACGGTGCAATGCTCGACCCCCTTCGGCACGATGTGCAGATCGCCCGCGTTCAGGATCACATCGCCGTCACGCTGGCGGATCGTGAGCTGGCCCTTGAGGACGAGGAAGAAATCGTCGGTGTCGGGGTGGGAGTGCCAGACAAACTCGCCCTGTACCTTGACCAGCATCACGTCATGGCCATTGAAGGCGGCGATCACTTTGGGCGACCAGTGATCGGTGAACAGGCTGAGTTTCTCGGCGAGGTTGATGGCTTTTGGCGGGGCGCTGTCGGCATGGTTCGCGTCAAGCCAGGGCAGCGCGTTTTCTGACAGGGCGGTGAGTGTCTGGGCCAGCCGTTCGGGATGTTCGATGACATCGAGATAGGCGAGCGTGCCGGGGGCCGAGGTGCCGGGCGGAAAGAAGCGGTCCAGCGGCAGGTCTTCATGTTCGGGCCAGCCGTCGGGTGGGGTGCCTGCCGGGGTGAGGAAGCGCAGGGCGATCTGCACATCCCAGCCATAGCGGCTGCGCTGCAGATGCAGGGCGGATTTGCCTTGCGTGCTGGTCTTCGTCCAGGTGCTGCCCTTCAGGGCATAGCCGCGCGGAATGAGCAGGGCATCAAGGGCGGCGACGATGGCTTGATAAGCGGCCTCGCGCTGGGCCGGGAAGGCCGGGTCTTGCGAGGCCAGATGGATGCGGGCGGATTGGTCTTTGTCTTGCATGGGCAAAGCGTAGCTGGCCCGGGGATCGGGTGCAATCGGGGTAGCGGCGGGTTGGGTTGGGGCGCCCGACGTTGGCCGGGTGCCCGACGATGGCCATGAGGAAAGATCTAGAAGTGGAGATTGAAACCCAGTTTGATCTGACTGCTTGAAACACCAACAGTATCAGGATCGCCAAGGTCATAGACCTCGTCCTCGAGATCGACATGCTGGTATTCCGCCACCAAGGTGGACCGATCTGAAATGGCAAATTCGACGCCTGCGCCCAATGCCAAGCCGCTGTGGTTGTTCGTGGCCGACTCTGGCCCAGCGTCCCAGTCAATGGCGGTGACATTTGCGGCTGCAGCACCGATGGTGCCATAGACGAGTGTCTTGTTGAACGCATAGCCCGCCCGCCCGCGCAAAGTGGCCATCCAGTTCAGTTCAACATATTCATCGCGATTGACGATGGTGCCACCTGCCAGATCGTTTTCGATGTTGGTGGTGGAAACATCAGCCTCTACCCCGTAAACCCACGGCCCGGACTGGAAGTTATAGCCGATCTGAGCGCCAAGGAACGCGCCTTTGACATCGCTTGGATCGTTTACATCGATGGGAACGGCGGTCGACTCTCCAACCGCATAACCCAAGTGCAGGCCGCCGTATGGACCCGCCCAGTCAAAGCTTTGCGCTGTGGCGGATGTGCAGGAAAGACCGGCGAAACCCGCAATCAGGGTGGCAAAGAGGTGGTTTGAAGCCAGAACATTGAGTGTCATTGAGGTGCATCCTTAAGTTGGCCAGATGCGCAGTTGCGCATTTGGACCCCGCGGTTACACCCCCAAGTGTATGCAAATCCAATAATGCTAAAAATGCCATAAGGAAATAACATATGCATTCAGGCCCGATCTTTGGTTGGGCGTGTTGCGACGGCGCAACTAGGCTAAAGCCCTGTCCTGGATGGGTTTCAAAGGCCGGGAAAGCGCTGCGAGGCTGGGAGAATTGGGTTGGGGGCGGTCAGACTACCCGCTCAACCCACCCGCCAGATCCGGCACATCCAGCGCGCTGAAGCCGTAGTGGCGCAGCCAGCGCAGATCGGCCTCGAAGAAGGCGCGCAGGTCGGGGATGCCGTATTTCAGCATGGCGATGCGGTCGATGCCCATGCCGAAGGCGAAACCCTGCCACTGGTCTGGATCGACCCCTGCGGCCTTCAGCACCTTGGGGTGCACCATGCCGGAGCCGAGAATCTCCATCCAATTGTCGCCCTCGCCGATGCGGAGCTGGCCGCCAACGTTTGAATAGCGGATGTCGACCTCGGCCGAGGGCTCGGTGAAGGGGAAGTGTGACGCGCGGAAGCGCAGTTCGACCTTGTCGACCTCGAAGTAGGCCCGGCAAAACTCCTCCAGCACCCATTTCAGGTTGGCCATCGAGATGGTGCGGTCGATCGCCAGACCCTCGACCTGATGGAACATCGGGGTGTGGGTCTGGTCCATATCCATCCGGTAGACGCGGCCGGGGGCGATGACGCGGATTGGCGCGCCTTGGGCCATCAGCGCGCGGATTTGTACCGGGCTGGTGTGGGTGCGCAGCACATGTGGCGGGCGGGTGTCGCCGGGCGCGCGGTGCATGAAGAAGGTGTCATGTTCCTGCCGGGCGGGGTGTTCCGGCGGGATGTTCAGCGCGTCGAAATTGTACCAGTCGCTTTCCACCTGCGGGCCTTCGGCCACGGCAAAGCCCATGTCGGCGAAAATGGCGGTCAGCTCCTCCATCACCTGGGATACCGGATGGATGGTGCCGCGCGGGCGGGGGCGGGCGGGCAGCGTCACATCGAGCCATTCGGCGCGGAGGCGTTCGTCGAGCGCCGCATCGCCCAGCGCCATTTTCTTGGCGCGCAGTGCGGCGTCAATCTCGTCCTTCAAAAGGTTCAGCATGGCCCCGGCGACCTGACGCTGGGCAGGGTCCATCTGGCCCAGATCGCGCATTTTCAGGCTGATCTCGCCCTTCTTGCCTAGCGCTGCAAGGCGCACCTCTTCGATGCTGGCCTCATCATAGGCAGCCGAGA
This sequence comes from Tabrizicola sp., assembly GCF_031377265.1. Taxonomy (GTDB): domain Bacteria; phylum Pseudomonadota; class Alphaproteobacteria; order Rhodobacterales; family Rhodobacteraceae; genus JAUYQR01. The sequence goes on along the minus strand of NZ_JANMET010000168.1, from coordinate 2,735 downwards.
TGGCGGCCAGATACCTGGCTTTCAACGTGTCGATGCCGTCCATCAGCGCCTCCTGCAGATCGGGGATGGTGCTAGCGGGGAAGGCCCGTGGATGCAAGGGCGGCAACGCGGGGGTGGCGGTCAGAAGATCGAGCGGCGGCCGCGGATCTTGAGGATACGGTCGGAGCGTTCGGTCTGGCCATTGCGCGAGGTGATCGAGACGGGCTGCGGTTTGCGGGTCTTTTCCACGATCACCAGCGAATCGTGAAACTGGATCGAGCCGATTTCGCTGGCCATCGGGTGCAGCGGGAAGCCCGCATCATCCTCGGTGTACCAGGAGTGCATCTTATCAATCAGGTCTTTGGCGAATTCGATGAAGCTGGCGGGCGCGCGGTGGCCGCCGCCAAAGCCGGGCCAATAGCTGGTGTGGGTATCTTCGACGATGTAGAGGCCGCCGGGGCGGAGGTGCGGCCAGAGGTGCTGAAAGCTGATGATCTGCTGGAGCATCTGATGGCCGCCATCATCGACGATCAGGTCAAACGGGCCACGATCCTGCGCAAGGGTGGCAAGGAAGTTCGGGTCGGATTGATCGCCGATGCGGATCTGGGTGCCGGGCAGTTCGAGGGCTTTGCACCCCGGGTCGATGTCGGCGAAGGTCAGCCGCGCGGCGGGGGCGAAGAACTCGCGCCACATGCGGAGTGAACCGCCTTTGTAAACGCCGATCTCAAGGAACGAGACGTCGCGGCCCTGCCAACCGCCAAGCTGGCGGTCGTAGATGTCGAGGTAGTGGTCCATCTTGTAGAGCGTGCGGTCGTCGGTTCGGGCAAGAAAACTGCGGAAGTAGCCGGGGTCTGGCATGGTGGGCCTTTGCGTGCAGGCGGGCCGGAGCACTATGCAGGTCCGCGCGCCAAAGGGCCAGTGGGCGGCTATTGCGGCAGGGCGTCGGGGGCGTATTGCGCGGCAAAGTCGGCAGAGGGTGGGATCGGGCGGATCACGTCAATCAGCACGCCATCCGGGGCGGCGGCGATGAAATGGCGTTGGCCGAACGCTTCGTCGCGCAGCGGCAGCAGGATGGTCAGGCCGGCAGCCTTGAGGCGGGCATGGTGTGCGTCGGGGTCCGCAACCTCGAAGTTCAGGATGACGCCGCCGGTTTTGCCCCGTGCCGGCGCCGGGATGGTTTCGTGGTCCTGCGCGACGAGGGCGAGGTTGATGGCGGGGTCTTCGGTGGACTGGAGATGGACGTACCAATCGGCGGTGAACAGCGGGGTGAAATGGAAATGGTCGCAGTAGAACGCGGCGGCGGCGGGCACATCGGCGCTGAGCAGGACCGGGTAGTAGCTGGTGGATTGCATCGGGGTTTCCTTTCCTTTTACATTTGGGTACATTGTGAATGTAAATAACATACAGGATGTATGTATGCAAGAGACGATGCGGCGGTCGCAGAAAGAGCGCAGTGATGCGATGCGCGGGGCGCTGATGCAGGCGGGGCGCAAGCTGTTCGTGACGCGTGGCTTTTCAGGCACCGGCACGCCCGACATTGTGGCGGCGGCGGGGGTGACGCGCGGCGCGCTATATCACCATTTCGCTGACAAGGAGGCGCTGTTCGAAGCCGTGATCAGGGCCGAAGCAGAGGCGGTGGCTTTGGCGGTGGAAGCGGCGGATTATACCAGCCTGGCGCCGGTTGATGCCCTGATCCGTGGTGGTGAGGCGTTTCTGACGGCAATGCAGGTTCCGGGGCGGGCAAGGCTGTTGCTGACTGAAGCGCCGGCCGCGCTGGGCCTTGCAAAGCTGGCCGTGATCGACCGCGAAACCGGCGCGCGCACGCTGGTCGAGGGGCTGGCGGCAGCAGGGTTGCACGATGCGGCGCTGGCAGGGTTGTTGTCAGCCGCCCATGATCGGGCGGCGCTGGCGATTGCACAGGGCGAGGCGGAGGAACCTTGGCGGGCGGCGCTGCAGCGGTTGGTGCGGGGCGCAGTGGGATGATCACCAAGCAGTTCACCAAGGGCGATGCGGTGTCGGAAGCGGTCTATTCGGATTGCCAGAAGTATCGCTATCTGCTGACGCGGGTTTGGCGGCCTGGGCCTAAAGCTTTGTTCGTGATGCTTAATCCGTCGACGGCAACGGAAGTGCAGAATGACCCGACAGTAGAGCGCTGCGAACGGCGGGCGCGGGCACTGGGGTTCGGAGCGTTCCGGGTGACCAACATTTTCGCGTTTCGGGCAACCGACCCCAAGGTAATGCGCGCCGAGCCGGACCCGGTGGGGCCGGGCAATGATGCGGCGATTGCCGACAGTGCCATCTGGGCCGACGCGGTGCTGTGCGCGTGGGGAAACCACGGCTTGCATCTGGACCGGGGCGCAGAGGTAGAGGCGCTGCTGCGCGGCACCGGCAGCCGCCTGCTGCATCTGGGGCTGACAGGGCAGAACCAGCCACGGCATCCGCTGTACGTGAGTTATGGGCAACAACCGGAAGCTTGGGCCTAGGTGATCTGCGGCCCCGGTTGGATGATATCAAGCGGCGGAAAGCCGGATGTCGCTGAGAAAGACACTGCTGCCACCGGTCACCACCGCAACCGGCGCGCCGTCCAAAAGGATTGTGACATCGTCGCCGTCCGATTTGGTGGCAAGGCTTAGCTGCGGGTCGGGATGGGCAGTGGAGTCGTAGACCACGACGATCTGGTCCTGGACAAAGTCGTAGTCGGCAATCCGGGCCACGTTGCCTTCGGCCAGCCATTCCTGCACGACAAAGCTGTCTTC
>NZ_JANMET010000056.1:0-12418 GCF_031377265.1 Tabrizicola sp. | reverse complement strand
CATCTGGTTGCACGAAATACACCCCCGTACATCCTCCGCCCGCCCCTCGGCCACCTTCCGCGCCAGATGCGGATCGGCAATCTGCCCCCGCACGATCGACACCAGATCCGCCTCGCCGCTGGCAATGATCGCCTCGCCATTCTCTGGCGTCCGCACCCCCGCCTCCGACGTGACAACCGCATGTTTTACAAGCGCTTTCAGTTGCGCTGTCAGGGGTGTCGTCAGCTTTTCCGCATGGGTAAATGGCGGGATGATCGCCTCGAACTCCAGATAGCTGCCGGAGCCTGCGGTGACGTAGTCTACATGTCCTGTCCGGTCATGCAGATCGATGATTTCACACAAGGATTCCGCCGAAAGCGTCACGTCGTAGCTGGTTGAATAGCTGACCGCCAGCCCCACGATGAACCCTTCGCCGCAGGCGCGCCGCACCCTCTCGATCAGTTCGCGCGAAAACCGGGTACGGTTCTCCAGCGACCCGCCCCAGCGGTCCTGCCGTTTGTTCGACCACGGCGTCCAGAACTGATCCAGCAGCGAATGATAGGCAGCCCAGACCTCCACCCCCTGAAACCCCGCCGCCTTGGCCCTGACCGCCGCCGCCACATGCGCGGCAAGCACCTCCTCGATCTCGGCCTCGGTCATTGCGTGGCTTCCATCGCTGTCGTGGTAGGACGGCCCCCCTGATGGCGACCAATGCGGCGCAAAGCTCAGGTCAGAATCTCCATGTGCGCCAATGTGATACAACTGCTGAAGGATCACTGCCCCCGCCGCGCGCACGTCTTCGGTGATCGTCCGAAACGCCGGAATCACCGCATCATCGGAGTGCAGAAAGTTGCCCCGCGTCAGCACGCCCGTCCGGTGCACCGGCACTGGCTCGGCCACGATCATCGCCGCCCCGCCCAACGCGCGCTCCAGCAGGTATTTGCCAAAACGCGGTCCAGGCAGCCCCTGATCCGACATGTTTGCGGTATGCGCCCCGAACACGATCCGGTTGCGCAAGGTTGCGCCACGCAGCTGTAGCGGAGACATCAGGTGCCGATGTTGGGTCATGGTGGTCCTCGCGTTTGCGGGACCAGCCTAAGCCCTACCACCCTCCCTGCGATAGCAAGGAGGGCGACGGTTGCAGGTCAGAAAACGCCAGTCTCTATTCTGCGGCGATTTCAGCGGTGGAATCCCAACCAGAGATCGCCTTGACCTCAAGGAATTCCTCAATCCCCCAATGCCCGCCCTCGCGCGCCCGGCCTGAGGCCTTGACGCCGCCGAACGGCGCCCCCGCGCCGCGCGATTTGCCGTTCATCTCGACCATCCCGGATTTCAGAACCCGCGCCAGCCGGTTACGCCGCGCGCCATCCTGCGACTGGACATAGTTGGTCAATCCGTAGGGGGTGTTGTTGGCAATCGCCACCGCCTCGGCCTCGGTGTCGAACGGGATGATCGCCAGGACGGGGCCGAAAATCTCTTCCTTTTCAATGGTCATGCCCGGCACCACATCGGCGAAAACCGTCGGGCGAACGTAGAAGCCCTTGTTCACGCCTTCCGGCAGACCGAGACCCCCGGCCACCAGACGCGCGCCTTCATCGATGCCCTTCTGAATATAGCCCTGGATCTGCTCCCACTGCCGCTTGTTCACCACCGGCCCGATATGGGCGCCCGGCTCATGGGCCGACGCGACCTTGATCGACGAGGCCACCGCCGCCGCAATTTCCACCGCCCGGTCATAGGCCGAACGCTCGACCAGCATCCGGCTTGGCGCGTTGCAGGATTGGCCGGAGTTGTTCATCATGTGCCGCACACCGCGTTCCACCGCACGTTCATCGGCATCGGCGAAGATCAGGTTCGCCCCCTTTCCACCCAGTTCCAGGGTGACGCGTTTCAGTGTCTGGGCGGCAGTGACCGAGATCGCCCGGCCCGCGCGTGTGCTGCCGGTGAACGAGATCATCTCGACGTCGGGATGCGCCGAAAGCTGGCTGCCGACCCCGGGCCCGTCGCCGTTCAACAAATTGAACACACCCGCGGGAACCCCCGCATCATGGCAGAACTCGGCGAACAGCAGCGACGACAGCGGCGATTCCTCGGATGGTTTCAGTACGCAGGTGCAGCCTGCCAGCAAAGCCGGAATCACCTTCAGCGTCACTTGGTTCATCGGCCAGTTCCATGGCGTGATCAGCCCGACGACGCCAATAGGTTCAAGCGCGATCCGGTCGTTCGGGGCGTGCGGCCCCAGCGGGCGGACCCATTCGATCTGATCAAACGCAGTCAGGAAGTTCTGCAGATGCCAGGGCAGGCAAGGGGCCTGATCGTCCCGACTCATGTCGATGGGCGCGCCCATTTCAAGGCTGATGGCATGCGCCATCTCTTCCGCCCGCGCTTCATATTGGGCAAGGATTCCTGCCACATAGGCCCGCCTCATTGCAGGTGGCGTGGCCGCCCAGCCCGGCAAAGCTGCCTTGGCTGCGGCAACAGCGGCGTCGGTATCCGCCTGATCCCCAAGCGAAATGATGGCGCAGGTGTCCTCGGTCGATGGATCAATCACCGCACAGTCGCGCGGGGCTGCAGGTGCCACCCAGGCCCCGTTGATATAGAAGTCGCGCTTTGTAAGCATGGCAGCCTCCGAAGGTAAGATTTGATCATATTCTGACAGGCGATGACACCCGGGGCAAGAGAAGGCAGCATTCAAATCGCCTCAGCCCGGCGTTGGCAAGAGTGGTCGGACCATTGTTGTCGAAGAGGCAAAGCCGAAGATGTACTTCAGGGGGCCTAATTGATCCGTCCGGGTGGCGATAAATCCCTCCCGTTCGTACAGGGCGCGGGCGCGCTGGTTGGTGTCAACGACATCAAGCCTGACCGATTGATAGCCACGCAAGCGCGCCTCTTGATACAGCGCCGCCAGCAATGCCGTACCCACGCCTTGCCCGCGGGCACTCGGGGCTACGCAAATGCCATCCAGCAGAAAGCGATCATTGTCCACCTCGCGGTTCAGCGCCCATAGGACCCAGCCACGCCAAAGCCCGCCCCAATTCCCGTAGATGGCCTTCAGATCAGCCCACGATCCGCCGGCAAAACTGGCCTCAGGGCTTTTGAACCCACCCAGGCCCAGCAGCGCGCCAGCCGCATCCACCGCCACAACGCAATGATCGGCGCGGATCACGCGCACGAAGAAAGCCAGCGCCTTCTGGTCGGGGCCCAACACCCGCCCAAGCTTTTCGCCGAACGCAATCCAATACAACCTCGCGGCCTGTTGGCGCAGTGGCTCCGGCAAACCCTTGAGAACGCTCACGCCCATGCCAGCGCCTCGGTCAACAGTGGCGCGTGCCCGGCACCAAGGATCCAGCCTTCCTCGCGGGCGACGTCCGGCACTTCGAACAGTCCCACCAACTGTCCGCCCCGCGACAATCGCCAAAGCGCGCGGGCCAGAAGCCGAACCTGCGCTGCATCCTTGATCCCGCCTTCCCGCGTGACCGCCCCGGCCAGAAGCGAAGGGTAGATTTCCGCCACCATCACCGGGGCGGGAGGATCGAAGGGCCACACCGGCAACCCAAGTCGATGCACCACCGGCAGCCCCATCAAGGATTGCGATCCGACCGAACCGGTGGTGAACAGCTTCCACACCGGCTGGGCGCGCGGGACGACGGTCTCCACCACCCGCCGTTCCGCCAGGCCAAGCGCGTCGTAGCGGGCGGTCTTGCGGGGGGAAAGCCCGGGTTCAACGCAGGTTGACGGGCATCCCCAGAACGGGCCGTTGCCGCCGATCATCCGATTCATTCGTGCTGCCACGGCGAACCGGTTGTTGCGATTGTCCGCCCCGTCTTCAATTGCATCGGCCAACCATTCGCGCACTGCACTGGCCTTGGCTTGCCCGGTCAAGCGTGCGGCAAACCCTTGCGGATAGCCCATCGGGAAATCGAACCCGATCAGCAGCCTGTCACCTTTGGCCAGATGCACATGCAATGCCGCTTCGGCAGCATGGCGGGTGCGGTGGTAGGTGACCGCCTCTCCACTGGCCGAAGCCTCACCGATCCAGATCGCGTCAGCCGAGGGTCTGGCTGGCGACGGCGTGCCCGCAGCCGACCAATCCACCACGATAACTCGGTCAAAGGGCTGCAAGTCCGACCTCGGCAAGGATGAAATCGGCCACCGCCGAGGTCTCGTTCAGATCAAGCACTGGCACCGAAAGGCCAGTCACTGCCGCATCCGTCACCACCGCCCGCACCAAGGGATCGGCGGGTTGGATCATTGCCTGCCCGGTTTCTGCGCGCCACACCTCCACTTTCGGGTGGGCGTCGCGCTTGTAGCCTTCGACCAGCACCAGATCGACCGGCGCGAGGCGGGCGAGTATGGCAGGTAATTCCGGCTCGGGTCCGCGATGTTCAACCATCAGTGCAAACCGATCGGCCGAGGCAAGCACCACCTCACGCGCACCGGCCGCGCGGTGGCGGAAACTGTCCTTGCCAGGCTGGTCAAGGTCGACCGCATGATGCACGTGCTTGACGGTCGAAACGGTGTATCCGCGCGCCGTGATTTCGGCGACCAGACGTTCCATCAAGCTGGTCTTGCCAGAGTTTTTCCAGCCGATCACCCCGAACACCTTCATGCTGCCCCCCGGATCAAGGCTTCGGCATGGGCCAGATCTTCTGGCGAATTCAGGTTGAGAAATGCCCCAGCGTCGGGAAAATCGGCCCGGATGGCCTGATGTCGGTCGGCAAAAGTGGTCACTTTCGGCTTTTCACCCGAGGCCAGAAACCGGCGCAGGTCTTCGGCCAGCGCAACTGGCCACAGGCCGAACACCGGATGATCCCGCCCGTCGCACCGGGCAACTGCTACGCCAGACCCCGCAGCAAGTGCGAGCCTTGCCGCAAGATCAGCCGGAAGAAACGGCGCGTCCACCGGGGCGGAAACCACCGCCGCAGCGCCATGTGCCGCCGCCCAGTCCAGTGCGGACAAGATGCCTGACAGCGGCCCAAGCGGCACGGAATCCGGCAGTACATCGCAGCCAATATCTCGAAATCGTTGTAGATTACCGTTTGCAGAAATTGCAATGCTGCTGACTTGCGGTGCCAGTCGGGCCAGAACATGTTCGATCAGAGCTGTCCCGTTCAATCGGACAAAGGCCTTGTCCACCCCGCCCATCCGCCGGGCCCCGCCCCCCGCAAGAACAACACCGAGGATGCGCATGACAGAACCCTTTTCAATGCCGCCCGAGGTCGATCACTGATCCTCCGCCAGGCCCTTATTCCAGCGGGTCGCCATTTGCCTGCACCAAAAGCACACCATGATTGCTGTCGTCATCATCGTCGGTGATGGTGCGGGTGGTCACGCCGGGCAGCAGACCAAACGCATCCGACAGTTTCTTTGGATACCACGTCGACGGCAGGCTTTCAAAGCCGGGCACGCCGCGCAGAATGGTAGAGGTTGCATTGGTGCACATTGCTTTCGGCACCGCGCCATAATCTTTCACGCGCTGCAAGACGAGTTCGGCAATCTCAGGCGACACCAGGACCTTCTGTTCGATCACGCGAAACGTCACGCGCGCGTGGTAATCCACGTAGAAGGCGATCATCTTGTCGCTCATTCCGAAGTGCACATCGTTGCGTTCCGGCAAGCGGGGGTGGTGCCAGGTTCCGGCCGGGTCGAAGATCACCCGCTCGGACGCGTTGACCAGAATGGCCGAATGCGCGCCCGAGCCGGAGTTGTTGTTGATCACCGTGTAAAGCGTGATGTAGGTCGGCGGTCCGGCCACGAACCGCGCTGCCTCTACCTGATCGTCGGGGGCGTAAACTGATACGGCGCCGCAGGAAGACAGGCCCATCAGGGCCACAAGGCAAAGCGCAAAACGCAGCATCCAAACCTCCGGGTTTGCTAAAAAGTCAGCCGTTGACCAGGCCGGCAAAAATCAGAATCAGGATTGCAATTGCAGCAACCCAAGTGGACAGGCGAATGAACCCGTCAAATGTCTTTTCGTGGGCACGGATATCCATCGTGCCATGTTCGTGATCGTCTTGCTTGTGATCGGCCATGTGTCCGTGTCCTCTTTTTGGTCGGTCTTTGGTTGCGCATAGCTGATTCACCGGGGCCTGTCACGCGGGACAGCGCGATGCCTCATGCGACAATCACGCCGAAGCATCGCCGGAATCGCCGCCAACCCACCCTGGCGCCAGATGAAACCCGATGCGGCGGGGCGGTTCTTCGGCGGAGACCGACTTTGGCACTGCACGAAGGGTCACCGAAAGCTGGCTGAAATGCTGGATGAGCTGGGTCTTTGCGCCATCTTCGTCACGGCCATAGAAGGTCACGATGTCCGGCTCGAAAAAGCCTAGGCCTTCGATCCGCAGCACGCCCGCCTCGTCCCCGGCAAAGCCCATCGCAATCTCATGGGTGGCGTCCAGCTGGCTTTCAAAATTGCGGATATACAGGATCAGACGGTCATAGGCCCATTCGGCAGGGCTTTTCGGTTTGGCCGCCACCTTGGCCTTTGCCTTTGTAGCGGGTGCCGATGCAGACGCTTTTGCCATCAATCACAGCCTTTCCCACAACCAGGCACCATCTGAACCAAGGGAACGGGAAACCGCGCCACGGCGCAAGAGGCAGTTCAGATGCGCCACCGCCTCGACCAGCGCCAATCCGTGTTCCGCAGTCCCGATGTCCCGCTTGAACAGCGGCGCAAAACACTGAACCGCAGTCCGTGGCGTTGCCAGATGGTCATGCAGGCGCAAAAGGGCGGCATCATGGTTTTCGATCATCTGTACCAACCGGAATGGCAGGCCGGTAAAGGGCAACTTGTGCCCTGGCAGGATCAACTGGTCCTGATGCGCATAGGCCTGAAACAGACGGCAGCTTTGCAGCCATTCGGCAAGCGGATCGGCGTCAGGTTCCGTCGGATAGACGCCAATGTTGGCGGAAATGCCAGGCAATAGCTGATCGCCCCCCAGAACCAGCCCGTCACCCGACCACAGTGTCGCATGGTCCGGCGCGTGGCCGTGCCCTATGCGGACGGTCCAGTCCCGCCCCGCAGCGCGCAACTGCTGGCCTTCTTGCAACCGGGTAAAGCCAACCGGCATCGGGTCTACCACGTCGGAAAAGTTGAACGGGCGCTCGGCCTCCCTGCGGGCCAGATCGGCGGTGCCAACTCCGGCCCGGCGATAGAACTCCATCGACGGCGGCGATGGCCGGTCCTGCACGTCGAGGGTCAGCATCCGGGCATAAAGCCACGCGGTGCGCGTGGCCAAAAGCTCAGCCCCCTGCGCCTGAAACCAGCCGGCAAGCCCGACGTGATCAGGGTGATGGTGGGTCAGGATAACCCGATGCACCGGCCGGCCGGCAAGTGGGCCAATCAGCAGCCGCGCCCAGATGGCTTTGGATTTGCGCGTTGACAGACCGGTATCGACGATTGTCCAGCCGGTGCCATCGTCCAGCGCGTAGATGTTCACATGGTCCAGCGCCATCGGCAGCGGCAGACGCAGCCAGAGCACACCTTCTGCAACCTCTATTGCTTCGCCTTCGTCAGGCGGGGTGGCATGGGGAAAGCGGACGCCATCTGTCATGCAGCCAGGTCGTCCGCCGACACGGAATAAAGTCCGGCAGCCCCCTCGCGGGTTTGCGCCAACAGCCCGATATGCGCTGGCAGCAGCCGCATGATCATCACCCGCGTCAAAGCCAGGCGCGCCGGATCAACCATGGCAGCCTTCAGATGCGCATGGCTGCCCAGCACAAGGGCAAAGGCGCGAAGGTATGGCACGGCCCCGGCGAAGCGGTCGTTCAACGGTTGCGCAAGCAGGGCTTCGGTCGCGTCTCGCAATGCCTCGGCCGCGGTCCAGACGTTGCTTGCAAGGTCTGGCATCGCGTCGCGCGCGGCTTCGGCGCCCTGCTGGACCTCATCAATCAGCCGGAACGCCGCGTCGCCGCCATCGGCCATCTTGCGGGCCACCAGATCCATCGCTTGAATGCCGTTGGTGCCTTCGTAGATCGGCGTGATCCGAACGTCGCGCAGGAATTGCGCGGCGCCGGTTTCTTCGACAAAACCCACGCCGCCATGGATTTGCACCCCTTGCTGCGCCACCTCACAGCCGATGTCGGTGCCAAAGGCCTTGGCGATCGGCGTGAGGAACGCTGCGCGCGCGGCCCAGTCGGGGTCAGTGGTGGCAGTGGCCATGTCCATCGCAACCGCGCAGAACAAGGTGATGGACCGCGCGGCAAAAACCTCGGCGCGCATCGTGGCCAACATCCGGCGTACGTCTGCGTGGTCGATGATTGCGCCGTATCCGGGAACCGGGGTCGGGCCTTGGCGGCGGTCCATTGCATAGGCCAGCGCATGTTGCAGCGCCGCCTCGGCCACACCCACGCCCTGCGCGGCAACGCTGAGCCGGGCATTGTTCATCATCGTGAACATCGCGGCCATTCCCTTGTGCGGTGCACCAACCAGCCAGCCGGTGGCCCCGTCAAACTGCATCACGCAGGTCGGGCTGCCATGCAGGCCAAGTTTGTGCTCCAGACTGACGACTTTCAGCGTATTGCGCAGCCCGGGGTTTCCCGCCGGATCGGGCAGGAACTTTGGCACCATGAACAGACTGATGCCCTTGGTCCCCTCAACCCCGTCGGGCAGCCGCGCCAAAACCAGATGGCAGATGTTGGTCGTAAGGTCGCTGTCGCCCCAGCTGATAAAGATCTTCTGCCCGGTGATGGCATAGCTGCCGTCGCCATTTGGTTCCGCCTTGGTGCGCAGCGCGCCCACATCCGTGCCAGCATGTGGCTCGGTCAGGTTCATTGTGCCCGACCATTCGCCGGAAATCAGTTTTGGCAAATACAATGCCTTCATTTCGTCGCCGGCGTGGTGCTCCAGCGCCTCGATCTGCCCTTTGCTAAGCAGAGGTTTCACATGCAGGGCAAGGCAAGCCCCCGACATCATGTCGTCCACCGCCACGGTCAGCGAAATTGGCAGGCCAAGGCCACCATAAGCTGGGTCTGCGGCCATTCCCACCCAGCCGCCCGTGGCGATCGCCCGATAGCCCGCGTCGTAGCCGGGGGGGGTGACCACGCGACCATTCTCCAACCGCGTCGGGTCCTTGTCGCCAACCCGGTTCAACGGGGCGAGGACTTCGGTGCTGATCCGTGCGGCTTCGGTCAGTATTGCCTCGATCATGTCAGGGGTGGCTTCGGCGAACTGCGGCGTCGCTGCGACCTGATCAAAGTTGACAACGTGGTCCAGAATAAAGCGGTGGTCCTTCAAGGGCGCGCGATAGGGCATTGTCGTCTCTCCGGCGGTGTCGCCTTGGCAAATGTGGGGCTGTCGCGTAAGGACACCCCGAATGCAGGCTACCTTACCATTTTCACCCTACAAGCCGGACGCTACGTCACAAATCGGATGACCGAAACCCTTGAACCGACAGCAACTGGCATTGCGCGTGCTGCCGAGCTTTTGCGGGGCGGGCAGCTGGTCGCTTTTCCCACGGAAACGGTCTACGGGCTTGGCGGGGACGCGCGGTCCGATCTTGCAGTTGCAAGCATTTTTGCGGCCAAAGGGCGCCCGCGCTTCAACCCGTTGATCGTCCACGTCGTGGATCTTGCCGCTGCCGAGGATGTTTGCGTCTTCTCCGACCAGGCCCGCGCCCTGGCTTTGGCGTTCTGGCCCGGCCCCCTGACGTTGGTGCTGCCTGTCCGGGAGGGGTCGTCCTTGTCGCCATTGGTGACGGCGGGTCTGGGTACGGTGGCCGTCCGGGTGCCCGCCCATCCGCTTGCCCAAGCGTTGCTTGCGGCGTTCGGCGGCCCTCTGGCGGCGCCTTCAGCCAATCTGTCAGGTCGGGTTTCACCTACGCGGGCAGAGCATGTGATCGATGGGCTTGCGGGCCGGATTGCGGCAGTGCTGGATGGCGGGCCCTGTACGGTGGGGGTGGAATCCACCATCCTTGCGTTGGATCCGGAGCCGACGCTGCTGCGCCCCGGCGGTCTTCCAGCCGAGGCGTTGGAGGCTGCATGCGGCCGGCCTCTGGCACTGGGCGGGGACGGGCAGAAACCTAGCGCACCGGGGCAGCTCGCCTCGCATTATGCGCCGCTGGCCGGGGTTCGACTGAACGCGGCCGAGGCTGAGGCGGGGGAGGTGCTGGTGGGTTTCGGACCGGTCCGGGGTACGCTCAACCTGTCCTCCACGGGTGATCTGGTCGAGGCGGCGGCGGGTCTGTTTCAGGCCCTGCGCGAGGCGGACCGCCTGGCCGGGCCGGGGGGGCGGATCGCCTTCGCGCCAATCCCGGAGACGGGGCTGGGGCGGGCGATCAATGATCGGCTGCGGCGGGCTGCGGCACCGAGGGATTGATATGTCCACGCGTGGACAAATTTCTGGGCATTTATAATCAATGAGTTACGATGGATCATTCAGGCTTTGTTAAACTTTGACCACGCATTGGTGTGTGGTGTCACATGGTCTGAGTAACCGATGTCAGAAGGTTTGAAGCGGGATCATCTAGGATCACCTGATATCCTGCGATTGGCGCTGGCCGCTGTCGCGCCGGGTTGACCACCATCGGCTGAGGGCAGACATGCTTGTGTGGCGTTCTTTGGGGAAGGCAGCGGCCATCGCAGTGATGATATCGGCGAAGGTCATCGTGTCAATCCGGGCGCGGATGGAGGCTTGCAATTCAGGGTCGGACGCTATGCGGGACGGCTGGCCGGACCGGTGCAGGCGGCGGTGTTCGGCGACCGCAGACATAACCGTGAAGGGGTGTTCAACACCCCTTTGATCGACTGGTTAAGGGCCATTTCAAGGGTCCGGATCGTGCGGGCGTTGGCGGCTTGCAGGTCACCGATCTGGCGGGCGGAATCGCGCGCCTGGTCGATGGCAGTGCGGATTGTCGCGGGGTCGATCTGGGCATGAGCGGTCATTCAACTATTCCCGCTAACCACTCGGTCACAATCTCCAGGATCGTATCCTCTTGCTCTTGGGCAAAGCCAATGTAGGGGCGCGCGGGAATGTCACCCCAGAGGTTCGGAAACTGACCCTTCGTGCCGCCGAATTGCATCATGGCGGCATAGGGCAGGGGCGCTACGAACACCTCCGCGAAGAATGGGCCCCACGCAACGGCAGGGGTTTCTTTAAGTGTGCCTTCCTTCACAAGAATCTCTCTCCCGCTCAAACCTTGCCGGTTGTAGTTTGCGATGGTCACAGGCGATTTGGGAGCCCAGACGTTCCCGTCCGGCCCGCGCTGCTGGGCAAAATTCTGTTTTGTCTCGTTGAGCATGTAGTGTGCGAGGTCGGCCATAAGCGGCGTCGGGTCGTCCAACGACTCCGACAACCGGGTCAGGCCGGGCGTGATCGTGTCCAGGATAATCTCGAACGTGATCATCGCGCTTTGCCTTTCACCCAGCCCCGCACCGTCACGTCTGTCGCGCGAAGGGTGCGGGCGATGTGGGCGGTGGAATGGCCCTGCCAGTGCAGCATCGCAGCGAGCCATGGCTTGGCCAGGGGCACGCGCTTTTGCAGGGCGCGGTGGTCGGACGTGGCGAGCGCCTTCAGGCAATCCGGGCCGATCAGGGCTTCAACCGCGCTGCGCCCTTTCGGATCGGCGGAGAGGTAGAGCTCCGCGCCGCCGAACTGCAAGAGGAACTGCACCGTAAGCTCTGCGCCCAGCATGTCAAAGAACGGCGCGACCTGGGCGGTCGGGCGTGGCATGGGATGGGCGGGCAGCATCATTGATTGGGGGTTTCCTCGGATATCGAAAGCGACCCGCGCCCGCCCGTCTGCCAGGAACCGGACGGGCACGGGGTAAGCGAGGGTGGCGGCGGGGATCGTGCTGCAGTGGGCTCCCTACTCGGTCAGCGAGCCGGGCTTGAGGCCCAGCTGCGAACAGATTGCGTCGGCAAGCTCGCCGCCCTCGGCGTCGCGCCGGGTGCCGGGCGGGGTGCCCGCCGTGTGCGTGACCTTGAAGATGTGGGCGAACTGGGGGACGGAACTGGCGACGAAGCCGTCAAAGCCGGCCTCGTTGGCCATGCAAAGCGCCGTCGCCCAGTCCTTCATTGCCGGGGACAGATGACCGCTGCGCAGTGCCTCTTCCACCTTCTGCCCGGCCCGTTCTTCGGACGCCGTGGCGAGGGAAAGGTTGCGGTCGGACAGCATCGCCTGCACCGTGGCCACCGGGACGAACTTCGCCGGGTCCGGATCAGCGCCCACCTTGGCCTTCAGCTTGGCGAAGAGCTCTTTCGGCGGCGTCTCAGGCGGCAGGCCAAGCAGCTCGGCAATCATCGCCGCGAAGGCGGCAGGGGCCATCGTGTCGCCTTCACCGGGCTTCTGTGCGGTCTTTTGGGGGATCATGTCGGCTTCCTGACTTGCGAGGGCGGTGAGGTGCAGGTTCGGGTTGTGGACAAGGCCCGCGCCCTTCAGCTTGACGATTTGCCGGGTCTTCGGGTGAACGAGGAAGGACGGGCTGAGGAAGCGGTATTC
>NZ_JANMET010000045.1:0-8742 GCF_031377265.1 Tabrizicola sp. | reverse complement strand
CGTGTAATTCGGGCCCTGAACTTCGTTTACCGCGTTAAGGGTGACCTCGTACTTGCCCAAAGGAAAGCTGTCGCCCAGCTGGACGATCCGGATATCCTCAACCTTCCAGGCGTTCATTGCGGCCACGGCGAACAGCGTGATCCCCATGCCCGCATGCGCTGTGGCCTTGCCCCAATCAGCGCGCGGCAACCGCGCGATGCGGGCAATCCGGCTGGCGATCGGGCCATTGCCAGTGCGCATCCACAGATCAGTCAAGGCACCAAAGACCACCCAGGCCCCCAGCAGCGTGCCGATCGGGCCAAGGGCTGACCGCCCCGTCTGCAGCGAAAACGCCAATGCAGCAAGCGCCAGCGCCAGCAGACCTGCCGCCCACAGCGAGCGCAGATTGCGCGCCGGCTGTGCGCGCTTCCAGGCCAGCATTGCGCCCACGGGCAAGATCAGGGCCAAGGCCACGAAGAACGGCGTGAAGGCCGCGTTGAAAAACGGCTCGCCCACGCTGAGGGTGCGTCCGAGGGCCAGTTCCGCAATCAACGGCCAGATCGTGCCGATGAACACCACAAAGGCCGCCACGGCCAGAAGGATGTTGTTGGCGATCAGTGCACTTTCGCGGCTGACCACCGAAAACAGACCCTTCGCCTCCATCGCCCCTGCGCGCAGCGCAAACAGCACCAGCGCCCCGCCAGTGAACACGCCAAGGATCATCAGGATGAAGACACCCCGCTCAGGGTCATTGGCAAAGGCGTGGACGCTGGTGATCACGCCGGACCGCACGATGAAGGTGCCGATCAGGCTGAAGCCGAAGGCCATGATCGCCAGAAGGATCGTCCAGGCCTTCAGGCTTTCGCGCTTTTCCACCACGATGGCAGAATGCAGCAAGGCTGCTGCCAAAAGCCACGGCATGAAACTGGCATTTTCAACCGGGTCCCAGAACCAGAACCCGCCCCAGCCCAGCTCATAATACGCCCACCACGAACCGAGCGCGATGCCGATAGTCAGGAATATCCAGGCCATCAGCGTCCAGGGTCGCACCCAGCGCGCCCAGGCCGCATCCACCCGGCCTTCGATCAGCGCGGCAACCGCAAAGCTGAACGCCATGCTGAGGCCGACATAACCAAGGTAAAGGAACGGCGGATGAAACGCCAAACCGGGGTCTTGCAGCAAGGGGTTCAGATCCTGGCCATTCAACGGTGGGGATTCCAGCCGCCAGAACGGGTTCGAGGTAAGCAACATGAACAGCAGGAACGCGACGCCGATCATGCCTTGCACCGAAATCACGCGGGCGCGCAGGCTGGCGGGCAGGTTGTCACCAAACCATGCGACCGAGGCACCGTAGACCGCAAGGATAAGCACCCACAGCAAAAGCGACCCTTCGTGGTTGCCCCAAACGCCGGAAATCTTGTACAGCATCGGCTTTAGAGTATGCGAGTTTGCCGTCACCACGGCCAGAGAAAAGTCCGAATTAACAAAAGCATATGTCAAAGCTGCAAAGGCAAAGCCGACCAGAAGCAGCTGAATCTTGGCCGCCGGTTCGGCCACGGCCATCAGTCGCGCATCCTGCCGCCATGCCCCCCACATCGGCAGCGTCGATTGGATCACCGCCACCGATAGCGCAAGGATCAGTGCGAAATGGCCTAGTTCGACGATCATGTCAGTCTCCCTTACAATCTTCATGATAGGCCGATGCACTGCGGGTTGAAAGGACCTGCGCCCTTCGGTCGCGCAGGTGTCAGCGCCGCCCTGCCCTGCGCGTCGAGAGCAACAGGTTTGTCTCGGACGACATTACCCCCTCGATGTTGCGGATGCGAAAGATCGTCTCATCCAGTTCCTGCAAGGTCTGGGTGCCCAACTCGGCAATCAGGTCCCATTTGCCATTGGTCGAATGCACCGCCTGCACCGAAGGCATGCCCTGCAGCCGGGTCATGATCCGTTCCGCCCCACGACCCTCGATGCCGATCAGCATCAGGCCGCGCACCGAAGCCGCCGTCACATCAGACCGTGTCAGCACCGTGAACCCGGCAATCTCGCCGCGCAACGTCAGCCTTTCCATTCGCGCGCGGACGGTGGCCCGGCTCAACCCAAGTCTTGCTGCAAGATCAGACAGCGCCGCCCGCCCGTCGCGCCTAAGCTCGGCAATCAGCCGCTGATCAGTTTCGTCCATCATGCGCAGACTTTCCGCCGTTTTGTGCATACCGCTATACGAACCGACAGTATCGGCGCTAGGATTTGCCGCAAGTCGGAAACAAGGTGCCGCGCAAAGGAGAACACCATGCCCAAGACGATCCTGATCGGAGCCCCTGTCGATTCCGGCCAAAAACGCCCCGGGTGTCTGATGGGGCCTGCCGCCTACCGGGTGGCTGGCCTGGCGGCGGCGATCCGCGATCTGGGGCACGGGCTGGAGGATTGGGGCGATCTTGCGCTGCCCGAGGTCGCGCCAATTGCCCATCCGAACCCGGCGGTGCATTCGCTGGCCGAAACGCTGGCCTGGACTGAAATGCTGATGGACCGGGTTGATGACGCCCTTTCGGATGGTGGGTTTCCGATCATCCTTGGCGGCGATCATTCGCTGGCGCTGGGGTCTGCCGCTGGCGCGGCGGCCTATGCCGAACGCGAAGGGCGCCCGCTGTACCTGATCTGGCTGGACGCGCATTCCGACTTTCACACGCCGATGACCTCGACCTCGGGCAACCTGCATGGCACGCCGCTGGCCTATATCGCCGGGCGCGAAGGCTTTGACGCCTTCCCCCCCTTCCCGGCTCCGGTTCGTTCTGACCGGATTTGCATGTATGGCATCCGCTCGGTCGACGCCGCCGAACATGCGGCCCTGCTGCAACATGACGTCGCCATCAACGACATGCGGGTTCTGGATGAACGCGGCATCGTGGCCCCGTTGCGCGAGTTTCTTGACCGGGTGAAAGCTGACGGTGGCATGCTGCATGTGTCGCTGGATGTCGATTTCCTCGACCCCTCCATCGCACCGGCAGTTGGCACCACTGTGCCCGGTGGCGCCACCTTCCGCGAGGCGCATCTGGTGATGGAACTGCTGCATGAAAGCGGCCTTGTGACTTCGCTGGATCTTGTGGAACTGAACCCGTTTCTTGACGACCGGGGCATGACGGCACGGCTGATGGTCGATCTGGTCGGATCCCTTATGGGCAAAAAGGTCTTCGACCGCCCCACCAGGAGCAAATGATGCTGAACCTCGTGCCGTTTGTGTCCGTCGACAACATGATGAAGCTGGTGCTGCATCTGGGGATCGAGCAGGTCATGGTCGACCTGGCCGCCGAGATCGAAGCTGATTTCCTGCGCTGGCCGGCGTTTGACAAGACCCCTCGCATCGCCTCGCATTCGGATGTGGGGGTGATCGAACTGATGCCTACATCTGACGGTGAAACTTACGGGTTCAAGTATGTGAACGGCCACCCGTCCAACATGAGCCGCGGCTTGCAAACCGTTACAGCCTTTGGACTTTTGGCTGACGTCGCTACCGGTTATCCACTGCTGTTGTCGGAGATGACGATCCTTACCGCATTGCGCACTGCCGCAACTTCGGCGATGGCCGCAAAGTGGCTTGCCCCGAAAGGCGCCACCACCATGGCCCTGATAGGCAACGGCGCGCAGGCAGAGTTTCAGGCGCTCGGCTTCAAGGCGATCTGCGGGATCACCGAAGTTCGCCTGTATGATATTGACAGCCTCGCCACCGAGAAATGCGCGCGCAACCTTGCGGGCCGCGGCCTGAAACTGGTGAAATGCCGCACCCCAGAAGAGGCGATACTGGGCGCGCAGATCATCACCACGGTGACGGCTGACAAGCAATTGGCGACGATCCTGACGGACAATATGGTTGGCGCGGGGGTCCATATCAACGGCGTCGGCGGTGACTGCCCAGGCAAGGCCGAACTGCACCGCGATATCCTGCTGCGCTCCTCCATCTTCGTGGAGTATCCACCGCAGACCCGTGTCGAGGGCGAGATTCAGCAACTGCCGCCAGATCACCCGGTCACTGAACTGTGGCAGGTGATGGCTGGCCAGACCCCTGGGCGCAGCAGCGCCGACCAGGTGACGCTGTTTGATTCCGTCGGCTTTGCGATCGAGGATTTCTCGGCGCTGCGCTATGTTCGGTCAAAACTGGCCGCGACCGGGTTTTGCACGCAACTGGACATGATTGCCGATCCGGACGACCCGCGTGACCTATTTGGCATGATCCTGCGCGCGGCGACCTGACAACCACGCGCGCCTGCCATTGCACCCCATAGCTGGGATGGTGTAGTCTTCGGACAGCTAAATGTTGACCCCACCCAGAAGGCGCAAAGCATCGTGGCGGATACCCCGGAAGACACTGAGAACGCAGACGAAATCCCGGATCGCCCGGCACATCACGGCCCGCAGATCGACATCGCGGCCGAAATGAAGACCGCCTATCTTGATTACGCGATGAGCGTGATCGTTTCGCGCGCCATTCCAGACCTGCGCGACGGGTTGAAACCGGTGCATCGCCGTATCCTTTATGCGATGAACGAGGTCGGCAACACACCCGACAAACCTTACCGGAAATCCTCGCGTCCGGTGGCCGACACGATGGGCAAATACCACCCGCATGGCGACAGCGCGATCTACGATGCGCTGGTGCGGATGGCGCAGCCGTTTTCAATGTCGCTGGTGTTGCTGGACGGTCAGGGCAACTTCGGGTCGATGGACGGGGATCCTGCCGCCGCATTCCGCTATACCGAAGTGCGGATGGCCAAGCCCGCCACCTTCCTGCTGGCCGACATCGACAAGGAAACTGTTGATTTCCAGGACAACTATGATGGCAAGGACCGCGAACCGACGGTTCTTCCCGCCCGCTATCCGAACATGCTGGTCAATGGTGCCGAGGGCATTGCCGTCGGCATGGCCACGCGCATTCCGCCGCACAACCTTGGCGAAGTGATCGACGGCACGTTGGCGTTGATCGAAAATCCGGACCTGTCGACCGAAGCGCTGATGGAATACATTCCCGCGCCTGACTTTCCGACCGGGGCCCTGATCCTTGGCCGGTCCGGCGCGCGCAAGGCCTATCTGGAAGGCCGGGGCAGCGTCATCATTCGTGCCAAGACCCACATCGAAGAAATCCGCAAGGACCGCTGGGCGATCATCATTGATGAAGTGCCCTATCAGGTGAACAAGGCGCGGATGATCGAAATCATCGCGGAAATGGTGCGCGAAAAGAAGATCGAAGGCATCTCCAACGTTGCCGACGAATCCGACCGGATCGGTGTGCGCGTGGTGATCGAGCTGAAGCGGGATGCCACGGCTGATGTCGTGTTGAACCAGCTTTACCGGTTTTCGCCGATGCAGGTCAGTTTCGGCTGCAACATGCTGGCCCTGAACGGCGGCCGACCCGAGCAGTTGACGCTGCGCGATTTTCTGTCTTATTTCATAGCGTTCCGCGAAGAAGTTGTTGCAAAGCGTACCGCGTTTGAACTGCGCAAGGCGCGCGAACGCAGCCACATCCTGTGCGGTCTTGCAGTCGCAGTTTCAAACGTCGACGAAGTGGTCGCGACCATTCGCGCCTCGGCCGACCCAGCGGAAGCGCGCGAGCGCCTGATGACCCGCCGCTGGCCCGCCGGCGAGATCATTCCCTTCCTCAAGCTGATCGACGATCCGTCGCATCCGGTGAACGAAGACGGCACCTACAACCTCTCCGAAGTACAGGCGCGGGCCATTCTGGAACTTCGCCTGCAGCGCCTGACTGCGCTCGGCGTGAAGGAAATCACCGACGAGCTTGAGGAGCTGGCGGCCAAGATCAAGGATTACCTTGAAATCCTCGGCTCTCGTGACCGGATCATGGCGATCATTTCGGATGAGTTGCGCGAAGTGAAAGCCCTGTTCGCGGTGCCGCGCCGGACCGAGATCACCGACTGGTCTGGCGATATGGAAGACGAAGACCTGATCGAGCGTGAGGATATGGTCGTGACCATCACCTCGGGTGGCTATATCAAGCGCACCCCGCTGGTCGAATTCCGCAGCCAGAACCGCGGCGGCAAGGGCCTTGCGTCGATGTCGACCAAGGAAGATGACGTCGTTACCACGCTCTTCGTTGTCAACACCCATACCAATCTGTTGTTTTTTACCACCGATGGCATGGTCTACAAGCTGAAGACCTGGCGTCTACCACTGGCCGGTCGTCAGGCCAAAGGCAAGGCGATGATCAACCTGCTGCCGATCATCCAGGGGGTGTCCATCGCCGCCCTGATGCCCGTGGACGTACCGGAGGAGGAGTGGGAGAGCCTGCAGATCGTCTTTGCCAC
The DNA here is from genome assembly GCF_031377265.1 of Tabrizicola sp. Taxonomy (GTDB): domain Bacteria; phylum Pseudomonadota; class Alphaproteobacteria; order Rhodobacterales; family Rhodobacteraceae; genus JAUYQR01. The sequence goes on along the minus strand of NZ_JANMET010000045.1, from coordinate 2,455 downwards.
CAGCGATGGCGACGTTCGGCAGAATGACCTTTCCGACTTCACCAACGTAAAGCGTAACGGCAAGATCGCGATGAATCTGCCAGACGGCGTGTTCCTAGTGAACGCCGCAATTGCGGACGAAAACGACGACGTGATGCTGGTGACCGCACTTGGCCGGGCAATCCGCTTTTCCACCACGGATATCCGGGTGTTCAAATCGCGCGGCTCTACTGGTGTGCGCGGCATTCGTCTGGCGGCGGGTGACAAAGTGGTGTCGATGGCCATCATCCGGCACTTCGAGGCCGACCCTGCCGAGCGTGAGGCCTATCTCAAACAGCGGCGGTTGATGGCCGGGGTTGTCGAGGACGACGTGGATGACGAGGAAGAGGCCGTGCCCGCAGGCCAGCTTTCCCCCGAACGGTATGCCGAAATGTCGGCGGCGGAAGATCTGATTCTGACAATCACCGCCTCTGGCACCGGCAAGCTGTCATCCAGCCACGACTATCCGGTGCGCGGCCGCGGTGGGATCGGCGTCAAGGCAATGGACGGCGCAATGCGTGGCGGCGCCCTCGTGGCCTCGTTCCCAGTGACAGTCACAGACCAGATCATGCTGGCTACCTCGACCGGCCAGTCGATCCGGGTGCCGGTGGACCAGATCAGCTTCCGCTCGCGTAGCGCGGGCGGGGTGAAGGTATTCAACACTGGTGCGGATGAGGCGGTGGTGTCGGTGGCCCGTGTCGCGGAACAAGGCGATGAGGAAGCTTGACAGCGTTAGCGGCGCGTCTTGCAACCTTGGCCGCCAAAGGTGAGACGATCACCTACGGCGCGCTTGCCCGTGATCTTGGCTGGCGGATCGGCGACCTTACCGAAGCGCTTGAGGCGGGTATGGAGGAGGACGCCGGCCTTGGCCGCCCGCTGCTGGCCGCAGTTTGCGCCCAGCGATTGTCGGCACTGCACCTGCCCGCGCCGGGCTTTTTCATCAAGGCCGCAGCTTTAGGCCGGTCATTCGATGATCCGGCGGAAGCCATCCGGATGGAACGTGCACGCCTTCAGCAGGTACATGGGAAAGGGAAATGATGTGCGCCCACGCACACTACCTCTCTCCTGCTAGGAGTAGCTCCACGCGAATGCACCGCGTAGGGTTCACCTGACCGCCTGAACGCGGCAACAAAAGAGGGACTGTATCAATGACTTCACTCACGACTTACGCGCCTTTGGTCGGGCGCATTCTGATTGGTATCCTGTTCATCGCTGCCGGTGCCGGCAAACTTGGCGATGTCGCGGGGTTCGCCGGGTATCTGACCTCGGGCGGGCTTCCCGCCTTCCTGGCTTGGCCTTCGATCATCTTTGAAATCGTTCTCGGCCTTGCGCTGATTGCGGGCTTTCAGACCCGGATCTTTGCGTTGCTTGGGGCCGGGTTTTGTGTGGTGACGGCAGGGCTGTTCCACTTCGTTCCGGCAGACCAGATGCAGATGACGATGTTGTTCAAGAACTTTGCCATTGCAGGCGGCCTGCTGATGTTCGTGGCCCACGGTCCAGGACGTTTTGCTGTCGACAAGGCCTGAGCATCGGATCACCTTTCCAAAGCAAACAAAACCGCCTAAACCGCCGCCATGACAGAACAGCTTCATATCATTGGCGGCGGCATGGCCGGGTCCGAAGCCGCATGGCAGGCGGCAAATCTGGGCGTGCCGGTCGTCATTCACGAAATGCGCCCAACCGTTGGCACTTTCGCCCACCGGACCGGGCATTTTGCCGAAATGGTCTGCTCCAATTCCTTCCGGTCGGATGATGACGAACAGAATGCGGTGGGCCTGTTGCATTGGGAAATGCGGGCAGCGCAGGGCCTGATCATGGAAATGGCCACCGTGCACCGTTTGCCGGCCGGTGGCGCCCTTGCGGTTGACCGCGACCCGTTTGCCGAAAGCGTGACCGCGCGGATCAAGGCTCATCCGCTGATTTCCACGTCTTATGATGAAGTTACAGAACTTCCCTCAGAGGGTAACTGGATTGTCGCAACCGGCCCACTGACCTCCGGTGCGCTGGCACAAAGCATTCGCGCCGCGACCGGCGCGGATGCTTTGGCGTTCTTCGATGCGATTGCCCCAATCGTCTATGCCGAAAGCGTAGATATGTCGGTTGCCTGGATGCAAAGCCGCTACGACAAAGGCGAGACGGAGGCGGAACAGACCGCCTACATGAATTGCCCAATGACCAAAGCTGAGTATGAAGCCTTCATCGACGCGCTTCTGGCCGCCGAAAAGACCGAGTTTCACGAGGGCGAGACTGCGGGTTACTTCGACGGTTGCCTGCCCATTGAAGTGATGGCCGAACGCGGCCGCGAAACCCTGCGCTTTGGCCCGATGAAGCCTGTCGGGCTGACCAACCCGCACAACCCGATGAAGCCCTACGCCGTCGTGCAACTGCGCCGCGACAACAAGCTGGGCACGCTTTACAACATCGTCGGCTTTCAAAC
>NZ_JANMET010000039.1:0-14890 GCF_031377265.1 Tabrizicola sp. | reverse complement strand
TCCTCCGCCGATACACAGCGTTGCAAGCCCGCGCTTTGCCCCGCGCCGCGCCATTTCGTGGATCAGTGTGTTCAGCACCCGCGCGCCCGAAGCACCGATCGGGTGGCCAATCGCAATCGCCCCGCCGTTGACGTTCACGATCGCCGGGTCCCAGCCCATGTCCTTGTTCACCGCGCAGGCCTGTGCCGCGAACGCTTCGTTCGCCTCGACCAGATCCAGATCGCTCACCTTCCACCCGGCCTTTTGCAGGGCCTTGCGGCTGGCGTGGATCGGCCCCACCCCCATGATCGCCGGGTCCAGCCCCGCCGTCGCATAGGAGGCGATCCGTACGATGGGCGTCAGCCCACGCCGTGCCGCCTCTTCCTCGGTCATCAGCATCACAGCCGCCGCGCCGTCATTCAGCCCCGAGGCGTTCGCTGCCGTGACCGACCCGTCCTTGGCAAAGGCCGGGCGCAGCTTGGCCATGCTTTCCAGCGTTGCGCCATGGCGGATGTATTCGTCCTGATCCACCACGATGTCGCCCTTGCGGGTCTTTACCGTGAAGGCGATGATCTCGTCGGCAAATTTGCCCGCCTTCTGCGCCGCCTCAGCCTTGTTCTGGCTGCCCAGCGCAAATTCGTCCTGCATATCGCGGCTGATCTGCCACTGGTTGGCCACGTTTTCCGCTGTCTGGCCCATGTGATAGCCGTTGAAAGCGTCCCACAGCCCGTCCTTGATCATGCTGTCGATGAAATTCAGGTCGCCCATCTTTTGTCCGGCGCGCAGATGCGCCACATGTGGTGCAAGGCTCATCGATTCCTGCCCGCCCGCGATCAGGATCTTCGCGTCACCCAGCTGCACATGCTGTGCGCCAAGCGCCACCGCCCGCAGACCCGATCCGCACACCTGGTTCAGGCTCCACGCGCTCGCCTCCTTGGCAAGACCGGCCTTGATATGCGCTTGGCGTGCGGGGTTTTGCCCCTGACCCGCCGTCAGAACCTGGCCGAGGATCGTCTCATCCACTTCTGCCTTGTCAATTCCAGCGCGGGCGACCACGCCCTCGATCACCGCCGCCCCCAGATCATGCGCCGGAGTGTTGGCGAAAGCGCCGTTAAAGCTGCCCACAGCGGTGCGGCCCGCCGAAACGATCACTACATTGGTCATGAGAACCTCTTTGCTAGCGCCCTGCGGCGCGGATGCAACCCCGCCGCGTTTGACTATTGGCGTATCGCTCCAAGGGAGAAAGCGCAAGAAACTTGCGCCCAAAACTACCGTGCGCAGCTTTCAGGCAGCCGGTTTCGGCCAGCATCTCAGCCCGCCGCACGCCCATTGCGAAAGGCGCTGAAATCCGGTGTCACGGTCGGCGCCGCAAACAGATAGCCTTGCAGGCACCCAACCCCGGCATCACGCAGCCAGTTGGCCTCTGCTTCCGTCTCCACCGCTTCGGCCACCAGGAACATCCCGAACTGCTTGGCAACCGCTATCGCAGACCGCACCAGCGGCTGATTGTCGACATTGCGGTCGATGTCGCGAGAAAAGCGACCATCGATCTTGGCAATCTCGAACCGGAAATCGCGCAACAGTTGCAGGGACGTGATCCCCGCGCCGAAATCATCCAGCGAGAATACGATGCCGGTTTGCCGCATCTCCTGCATGAAGGGCAGCAGCACGTCGGGCACTGCCATCGCCGAGGCTTCGTTGATCTCAAGAATAAGCCGCGCGCCCAGATCAGGCGATTGTTTCAGCGCCTTTCGCAGTGTGTCGTTCCAGTTGCGGTAACCGACCGAACGGGCCGACATGTTTACAGCCACCCGCAGGCCGGGGTTCCTTTGCAGGGTCATCAAGCCCATCTGCAGTGCTGCGCAATCAATCTCGCGCCCCAGTTCCTGCCGCTCCACCGCCCCGATGAAATCGCGCGCTGGGATCACATGATCCCTGTTGTCCAGCAGCCGGATGAACCCTTCGTAGAACCCGATGATCGACGTGTCCGCCGCATAGACCGCCGGCTGAAATGCCAACCGCATCCGCCGCAGGCGCAGTGCTTCGGCCACCATCTGCAGGGTTTCACGGTCCGCCAACGAGGCGGCCACATCCAGCGGGCTGGCCGTCCCCGGTTCCACGTCAAACTTCGTGCGCTTCGGCCCGGTCATGAAACTCATCCGACAGTTACCTTTGCTGACAAATTCATGATCGACAGCCTTGCAACCAAACGGTAAATCACTTGTTAAAATTCCCATTTTGTTCTCATTTGAACGATTGGCGACCCAGCGAGGAAATCTATGGAAACAAATGAAAATACGGCCCGCTGCTCGTGGTGCGGCACCGATCCTCTGTATGTCCACTATCACGACACCGACTGGGGTGTGCCTGAACGTGACCCGCGTGCGCTTTGGGAAAAGCTGATTCTCGATGGTTTTCAGGCCGGCCTTGCCTGGATCACCATTTTGCGCAAACGCGAAACCTTTCGCGCCGCTTTCGAAGGATTTCATCCCGAAATCATCGCCACATGGGGCGAACCAGAGGTGACGCGCCTTCTCGCCGACCCCGGCATCATCCGGCATCGTGGCAAGATCGAAAGCACCATCCGCTCGGCACAAAGCTATCTGCGGATCGAGGCGCGCGAAGGCTTTTCGCCCTGGCTTTGGTCCTTTGTCGGTGGCGCGCCGTTGCAGGCCAACCGCGCCTCGATGGCCGAGGTACCCACCCAGACCGACATCTCGCTTGCCATGTCCAAGGCGCTCAAGGCCGAGGGCTTCAACTTCTGTGGCCCGGTGATCACCTACGCCTTCATGCAGGCCACCGGTATGGTCAACGACCACATGACCCATTGCCCATCCCACGCCCGGGTTGCCGCATTGGCATGACCCCCTTGGCGTTTCCGCCGCGCACCCTCATATAAGGGGAAATCTTTTCGAATGAGGACGACATGCTGGGTCTTGGGGACAAACCGCAGGCGCAAGGCGACCTGATCAAGGATACCACCGAAGCCACCTTCCTGGCCGATGTGATCGAGATGTCGAAAACCATCCCGGTCATCGTCGATTTCTGGGCCACCTGGTGCGGCCCCTGCAAGACCCTCGGCCCGATGCTGGAGGCGGCCGTCAAAGCGGCAGGCGGCAAGGTGCGCATGGTCAAGGTCGATGTTGACCAGAACCAGCGCATCGCGGCCCAGTTGCGCGTCCAATCAATTCCCACCGTCTACGCCTTCTGGAACGGCCAGCCGGTCGATGCCTTCCAAGGCGCGGTTCCCGCCTCCGAATTGAAAGCCTTCATCGACCGCGCCGCCGCCCTTGCCGGTGACGGTGGTCTGGCCGAGGCGCTTGCCGCAGCAGAAGACATGCTCGCCGAAGGGGCCGTCGTCGATGCGGTGGAAACCTTCGCCGCCATTCTGGAAGAAGACCCCGCCAACGCCATCGCCTACGCGGGCCTGATCCGCTGCCACCTTGCCCTTGGCGATATTGACCAGGCCGAGGCTTTCCTCGCTGCCGCCCCACCGACCATCGCCAAGGCCAAGGAAATCGACGCCGCCCGCGCCCAGATCGACCTTGCCAGACAAGCCGCCAACGCCGGACCCGAGGCCGAACTCCAGGCCGCTGTCGATGCCGATCCCGCCAACCATCAGGCCCGCTTCGACCTCGCCACCGCCCTCCTCGCCGCCGACAAACCGCAAGAGGCCGTCGACGCGCTCCTCGAAATCTTCCGCCGCGACCGCGACTGGAACGACGGCGCCGCAAAAACCCAGCTCTTCACCATCTTCGACGCCCTGAAACCGCAAGATCCCATCGTCCTGAACGGCCGCCGCCGCCTTTCGTCGATGATATTTGCCTGACGGCCCTTCCGGCCTAGGTCTCTGCCATGATCAACGCAACCGACCTGCCCGACACCATCCCCGTGTTCCCGCTTCCGGGCGCGCTCATGCTGCCCCGGACGCGGCTTCCCCTGCATATCTTCGAACCGCGCTACCTTGCGATGATCGAAGACTGCATGAAGACCAAGCACCGCCTGATCGGCATGATCCAGCCGCGCGACACCCCGCAATCCGACAAACGCGCCACAGGCACCCGCCCGGCCGAAAAACGCCTGCAGGCCATCGGCTGCGCTGGCCGCCTCACCGGCTTTTCGGAAACCGAGGATGGCCGCTACATGGTTACCCTCTCCGGCGCCTCCCGCTTTCGCGTCAAGGAGGAGGTGCAGGGTTTCACCCCCTACCGCCGCGTCATCGTCGAATGGTCCCCGTTTGAACGTGACCTCGGCCCCAGCGAAGACGACAAGGGCTTCAAACGCGCCCCCTTCATGGACCTGCTCTCCCGCTATTTCACCGCGATGAACCTGTCCACCGATTGGGACGGCCTGTCAGAAGCCGAGCCGGAGCTGCTGATCAACTCGCTCTCCATGCTCTGCCCCTTCTCCCACGAAGACAAACAGGCGCTCTTGGAGGCTCCAAGCCTCGACACCCGCCGCGAAACCCTCGTCACCCTGATCGAATTCGCCCTGCGCGGCGGCGCGGACGCCGAGGTCATGCAATGACCGACCCCGCCGCCCCCGGCGTAACCCCCGACCGCCGCATGCTCGAGGCGCTCGTCTGCCCCCTGACCCAAGCCACCCTCACCTACGACGCCGAGCGGCAAGAGCTGATCAGCAAAGCCGCGAACCTGGCATTTCCGATCAGGGACGGGATTCCGGTGATGCTGGTGAGCGAGGCGCGGGCGCTGGAGTGACAGGCCAGTCGGGGATTGCCCCATCTAGTCCCCCTCGCCCCAACGCAGGCCCGGTCCTGAATCCAAGTAGTAGTCCACCTCCCGAACCCACGCCCTGTAGGATGCGCTACAGGGCACCTATCACGCTCCCTCCGGGCTGACCCGTGCCCGGAAGAGGGGCCTCGAACCGCCAATTCCCGTCCATTCCCCTGCTCCCGCACCGACCGACCGAGCGCGCAAACCCCGGTAGGTTTGCTTACTCGCATGCACCCGCGCTTGCCCCTCCCGCTTCCCTCAACCGCCATTTGAGCGGGAAATGCCGATCCCCCGCAACTGGAGGGTTGCCCCGCTTTAAGCCAAAACACCTCCGCATGACCGTCAAAAGTCGTCAGGGCTATTGTCCGGTCCGCCAAAAAATACCGATGTGTTGACCCTAACGCTTTCAATCCGGTGCGAAACCAGACTGTTTTGAACCACGTCCAGTGTCGGCTTTGAGTCTGCTTGTTTCGGCCACTTCGGCCATTGCTTGATCGAAGCGTCTTCCGGCATAAGAACATTTGCTGCATCGCCGAAGAGCACAATGTTCTTTCCACCCTCTTTCTGGGCAGATTGAAAGATAATCCCATCGACTGTCCGCTCACCACTCCCAAACTTGAACTTATGCAGATGCACCAAGTATTCAGCGACTACTTGCGTAGGAATGTAGCTCAAGTGCTCTTCTTCTGGTAGAGTTGGAATTGAGATTTCACTCATGAACTCCGCCATAAATGCCCAGAGCATTAGCCTCTTATTGTGTGTCACGGTGAAGATGTTTTGTGACTTTGGAGGCCTCTCAAACTTGGTTGTGTCTAACACGACTACCGGCCTAACAAGCCTGAACTCTGCCGTCACTATCGTTTCACCAACTGCTGGCCTCATTTCTGCCAAACAGGTCTCTATATCAAACGCGCCATAAAATGCCTTTATGCCGGATGGATTCATTCTGCCGGCTATACGAAGCGCGCTTGGAGGAGGACCGAGCTCCCTTGCAGCATCGCCATATATCTTGTCTTGAGTGCTTTGAGTGTTTGCCCTTCGTGCCCGAAAAACCGTATGCTTTCCGGGCTCAAGCGCCATTACTGCCGGTTCATTTCTGTCATCGCGAAGCAAATGCAAACCATCGAAGATTTCCGTTAGTATTCGTTTTGCGTCATCACTAAAAAATCTCTGTTGAGAAATAATAACTTCGCGAAACTCCTCCCATCTCCGAGATCGCTGCTCATCAAAAACTTCAACTGTCTTTTGGTAACCATTTTCTTCTGAGAAGAACGGCTCTTCACCATCTGGCGGCCAATATTCATCTTCTTCTATAAGCACACTTTGTAGGGCCTCAACAACTTCGTGATCATGCGCCTCAGTCAGGCAGTAGATCACGTCGATCAGACTCTCACCCAGCGGTTCTCCCTTGTAATCAAACCCTGATAGATGAAAATTGTTGCGAATCACCTCCTCGATAATCCTGGCGACAGCCTCGAGAGGCACGCCTTTCTTTGTCACGTGTGCATAACACGCTCCATCATCAAAGTTCGGACGGATGGTCTTAATGCGGTTCTGAAGACCTGTGTTCGCAAAGCAGTCAGGACAAACGAGCATCAGCGACAATCCTCAAAAGGTTACCGAGTTGGCGTTAAGCAAGAAACATGCCTTTCCTTACCATTGCCCCCAATCCTTACCAACTCCTTAACCCCTCCCCCTAACCCCTTGATTTCCCACAATCCACCCCGTTGTCCACGCGTGGACACCTACAACGCCTTCCCCTCCAGCAGCCGCGGAACGGCCCCCGAAAGCCCCGCCGCCTGCCGGATGAACCGCCGCCTCAAGGACGGCACCGCCCCTACGATCCCCATCCCCAGATCCCGCCCCAGCCGCAGCAGGGGGTTGTCGTTGGAAAACAGCCGGTTCACCCCATCCATCCCCAAGGCCAGCGCCGTCGCGTCAAACCGTCGCCACCTCTGATACCCCTCCAGCACGCCAACGGCCCCGATATCCTCGCCCCGCCGGGCCGCATCGGTCAGCACCTCCGCCAGCGCCCCCACGTCGCGCAGGCCAAGGTTCAGACCCTGCCCCGCAATCGGGTGCACCCCATGCGCGGCATCCCCCACCAGCGCCACCCGGGGCGCCACGAACCGCTCCGCCAGAGACAGCGACAGGGGGTAGGTGAACCGCGCCCCGGCCAGCGAAATCTCGCCAAGGAAATCGCCGAAGCGTGGCCGCAACGCCGCCAGATACTGATCATCCGGCAAAGCCTGGATCGCCGCCGCCTGCGCCTCCCCCTCGCTCCACACGATGCTGGAATGAAACCCGCCTTTCAGCGGCAATATCGCCAGCGGCCCCGACGGCATGAAGAACTGCTGCGCGATCCCTCGGTGATCCTTTTCATGCCGGATTGCCGTCACCAGCGCGGTCTGCCCATAGCCCCAGCCGACCCGCGAAATCCCCGCCCGCGTCGCCACCCCCGACCCGCGCCCGTCGCACCCGACCAACAGCCGCGCCGATAGCACCCGGCCGGAGGCCAGCGTCACCGCCACCCCTTGCGCCGAAACGTCTTGTGCCACCACCGTCTCGCCCGACAGCAGCGTCACCCCCCGCGCCTCGGCCATCGCCGCCAGAAATGCGGCATAGAGATATCGGTCCTCCAGCAGAAACCCCATCGGGCCTTCCTCGATCTCGGCCGAATCAAAGTGCAGAAAGAACGGCGCGGACCCTTCTCCCGCCCGCCCGTCCGACGCCTTGATCTCGACAATCGGCTGCGCCCGGTCGGCCACCCGGCCCCAGACGCCGATCACCGTCAGCAACCGCTTTGACGCGATAGCCAGCGCGTAGGCCCGCCCGTCAAACCCCGCTTCGGCGCGGGCGGGCGCGGGGCGGGCATCCACCACGATCACCCGGAACCCCGAACCCGCCAGCGCCAATGCCAAGGCCGGCCCGTTCAGCCCGCCGCCCGCAATCACCACATCCGCATCATGTTCCATGCAGCCGAATATGCGCCCTCACGCGGGATTGTCCATGCGCCCCGCTGCCGCTACCCTGCCGCAAACGGGGGATTAGATGAGCGACACCTGGGGACACATGACGGCGGCCGAGCTGGGCCGCGAGATCGACAAGGGCCGCATCCACCCGGTCGAACTGGTCGAAGCCTTCCTTGACGCCATCGACACTCACCCCCTTGCCCCGCGCATCTACGCCCGCACAACCCCCGCCCGCGCCCGCGCCGAAGCGATGGCCGCCGTGGGTCGGGCCAAGGCCGGTCTCAGGCGCGGTGTGTTGGATGGCGTGCCGATCAGTTGGAAAGACCTGTTCGACACCGCCGGCATTGCCACCGAAGCAGGATCCGCCCTTCTGAAAGGCCGTACCCCTACGCGAGACGCCGCCGTGCTGGAGAACGCCACCCATGCCGGCCTTCTGTGCCTTGGCAAGACGCATATGTCGGAACTGGCTTTTTCGGGCCTTGGCCTAAACCCCGTCACCGCCACGCCGCCTTGCCTGAACGACGACCGCGCGGTGCCCGGCGGTTCTTCATCGGGCGCTGCGGCCTCGGTCGCCTTCGGCCTTGCCCCCGCTGCCATCGGGTCAGATACCGGCGGTTCCGTACGCATTCCCGCCGCCTGGAATGATCTGGTCGGCCTCAAGACCACCGCAGGCAGCCTGCCCCTTACTGGCACCGTGCCGCTGTGCGAGGCGTTCGATACCATTGGCCCGCTGGCCCATTCTGTCGAAGATTGCGCCCTTCTTCTTGCCGCGCTGCACGGTGGCAAACCTGCCGATCTGGCCGGCGCCAGCCTTTCCGGGACACGCATCGCCATCCTGGAAACCGTGGCGCTGGACGATCTGCGCGACCGGCCCGCCAAGGGGTTCGACGATGCCACCCAGAGCCTTGCCCGTGCAGGCGCGACCATCACCCGCGTCCGCCTGCCTGAGGTGGCCGAGGCGATGGGTCTGGCAGCGCTCCTGTTCACCGCCGAGGCATATGGCATCTGGCGCGAAACCATTGAAACTGCACCGGAAAAGATGTTCCCTCGCATTCTGGAACGCTTCCGCTCAGGTGCTCAATTCACCGCAATGGATTATGTTGCCGGCTGGCGCAGGCTGCACCAGCTTCGCGCGATCTGGGCCGAACAGACCGCCGGCTATGACGCGGTGATCCTGCCCACGTCGCCGATCCTGCCGCCCGATGCCAACCGGCTGATGACCGACAATGACTACTACGTTGCCGAAAACCTGCTGGCCCTGCGCAACACCCGTATCGGCAACCTGATGGGGCTTTGCGCGCTGACCCTGCCCACCTCGCAGCCGTCCTGCGGGATCAGTCTGATGGCTGGTCCGGGGCAGGAAAACCGGCTGCTGCGGCTGGGCATGGCGGCGGAAATGGCGCTGCGCTGACCCCGCAAGGCGCAGTGGCGCAACCTGTCCTGCGCCGATTGCCGCGCAACCCCCCGCTGCAAAGGGCGAAAAAGCCACAGGCGCGCCTCTCAACCCCAAGAACCCATGAGTTTTTCTGGACCGCAGGCCGCTCACTGGTTATCGTTCTTCAAAACGGGGCGATACGACCCCGGTTATGAGGCAGTAATGGCGTTTCCTGAGCGGTTTTCGAACCTGCCGGACTATGCGTTTCCGCGTTTGCGGAAGCTTTTGGATGCGCACGCCCCCGGCGGTGATCCCATTGCCATGACCATCGGCGAACCCCGCCACCCGATGCCGGATTTTGTCGGGCCGATCCTTGCGGCCAACCTGAACGGCTTTAGCGCCTATCCCCCGAACGACGGCACCCCCGAACTTTTGCAAGCCATCGTCGGTTGGATCGGGCGGCGCTACGGTGCGGCAGTTGCGCCCGATCAGATCATGGCCCTGAACGGCACGCGTGAAGGCCTGTACAACGCCGCCATCGCCCTTTGCCCGGAAACCAAGGCCGGGAAAAAGCCCGTGATCCTGATGCCGAACCCGTTCTATCAGGTCTATGCCGTGGCTGCGCTGACCGTAGGGGCCGAACCCGTCTACGTGCCCGCCACTGCCGCCACCGGGTTCCTGCCGGACTACGGGTCGCTGCCGAAAGACATTCTCGACCGGACGGCCATTGCCTACATCTGCTCGCCGGCCAACCCGCAGGGCGCGGTGGCGAGTGCCGATTACCTCGCCGATTTGCTTGCCCTTGCCGAAAAGCACGATTTCCGCGTTTTCGCCGATGAATGCTACTCCGAGATCTGGCGCGATACCCCGCCAACCGGCCTGCTCAGCGTCGCCGCGAAACAGGGCGCAGACCCTGAGCGCGCCGTTGTCTTCCACTCGCTGTCAAAACGCTCCAACCTGCCCGGCCTGCGCTCGGGCTTTGTCGCGGGCGGGCCCGACAGCATCGCAGCCGTCCGCAAACTGCGCGCCTTTGCCGGTGCGCCTTTGCCGCTGCCGATCCAACGCGTGTCTGAGGCGGCCTGGAACGACGAAGCGCATGTCGATGCCTCGCGCGCGCTTTACCAGCAGAAATTCCACCTCGCCGACCAGATCTTCGCCGGGATGCAGGGCTACCAGCCCCCCAGTGGCGGCTTTTTCCTCTGGTTGCCGGTGGATGACGGCGAAACGGCCTCGCTCAGGCTGTGGCAGAAAACCGGCGTTCGGGTGCTTCCCGGCGCTTATCTCTCACGCGATGTCGGGGGGCAGAACCCCGGCAAAGGCTATATCAGGGTCGCACTCGTGGCCCCAAAAGAAGAAACTCAGCGCGGGCTGACCCAGCTTCGCGACTGCCTCTACGGTCAAGGGACGTAAAGAATGGCATCTTATCAGGCACGGCAACGCGATCCGCTGTTGGACCAATCCACCCAAGCCATGCTGGAACGCCGCGGGCGAGAGCTGATGGGCCTTGTCCTGGTGCTGCTGGGCTTGGGCTTCCTGATGGCGCTGGGCAGCTATTCCCCTGATGATCCGGGCTGGATGGTCGCCACCGATGAACCCGCGCAAAACATGCTGGGCCGTCTGGGGGCCGCCATTGCCTCGACATTGATGATCATCATCGGCTCCGGCGCATGGGCGATCCCGGTGATCCTGATGGTCTGGGGCGGGCGATTCATCCTGCACCGTGGTGGCGAACGCGCGCTGGGCCGTGTGGTCTTTGCTGTGATCGCCGTGGCGCTGGCCTCGGTCTACGCGGCCACTCTGGTTCCGGGCGCTGCATGGCCGCAGTCGTTTGGCCTTGGCGGGCTGTTTGGCGATACGGTTCTCGGCTCGCTTTTGGGCGTGATGCCGGGCAGCGCCGGGTTCGGGCTGAAACTCTTGTCCTTCGGCACCTTTGCCGCCCTGATTGCGATGATGCTTTACGTCACCGGCTTCGACACGGTCGAAATGACGGCGATTTGGCGCTTTCTGCTGATCGGCTCGATCATGGGGTATTCTGCCCTGCGTTCGCTTGCTGGCAGCGGTGCGCGTGGCGCGGTCCATGGTGCGCTCAGCCTGCAGGCGCGCACCTTGCAAGCCCGCAGCCGCAGCGCCGTGCAACCGGGTCTTGCCGCGCCCTCGGTTCCATCGCGCCGTCCGCCCCCGGTCGTGGGTGGGCCCCGTCCGGCCCTTGCCCCCGAACCCCTGGCCGTCGGAACCGCGTGGAATGCCCCCGCCACCCTGCGCAATGAGCAGCGTCATTTCACGGCCCCAGCCGAATTGCCCAAGGAAAAGCTGGGCTTCCTGGCCCGCATGCGTCGCGCCGTGGAACCGGAACCGGAACTGGTCGAACCCCTGATGTCCGCAACCGCCTGGGCCGCCGATCTGCCAACCGAAGACCGTATCAAGGCCCGCATCTCCGACGTGATCCGCAACCGCGGTCAACGCGCACCTGTCGCCGCTGAACCGCCCCTCGCCCGGGCCGAGCCATCCTTGGCCCGCGTCGAACCCCCGGTCATGCGCCCTCGGCAGCCACAATACCCCGCACCGCAAACACCGATTGCGACCATTTCCGATCCCACCCTCATGACCGTGGACTGGGAGGATGACACCGTCCCCGACAACATGTTTGCTGCCGACAGCGATTGGTCCGATGACGACGACCTCGCCCCCCTGAACCCCGCCCTTACCGGCGACCGCCGCCCGATGGTGCAGCACGCCGCCCGCAAGGCCGCCCCCTCGCGCCAGGCCCTCGCTGAATCGCAGCCCGCCCTGCGGTTTGAAGACAGCGCCCCGGTCTACGAACTGCCGCCGCTCAGCCTGCTGTCCAACCCCACCACCATCCAGCGCACCCAGCTGTCCGATGAGGCTTTGGAGGAAAACGCCCGGATGCTGGAAAGCGTCCTCGACGATTACGGCGTCAAGGGCGAGATCACCTCGGTCCGCCCCGGCCCGGTCGTCACCATGTACGAACTGGAACCCGCCCCCGGCCTGAAAGCCAGCCGCGTCATCGGCCTCGCTGACGACATCGCGCGCAGCATGTCCGCCCTCTCCGCCCGCGTCTCCACCGTGCCGGGCCGCACCGTCATCGGCATAGAACTCCCCAACGCCGTGCGCGAAAAGGTGGTGCTGAAGGAGATCCTCTCCGCCCGGGATTTCGGCGACAGCCAGATGCGCCTGCCGCTCGCCTTGGGCAAGGACATCGGCGGCGACCCCATCGTCGCCAACCTCGCCAAGATGCCCCACCTCCTGATCGCCGGCACCACCGGCTCCGGCAAATCCGTCGCTATCAACACCATGATCCTGTCCTTGCTGTATAAACTCAGCCCCGACGAATGCCGGATGATCATGATCGACCCCAAGATGCTGGAACTTTCCGTCTACGACGGCATCCCCCACCTTCTGTCCCCCGTGGTCACCGACCCGAAAAAGGCCGTTGTCGCCCTGAAATGGGTGGTGGGAGAGATGGAGGAACGCTACCGCAAGATGTCCAAGATGGGCGTGCGCAACATCGAAGGCTACAACGGCCGCGTCCGCGAGGCCCTTTCCAAGAACGAGATGTTCAAGCGCACCATCCAGACCGGCTTTGACGAAGAAACCGGCGACCCGATCTTCGAGACCGACGAATTCCAGCCCGTGACCATCCCCTACATCGTGGTCATCGTGGACGAGATGGCCGACCTGATGATGGTCGCCGGCAAGGAAATCGAGGCCTGCATCCAGCGCCTCGCCCAGATGGCCCGCGCGTCGGGCATCCACCTGATCATGGCGACGCAGCGCCCCAGCGTCGACGTCATCACCGGCACGATCAAAGCCAACTTCCCGACCCGGATTTCCTTCCAGGTCACCTCGAAAATCGACAGCCGCACCATCCTTGGCGAACAGGGCGCCGAACAGCTGCTCGGCATGGGCGACATGCTGTATATGGGCAACGGCTCGAAAATCACCCGCATCCACGGGCCGTTCGTGTCGGATGAAGAGGTCGAGGAGATCGTCAACCACCTCAAATCCTACGGCCCGCCCGTCTATATGTCCGGCGTTGTCGAAAGCGTGGATGACGAGCGCGACAACGAGATCGACCTCGTTCTGGGCCTGAACGGCGAAGGCGACGACTCGCTTTATGATCAGGCCGTGGCGATTGTCGCCAAGGACCGGAAGTGTTCAACCTCCTACATCCAGCGGAAATTGGGGATCGGCTACAACAAGGCCGCCAAGCTGGTGGAACAGATGGAAGATCAGGGCGTGGTCACGCGGGCGAACCACGTTGGGAAAAGGGAGATTTTGGTGGAGGAGCGGTGAGGGGGGCTCTGGGCCTGTCTCTAGGTCCAGGAGTTGGTCGCTTCCTAAGCTACAGCAAAATCTCGGAATTCAGGTTGATCTTGTATTGCTTGTTGCCGCGCAACTTTCAGAATAGCCTACGTCTGCCTATAGGGTTCGTACTGATATTCTGAGGAACAACGGAGTTGCATGATGGTTTCGGAACTCAGGCCATTTGCATTTGTGCTCATGCCGTTCTCTGCAAAATTCAATGACATCTATCAATTCGGAATTAAGCAGGCTTGTTCAGAAAAGGGGATAGTTGCCGAGCGGGTTGATGAGCAGCGATTTTCCGAGACTATTTTGGAAAGAGTATATCGTCAGATCGAAAACGCGGATTTCATAATTGCAGATATGACTGAACAGAATCCGAACGTCTTCTATGAAGTAGGTTTCTCACATGCGCGAAGCAAACTCTGTGTACTCGTGACCCAGAGCGTTAGCGATATACCCTTCGACCTAAAGCAACATTCGCATGTCGTGTATGATGGTACCGCCACAGATCTCAAGAATAAGCTTAGTGAATGGCTTGATTGGGCAAAACTAGAAACGCAAAAGAAGAAAGTCGAGAGATTAACTGTCTCACTCCGAGCAGTTGAATCAAACTTAGTAAAGACAGAGTATGTGCATACAGGCAGCTTTGACTTGGTGATTGACATAAGAAACCAGACGAATCAGCGTAGCCCAGAAATTGAAGCGATTTACGTGAACACACTAAAGGATTGGTCAGCCACCGCACATGGAAAAGACTGCCCCTATGAAATTGTTGACGGCAACCGCATCAAGCGCTCGCTGATAACGCCGAGCATAAGGCGTCTAGCCCCCGGGGCCTTCTCACAGGAGCGACTTAGTCTATCAAAGCCATTCTGGACAAAGTGGAACGGGAAGGAGCAAAAAGACACCTATAGCTCAAAAGGTACCGTTCGCATTGAGATTTCGACTTCGGAAGGCACGTTACTTCATGAACTTCCCATTGAAGTCAGCTTTGACGAGAATCCCTTTTGATAACAACGCCGGGTGTATGCCGACCCACCGCTTCCGATCTGCCCACCAACAAGGTCCATTCACTCTTGCCCGATTTGACCCTCGACAAATCGGGTCGCTCCTGCCTGCCCCCGGCAGGCGCGTTACCGCGCCAGCCCAGGCAGCCGCGCCCCGATTTCCAACCCGACGGTCCAGGCTGCACCCCCATTGCCCGCTATCTTTCGGCTCCGGACTGTCGGTCTTGGTGACGCTCCAAGGGACAAATCCCTGTCAGACCTTCGCGGCCAGCACTGGCAGGTGGGGGCTGGCCTCGAAACTCCACTCGAACGCCCGCCAAACCTTAACGCTTCCCTAAAACCGTAACCCTAACCCATTGATTCCATTGGTTCGGAAGTCTTGTCCACGCGTGGACATCACACCGGAACCGGCATCCCACCCCCGGAACGGAGGCCCTTGCGGCCCTCCCTCCCATACCGGGAATACCCCAGGTCCGCAGCCTCGATCTCCACCCGCCG